>NZ_JBBMEX010000002.1:0-357090 GCF_040096355.1 Maccoyibacter intestinihominis
AAAGAGTGGAGGGGCACAACATTTTTCATAACTTGTTTGTGCCTTGAGCGAAGCGAAAGGAATGATAAAAACTATGATTGAAAAAATAGCGGATGATTTAATTGGTCAGATGACAGAAGCAAGGTTAATTGATAAAGACATGGAAGAAAGATATATTTATGTCTTTATCTGTTGGATTGAGAAATTTATTACGGTTGGCAGTATTATCGTAATCAGTTTGGCGTTCCATAAACTGTTTCCAACTATATTTTTTCTTGTGTTTTTCTTAGAATTAAGAAAGCGAACTGGCGGATATCATTTGGACAAGTTTTATAAATGTTATTTGGCAACCGTTGTTTCTTATTTAGTTATTGTAATTATCAGTGCAAGACTGTCAGAACATCCGCAATGGTTATTTGCAATATTGGTAATTGCTATAACGGGGATAGGATTGATTGGTACAGTGAATCATCCTAATATGCACATGACATCAGAGGAATTGATGGAATCGAAAAAATCCGCAAGGACTATTGTTTTACTTGAGGGGTGTATAATATTGGGATGTGTTCTGTTAGATGCGGATATGGTTTACATTAGTTATATGGCAATAGCTGTTATATTATGTGCAGCTTTGCTGTGTATAGCAAAAATTTTTAAACAGGAGGTGAGAGAGAATGAAGCAGGTTAATAAGAAAGTGTTGAAGGTTGTAGAACGTGTCATGAGAAAAGAAGCTGTATATGGGATAGATGGATTTCCACCTGCGTGTTTAGGAATATGGCATCAGCCGAAACGTCCGAACATAAAAAAAAGGTAAAAGGTTATTGAAAATAATGTTCAAATTGTTGTACAAAATAAGCTTAGAAAGGAGGGAATTGATATGAAAAATAAATTTATAACAACAGTGGTTGCGACAGCATTGGCATTAACAATGACATTTTCATTGGCTAATGGAATGGATGTTAAAGCAGCAGAAATCACAGAGGATTCTTTAGTCGCAGCAGAAGATACTAATGTTGGAAATGAATCGGTGGATATCCAGCAACAGGAACCTGTAGAAATTTCAGAATTGGAAACAACCGAAAATAATGACTTATCGAAATCGTCAGAAAGTATTACAGTAGATGAAAGTATTGCAGAGGATATTTTGGCTACACAAGCTGATACTGCGGTTGTAGTCGGTACGGTTAGTGACTATTTGACAGCAAAGGGCGATGCAAAACTTTATAATATTAATTTGCCAGCAGGGGTATATTTGCAAGCACAGTTAACAACGCCTGCTAATGCAGATTTGGATTACGATTTGTATTTATTGGATGCAGAAGGCAATATTTTAACGGGCTCAGATTATTATACTTATATTAATGGCACCGCAGGTACATTGCCGGAAGCGTTAGGCTATATAACATCAGGTGATACAGCAACATATTATTTGTATGTATTAGCATCTGAGGGCGGAAGTGTAAGTGAATCATTCACATTGGATTATTCAGTAAGTACAGCGTGTGATTCTTATGAGATTGACGAGTCTGTAAGACAGGCATTAGCATTTACATATGGAGCAGGAGGGGCTTATATTGAATCAAGAAATTTAAGTTCTCCGATTGATAATGATTGGTATGTAATTACAGTGCCAAGCAGTAGAATTTATGACAAATTAAAAATTTCTGCTACTACAGCTTCAACAAATACCTGTTCTGTAGAAGTATATCAGAATGTTGCATCAGAAGGGTATCAAATGAAACGAGTAGGCAGCGGAAACACTATTTCTGTTTCGTCAGGAAAATATTATATTAGAGTTTCCAATGCAAAAACTATGGAGAATTTTGATGATTTGGACATTCAGAATTATAAATTGTCTATTACTCCTATTTTGAAGGCTACAGGTATTGTTATAACTGATCTTAAAGGTTCAGAAGGGTTAAATAAGGTTGTTAATTATCCTGGATATGGAGCACATTTCAGAACGCAGGGATCTGGAACATTAACTGTTTATGGAGTGCTGACAGCAACAGACAGTTCGACGGGTGTAACGTATGCAGTTGGGGGAGAGCAGATTAACGGATTATATTATAGTCCGGCATGGGAGGCTAATAATACCTCTGCGAATGCAATAAGGCGAGGTACAGGTACTACAGACTCAAGTGGTAAATTTGAAATTGATATTTCTTTACCACCTGGAATTGGTGTATATTCGTATTATGGTTCAACATCCACTCATTATTTTGATATATGTGGAGTTTCTGTATCGCCAAGTGATGATAGTAGCATAAGTGCTTCAGAGACTATTTTCCATTTGGCATATACTATGTATCATCCGTTTTAATGTGTAAATTGTAACTAAGAAAATATAAAAATAGGTTGTCACACGATTTGGTGTGTCAACCTATTATGCAAAATACAGGAGGGTTAAAATGAAGATAGCTACCCAACATTATCAGGACAGCGTGATCACTCCGTATGGTAATAATCACTGGAATGGAAAAGAGAAAATTGATATTTCTAAGGAAAAAGATGATGCGGTTATTCTGGAAATAAGTGCAAAAGGTAAAAGAGCAATACAGCTAAAAGAGAAAAACGAATTTGAGCAGAATATTGTTCAAGTGGATAAAAGTGCAGATGATTTACCAGCATATTCAGGAATGTATGATGTTGACAAGACGATATCGTCTTCTCTTGAAAATTGTAGCAAAGAGGAACAGGGATTTGTATATGATATTATCCGCGAAAATTTTCTTATTGGAAATGGCAGCTCTGTGAGTGAGGAGGAGCGTCAGGCTAATATATCATTAGGAATGAAAAAAGCGGAATATGCTGCAAATAATTTTATATCAGAAGATAAAAAAAGTTCCTTTTTGGATGCAATGGAATCTATAGCAAAGCTGGCAAGTGCCGGAAAGATGAATGCAGATGGAAATATGGATTACGGGGTAAAAAAAGGAAATTATTTAGGACATGGTAGTAATCTTGTTTACACTACAGATGGTCTTGATATGATGAGGTCAATGGATTCAGGTGCATATGATGAATATCAAAGGATCAGTAGAGAAAGTAGTAATTCTGATAGACAGCTTAACACTTTAAAATACTTGACAAATTGGTATTCTAATGCTGTAACGAAAAATCCGCATATGGTAGAGAAATATGAAGCTAAATCGGATGAGTATATTGAAAAAAATGTAAAAAATCAAAAAGTAGATTCAACTTTTTCGGATTTGAAAACAGAAAGTAAGTCTGCTTTTATTGAAAGTTTGAAAGCATTTCAAGCACAGAATCCTAATTTCTTATCCAATATCGTTAATAAGGAATTGTCAAGAAAGTATTGGGCATATGGTATTATCGCCTAAGGGTGAGGATAAATATGAGATGAAGTATGTTCCGGAAGATTTTGACAGGTATGATCAAGGATTTTTTGGAAGAGCGAAACCAGAATATATTATTGTTAAGGGAGAGTGTTTGGAAAAATTAAAACAGCAAGGGTATGAAATGGACTGTTGGCAAAAAGGTATTCCGTTGGCGATAAATAATAAACATCCTGATAGCATAAAATTAAAGGGATTTTGACAGAATATGCAAAGTATTACATGAAAATGTCAAAGGATTACAGTTTCCTAAAACCCATAATAATTTCTGATATAATGCGATAAGTCAGAAAGGATGATGGGGCTATGGGGAAAAGAGAGCACATATACGAAATTATTGCAGAGAATATCAGAAAAGAACGCAGAAGGCTTGGAATTACGCAGGCAGAGCTTGCAGAACGGGCGGATGTATCATTGGATACTATCAAAAGTGTTGAAAATGGCAGAAGGGCAATGAGTCTTGATACATATTTGAATATTGTTCATGCATTGGAGTCATCGCCTACGGTTCTGATGAGCCAGCAGCACCCAGAAAAACACATTGAGCGTTTTGCATTTATGATGAATCGGTGTGACGAAAGAGAAATAGAATTTGCATTACATATGATTGAACAAATATTAAGAGGACAGGAAGATTATCTGAGTGAATAGACGGGTAGTTATCCTGTCCTTTGTCTATGACTCTTTTGCAAATTTTTCAGCGAGATGGTATATGATTTCTTCAATGGTGGGAGTTTCATTTTCACATGGAAAGTCTGTCCAGAAGCGTTGCATTTGTGGATCAGGGCTTTTTAAAGCAATAGAAACTGCCCGCCCAATTTCCTGTTGGACTTCTTCTTTTGTGATTCCTTCTTTTTCGGCAATGATTTTCAAATATTTATCAACAGAGTATGTGTTTTTATCATTCATAGTGTTGTTGTGAATCCTTTCTGAAAAGGGTATCTGCGGGCAAATTGTCAGGTGATTGAATTGTCCCGGTTGAATACCATAAAAGTAAAACAGATAATCCGTTCTATATTACATAATAACCTTGAGAGCTGTTTTCTATGCAGATTATGGCTATTTTCTATTCTATCATATACATAAAGTATGGTGCATACACGCACCATATCATTATAGGACACTCTTGCGTAGAATACAAGGAGGAGGTCTTTGTAATGATAGTATATGACAGGTTATGGATCACACTCAAGAAGAAAAATATTAGCCAGTATGCACTAATTAAAGATTATGGAATAGATAAAGCACAGTTACAGCGATTGCGAAAGAATATGGTCGTAAAAACGGTAATCCTTAACAGATTATGTTCCATACTTGATTGTAAGATAGAGGACATCATGGAGTTTGTGCCGGATGAGGATATTAAGTAAAGAGATATTTCCAAAATGTAATGAGAGTTTGGAAATATCTCTTTTTTTAATCTGCGAATATTTATATTCTTGGTATTAAGGTGTACAATATTCCACCTGAAATAGCTGGTTTAGTCACTCTTACAAAAGATTCGCTTACGGTACAATGAATACAGCTTAAGCAAATATATAAGGTGCCGGAAAAGAGTGGAAGGTGTACTACGATATTGTTAATAGTGGAGAAAGAATAAAAGAGTTGCGTGCGGCAAGAAGAATGACAAGACAGCAGCTTGCCGAGCATATTGGATTGTCAGTGGATGCTCTGCGGAAAATTGAAGCTGGTGTAAATGGAGCAAAAATAGATACGCTGATTAGTATTGCTGAATTGTTTCATATATCGTTGGATTATCTTGTGTGTGGGTGTGAAAGAAAGGCAGAAGTCGATGATCTGTTGGTTGGTCTGAAGGAGAAGGAAGTACAGTTTATCCGGAATATGGTATTAAATGCCGTTGACAATATGAAACTTCTGACAGAATAAAAAAGTCGGATTGCATTTTTGATAATGCAGTCCGGCTTTTTTTATAAGGATTTGGAACAGGTGGGAGTGTTACTCTTAGTTCAAAAGAGTGTCGGTTACTGTAGAAGATGCGTGGTGTCAGTTATACTTTGTTCAGGTTCTGAGAAAAGAACCGTTGAATATTGAAAACAGAATAGGACACGCATATCCCACGAGCTTATATCGCCTTGTCTATGACAGGGTGGCAGAATCCCATTTCGTGCGATGACTATCCTCAGAGCTGTAGCCGATTATGAGAAACGTAACAGCAGGAGCCTTTAAGGATAAGAGCAGAGGGTTGTGCCTACCGGGTTAGCAGCCGGAGGTAATGAGATAATAAGTGCACCTGAATTTCAGCAAAACGCATTTTCAGAGAGTGGCTACTTTCGTAAGTCCAGATGGGCAGGAAACTACGAAGTGATTGTGGCTGGCAAAGGATATGTTACCCGATACGGGGATGGTTAAGAAACCGGGAAGATAGTATTTTATCTTCCCACACAAACTGATTTATGGTCACCGACAGAAAAGAGATGTTTAGGTGTGATGGTGTGGAGAGTACAGATAAGTCAGCTTATGTGAGGAGATAAAGTGCGCACAGTATCAAATCAATATTATTTATAAGGAGATTTTAAGATGGAAAGAGCAATTATATATTATGCAAAAACAGGATTAGAGGCTACAGATCATTTTGTGCCGAAGTTGCTTGAAAAGTATTGTAAGGATAATGGCTATGAAATTGTAGCTATGCTTTCAGAGCCTGCTTCTACAGAAGGAGTTTCATTTCCGATGAAATATGCCATTATCGGTTTAAATATGGAAGAAGATGTTAATACAATCATAACACTTTCAAAGGATATGATTGGTGCAACAGATGAGACCGTTATTGATACACTTGGAAAACTCAGCGAATATGATATCTATGTGGAGGATATTAATGGAGAACTTGAAGAGTGTTATGAGATGATGTACAAAGAGCCCGTTCAGGAAAGTGATATAAGAGGGCTGGTGCTTGATACGGTATCAAAGTTCTATCATAACATCAGGGACGGCAGATAGGAGGCAATATGCAGGATTCCAAAGAAAAGCAGTGTCTGATATTTGTAAGGAATAATGCAAATGATACAGCTGACCGTATCGAGGCATATGCAAAAAAGTCCGGCATGGAAGTTGTTGAGACAGTTTTCAATACAGATAAAAAAGCGGTTGAACGATTAAGATATTATATTGAAAGAGATGCCATTATCTGTGTGCTAGTAAGAGATGTGGTAGACATTTCAATGGAACTTAATGAGATTAAAGCTGTAATGACACTTGCAGCGGAACATGGAATCAGTATTAATGCAGAGAGCAGGGGCTATGAACCTGCTCTCATTTCTTTTGAATGATATGACAGAAGAAAATAGAAAATTAAAACTGATTATATTTCCGGGCGAAACAGTAGTGATTGATGAATATGGGAAACGGATTGTTGCCTGTCCGACAGAGGATGAGGCAGAAGAATATATCAGGGAACAGGAGGAATGACATAGATGAAACTGAACAGGGGCGATATTGTTATTGCAAATCTGGAGTCAGTAAGTAAAGGGAGCATTCAGAAGTATACAAGACCTTATATTATTATCTCAAATAACAAGGCAAATCAGTATTCACCGGTTGTCACAGCAGTAGCCATGTCCACAAAAACATGGAAAAAGAAATATCTGCCAACCCACTGTCTAATACCGGCTGTAAAGGTAAAGGTTACTGACACAGATTTTGAGGTATTTGACAGTATGGCATTATGTGAGCAGATTGTATCCATTGATGTAAATGTCCAGATTGAGAGGGTAGTTGCTTCAATTTCAGATACGGAACTACTTGATAAGATTACTGAATGTGTAAAAATCCAGATTGGGGCATATGAAAAGTACAATTAAATATTACCGGGGCATTTGCTCCGGGTTACATAGCCACCTGTATTTTATGGGTGGTATTTTTACTGAAAGGGGGATAGATTTTATGACAGCAGAAGAATACAGAGCATTGCTTGATACTGATTTTAGTGATGTCAAGATTAATGAAATGCCCGATATGGCATCTTATCATGCTGATCTGAATGATACGATTGAAAAGAGACAGCAGAAGTTTATAAGAAAAGTTGGAAATCCCTATATGATGAGAGTGGGGAAGATGAAAGTTAAAGTAAGCTTTGCCAATAATGGAGTTTCCATAGAAGAAGCTTTCAAGAATATGCTGCTTACAGTTTAGAATCTTTTTTCAGAATCATATGGAAAATGAAAGGGAGTTGTGCTATGATATGTTCAAGGACTAAATGAATATGGCATAACTTCCTTTGATATTTTAGTTGGGTACATCTGACGTAGAATATTTAAAGGAGTGTTGCGATATGAGTAAACAAATCTCAAAAATCTATCATGCAGCCATCTACGTTAGATTATCTAAGGAGGATGGCGATGTTTCTACCAGCGCAAAAGCTGAGAGTAATAGTATTTCAAATCAAAAGGATTTCATCCGAAATTTCCTTGCAGACAAAAAAGACATTAGAATAGTTAAAGAATATGTGGATGATGGTTATTCCGGCTCTAATTTTGACCGTCCGTCTTTTCAGACGATGATGGAAGATATTAAGCGAGGAGTAATTGATTGTGTGGTGGTAAAGGATCTTTCACGTTTTGGACGTGAGTATATTGATTCAGGTCGATACATCGAAAGATTATTTCCGGCTCTTGGTGTAAGGTTTATTGCAATCAATGATAACTATGACAGTGTGACTGGAAAGTCACAGGGTGATGAGATTATTATTCCGTTTAAAAACCTGATCAATGATGCATATTGCAGGGATATCAGTATAAAGATACGAAGCCATTTGGATGTAAAGAGAAAAAATGGTGAGTATATCGGTGCATTTGTTCCCTATGGGTATGAAAAATCGGATGATGATAAACATAAGCTGGTTATTGATATTTATGCAGCCGGTATTGTGAAGGAAATTTTTCGGCTAAAGCTTCACGGAATGAGTCAGGATGCAATAGCAACACAGTTGAATAATGAGGGTGTGCTTGCACCTATGGAATATAAGCAGAGCACAGGGAGCGGTTATCAGACCGGATTTTTACAGAATGAAAAATCGGTATGGAGTTCAGTCACGGTCCGCAGGATTCTTGAAAATGAGATTTACATTGGAAATCTTGTTCAAGGCAAAAGAACGACACCAAATCATAAAGTGAAGCAGGAGGTTGTTAAGCCGGAATCTGACTGGATAAGAATCGAAAAAAATCATGAGCCGATTATTAGTGACAGGGATTTTGAGATTGTTCAAAGGTTGTTGGGAATGGATACGAGAATATCTCCGGATTCAGATATGGTCTATAATCTTTCAGGTATTGCAGTATGTGCAGACTGTGGTTCACCAATGACAAGAAAAATTACAACAGCAGGTGATAAGAAATACGCTTACTATATCTGCTCTAATCATAAATTGACAAAGCAGTGTTCACAGCACTCAATATCAGTATCGTTATTAGAGGATACGGTGCTTGAAATGTTAAAGCTTCATATCAAAAACGTAATGAATCTGGAAGAAATACTTGATTATATTGGAACAATTCCTTTCCAGCAGCTTGATGTAAAAAGTCTTGAAGCAAGAAAACAGAAAAAACTTGAGGAAGTTGAGAAGTGTAAAAGACTGAAAACTTCACTGTATGAAGATATGAAGGACGGAATTCTTACTAAAGAAGAATATCTTGAACTTCATGAGGCATATCTGAAAAAAGCAAAAGAGGGAGAAGAAATAATTCGCCAGATTGAGAGAGACATTGCTTTAATTTTTGAGGAGAAGGATGATAAGCATCTCTGGATGAATTATTTTACCGAATACAAGGATATTAAGGAACTGACCAGGGACGTGGTTGTAAAACTGATTTCTGAGGTAAGGGTTTCAGAGAATAAAGAGATTGAAATCGTATTTGACTTTGATGATTGTTATAAGAAGTTATTAGAATCAGTCGAAAAACTTGGTTATCAAGTAGATAAAGAACCGGGTGGACAATTAAATATCAGCAGAAGGGAGGCTGTGTAATATGGCAAGAAAAAGCAGAAAAAATATGATGCTACAGGAAAACACAGCCTTACCGGATAAAGAGAAGAAGGTACTTTTTAAGGCTGGATTATATGCAAGACTGTCCCATGAAAAGGAAGAGAACATTGAGAGAGGGACAATCGAAACACAGATGGAACTTATGAAGAATTATGTCAAAGATCACGAAGATATTGTAATTGAAGAGGAATATTATGATGCTTCCTTTACCGGTACTAATTTTGAAAGACCGGATTTTAAGCGAATGCTTGAGGATGCAAAAACAGGAAGAATTAACTGTATTATAGTTAAGGATTTATCGAGACTTGGCAGAAATTATGTGGAGATGGGGAACTACATTGAAAGAGTGTTTCCTTTTCTCAATGTAAGATTCATTGCTGTTACGGATGATTTTGACTCGTTCAGACCGGGCACAGACCTTATGATGCCTTTGAAAAACATCGTAAATGAGTTTTATGCTAAGGATATTTCAAAGAAAGTTTCAACTGCACATCGTAGAAAATGGACTACTGATGAATATATGTGCGGTTTTGCTCCATATGGATATCTGAAATCCAAGACGGAGAAGAACAGAATTGTTGTGGATGAAGCAACTGCTGGAAATGTCAGGCTTATTTATAAATTGTTTTTAGATGGCAAAGGTTACACACCAATTGCAAAATATCTGAATGAGCAGGGAATAATGTCACCATTGATGTATTTAAAATCTCTTGGTTATCAGCAGAATGTAAGAACCAATGGTGTATGGACCAAAACAACAGTCAAGTCAATACTGACAAATCAGGCTTATATTGGTTCGGCGGTGCATGGGAAAGTAGTAATTGAGAAATACAATAATATTCCACTCCATGCAACAGATCCAAGTGAATGGGTCGTTGTTGAAAATACGCATGAGCCGCTTATCGACAAAAAGACATTTGAAAAGGCACAGGAAAGAGTAAAGGAAATCTCGGATGCTTATTTTGCAAAAGAGTTTACAAAACACCCACCTAATGAAATGAATCTGCTAAAGGGAAAAATCGTATGCGGAGACTGTGGCAAGGGAATGAGACTTTCTCCAAGAACAACAAAATCGTATGTATATTTTTGTGGAACTTTTTCAGATGGTATTAATCCGGCATGTTCAAGACACAAAATTGATCAGGAGGAAGTCAACAAAGCTGTCTTTGCTCAGATTTCAAATCATATGCGTTGCTGTATTGACGCATTAAAAGTGATACGGGAATTAAATGCAAGAAGCAGCGGACTGAAAAAATACGATGTGTATGAAAAAGCCATTACCAGACAGCGCAGGGAACTGGAGAAAGTAAACCGCAAGTTCTCTGAGTTATATGGAGATTACTCAGAACATTTGATTAATGAGAGCGAATATTTGACATTAAAACAGCAGTATCTTCTAAAAAGCGAAGCTTTGAAGAAGGAGATTGATAATCTTTTAGTATCTCAGAACCTGTATTCAAAGAATTATAAGATTGATGAAGACTGGGAAAACCTTATCAATAAATATCTGAAATGCAGAAAGCTTAACAAAGAGCTGGCAGATGCATTTGTTGACAAGGTACAGGTGTTTGAAGATGGAAGAATTTCCGTAAATCTGGTGTATGATGATTGCCTGGAAGAACTGTTACAGGTAAAGAATAAGAGAGAAGGTGATTTGTATGAGTAAGATAACTGCTATGTATATTCGCCTTTCTATGGAAGATGAGGATGTATCATTAAATCAGAAGGAAGAGAGTAACAGTGTATCCAGTCAGAGAGAATTGTTAGAATCATTTATTGGCAATCATTCGGAGCTTAAGGATACGAAGGTACAGGAATACTGTGATGATGGATTTACCGGAACAAAATTTGAAAGACCAGGCTATATGAAGCTTATGGAGGATGTCCGAGCTGATAAAATATCCTGCATTGTTGTAAAGGATTTATCCAGACTCGGAAGGGATTATATTGAAGTCGGTAGTCTTCTGGAGCAGATACTTCCACTTTATCAGGTACGAGTTATTGCAGTTAATGACAATTATGACAGCGATAACTATGATGGTTCGACGGGCGGTATGAATGTTGCGTTTAAGAACTTAATCTATATGCTTTATAGCAGGGACTTGTCTAATAAAGTCAGTTCTGCAATGCACACAAGGATACTGAAAGGTGAGAACATCAGTGGTCAGTTAAGGTATGGATATGTCAAAGACCCAAATGATAAGCATAAGATTATTGTAGATCCGGAAGCAGCAGAAGTGGTTAAGCTGATATTTGAACTGACCGCACAGGGCAAAAGTAAAACGGAAGTGGCAAATTATCTGAATGCTCAGGGTATTGATACACCATCCGCATACAAAAAGAGAAAAGGAAGCAGAAACTTTTTCCATGCAGTTGAAGTAAAAAGTCTGTGGAGTACTTCTTCTATCCGGGATATATTAAACGATGAAGTTTATCTTGGAAAACTGATATGGAATAAAACAAAGAAGAGGGTAGGCAGCAATAACACTTCAAGCTATGTTCCTAAAGACGAATGGATGGTGATAGAAAATTGCCATGAACCCATTATTACTCAGGAATTATTTGATATGGCACACGCTAATTCAAAAAAATGTGTTCGTTCAAAGCGTGGTAAGAGAAACTATAATCCATTTTATTATTGTGGTGTGTGTGGCAGAGCTTTAGCACCCAGCAAAAGGGTAAAAGGTGACATTCTTCTTTGTTACTCGTCCAGAATTGAGGAAAATTCTCCATGCAAAAGCAACAGGGTGGAAATTGCCAAGGTTGAAGATGCAATCATGAAAACTGTAAATATGTATGCAACAGTTTATCTGGATGAGAAAGGAATAAAGAGAGCCGGTAAATCGAAAGAAGTATCTCCGGAAGAAAAGATTGCAACACTTGAAAAGAAGGTGAAGAGCCTCAGCAGTAAAAAGATGATGTTGTATTCTGATTATAAGGATGACAAGCTCACAAGAGAAGAGTATGTCAAGCGTTCAAAGGCGATGGTGGAGCAGATTGATGAATTGCATCAGGAAATCGAACAGCTTAAAACAGAAATACCGCCAGAAGATAATTCTTCTAGTAAGTTTGAGACACAGTTAGAAAGTATCATCAATATGGAATCTTTTGACAGAGAGAAAATCCAGAAGGTAATCAAAAAAGTGATTATCAATGGAGAGGACAATATAGAGATTGTATGGAATACAGATGATCCATTTTTCAAGTAAGATGGATGGTTACAGAGTTTGGAGTGCCGAGAAAATGTGGCACTCCTTTCTTCTGCAAGTATAAATATTGCTTTCAATATACTGCAATAGCAGGTATAATGGGAAGTGATATTTGAGGGTACAAAAAATCAATTTTTTTTTGGTCTGGGGTTGACACGAGCAGGAGAGACAATGCCTGATATTGAAAAATGCGACAGGCTTGCCGCTTTTTATGGAATTAAGATAGATGCACTGCTCCATTATGAGGAGAAAGTCGGAAAGACGAAGGTTGCACCGCCGCCGGAAGGAAAATTCCTATGGGGAACGGTCAAGGTCGGAAACCGTGGGCAGATCGTGATCCCGAAAGAGGCAAGAGATACGTTTGCATTAAAAGAAGGAGACCGGCTGGTAGTCCTCGGGGATGAGAAACAGGGAATTGCATTGATCAAGGCAGAAAAATTTGAAGAGCAGTTGAGAACAAGTATAGAACTTAGCAGAAGAGAAATGGAGGAATAGGGTATGAAGTGTCCAAAATGTGGAAAAGAAATGAGAACAGGTTATTTATTTACAAGCAAAGACGGAGCATTCAGTTTTGCGAATGAAGTGCCGGGAGTATTTGAAAACGCGAAAAAATCAGAGGGATTCGTAGAGATCACACCTTTAAAGGCGAGTCACAGAACTAATATAGCAGCAAATTGCTGTGACGAATGCAGAATGGTTGCATTTGAATATTAGTCTGTAAAAAGTAAAGGGGGCAGAATGGTGAAACATTTAGTAATATATGTACATGGAAAAGGCGGTAACGCCAACGAGGCAGAACACTACAAGCCCTTTTTTGCAGAAAGTGATGTGATCGGTTTTGACTATCAGGCGCAAAATCCGTGGGAGGCACAAAAGGAATTTTCCTCTTTTTTTGAAGTGCATAGTCAGGTGTATGATTCGGTTACTCTGATCGCAAACAGTATAGGAGCATTTTTTTCAATGAGTGCTCTCACTAAAAAACAGGTTGCTCAGGCAATCCTCATTTCCCCGGTCGTAAACATGGAAAAATTAATTGTGGATATGATGATGTGGGCAAACGTAACAGAAGAAGAACTGCGCATCAAAAAGGAAATTCCTACGGAATTTGGAGAAACACTTTCCTGGGAATACCTATGTTATGTACGCGAGCATCCGATTGTCTGGAATGTGCCAACCTGTATTTTATATGGAGAAAAAGATAATCTGACATCCATAGAAACAATATCCGAATTTGCAGAGCGTATCGGTGCATCGCTTACGGTCATGAAAGATGGAGAGCATTGGTTTCATACAGAAGAGCAGATGGAGTTTTTAGACGACTGGATCAGGAACACAAAAGAAATTAAATCAGGATTAAATATATTGTGATTCGGAAGAGAATATGAGAATAAAATTTCAGCGGGAGTGCATTTGAACGATGCACTCCCGCTTTTTACGTTAAATATTTATTATTTTGTTTCTTGCTTCTGTTTTTTAAAGAACAGTAACATCCATATGCCTGCACAGACGATCAGAATACCAATCCATACGACAGGATGGCTATTGTCCCCGGTTTTCGGAGAGGATGGGTCAGTAGGATTTGTAGGATCTGACGGAGTAGTAGATTCATTTTTCGTGATGGTGAATGTGTCCTCTCCATCCGTGCTGCCATCCGTGTACTGAACAAGGAGTGTGTAATTTCCTGCAGGCAGTGTCTGCAAATATTCAGCTTTTAAGGTGATGATGGTACTACCAGCCTCAATTTCGTAGTATTTTTTATCCACGACCGTACCGTTGATGACGATGCCGGCAAATTTCTTATGGTAGCCATTGACCTTGAAGGTCAAGCCGTTATCCTTGTTGTTTTCCTTCCAGGTGCTGCCGTCGCCTGAAGTGATATCATAGGCGGTTAAGGCCTTCAACATAGTATCCAGGATAGCCTTGGTGTGTTCACCTGCCATGTTCTTTTCGCCAGCAGACAGAGCATCGTAAGCTTTCTTTGCAGATTCGTAGGCATCGATGGCAGCCTTGTTATCAGGCTGAATCTTGTCAGCGGCAGGCATGGCCTCCGCTTTTTTCACGGCTTTTTCTGTGTTTTCGATGCTTTTGAGAGCGGATTTTATTGCATTTATGTTGGCAATAAGCTGTTTTTTCTGATTAGCTGTGTAATTACTGCCATGAGAGTTTAAAAACTTTTCCATGGCTTTGAGTGCCGTTGCCAAATCGCTCTTCTTACCGGTAGACAGGTTAGAAATAACAGGAATGACCGTGCCATCGGACAATTTGGTATTACAGCCCTTGCAGTAGCTGTTGCCGGTATGACCTGCTTTTTTGGTGGTAGGTTCTACCATGTCCCGGATTTCCATTCCGCCTACATGATGTTTGGCATCCAGTGTACCATAGGCCTTAGAACAGGTGGTACAAACGGCTCTGTCCTTACAGGTTGCCGTGCCACCGGTATGTTGAGTCTTTTTTCCGGCAGCTTTGCAGCGGGAGCACTTCTTCCAATGCCTGTGGGCATCACTCTGCCATGTGTTACTGGTGAAATCATGACCGAGGGCAGCGATTTCTTTGTAGCTGGTGTAATCGCAACGAGAACAGGTATCGTAAGCATTCCAGCCCTTTTCTGTACAGGTCGCAGCCTTGGCTTTATGAGAAACCTTGTCATGACCGAGTGCAGCGATCTCTTTGTAGGTCGTATAATTGCAGTTGGTGCAAGTAAAATAAGTGTTCCAACCGATTTCCGTGCAGGTCGCAGCCTTTGCATCGTATTTGGCAAAATTATGACCAAGTGCATCTAATGTTTCTACTTTTGTTGCAGAGCATACGGTACAGGTATAGGTTTTCTGCCCTGCTGTTGTGCAGGTAGGCTGTGTAGTCACTTTGCCGCTATTCCACTCATGAGGGGATTCCGTGTCGGTGACATCACAGCGGGAGCATTTTTTCCAATGATGGTCAGCATCAGTTTGCCATGTATCGCCGGTAAAATCGTGACCAAGGGTATTGCCATACGGCAGACTGCAGCCTTCGCATATGGCTTTTTCTGTACAGGTGGCAGTGCCACCGGAGTGATTGACTATATTGTCCTTTCCATTACAGATAGAACATGAATGCCAATGGCTGGTAGAGTCCGTCTGCCAGGTTGTTCCCCAGTTGTGTTCGCATGCAACGAGAAGGTTGTTGCTTCCACTAAGAACGGCACTGATCGAGGTGTCGTTGTTTTCATACTGAAATTTGTCCGGGGTGGCATATGCCGCACGACCGGAAGCAATTTGAACGTAATTAGAACTATTTGGCTCCACTTCCGTTGTGACACCGATCGGGGCAGTGTTTGTCAGTTCACCCATAATTTTAATGATCTGTCCGTTAGGCAAATAGATATTGTTTGCTTTGCCACTCTTTTTGTTCCCGGTGACGTTGATATTACCGGAAATATTGAATTTTTTGCTTTCACCGTTAAAATATAAACCGCCGCCGTTAACTGTCGCGGTGTTGTCTGTGACGTTGCCGCCCGTAATGGTGAGTAGTCCGCGTTTATTGATGTAAACACCACCGCCATTGCCGGTTGCGGTATTGTTTGTGATGCTGCCGCCATTGATTTGGAGTGCACCTTGGCCTTTGTTCCAATTTGAGGTGTTTTTGCCGCTTTCCACATAAACGCCGCCACCATCTGTTGCAGTGTTCCCGGTAATGGTTGCTGAGCCGGAGATTGTTAAAGTATCACAGGTCCGATAATCGCCTATGTGATATACACCGCCACCGTAGGTTGCGGTGTTGCCTGTGATATTGCCGCCGTTGATAGTGATATCTTCGTCGTATGTGTAAATACCGCCACCTTGCTCAGATTTATTGCCTGTAATGGTAATACCGTCGGATATGGTAAGGGTCATATTCGTGAATACACCACCGCCACGCTTATCTGCTGTGTTGTTGCTGATCGTGCCGCCGTATAGCTTTAGATAAGTGCCCGCCGATATCACGCCGCCACCGGTGTCGGAACATGCATTGCCACTGATCTCACCGCCGTACATCGTGAAAGTGCCGCCGGTATGCATATTTACACCGCCGCCCTCATTGTTTGACCCTTTAATGACGTGGTTATTGGTGATCTTACCGCCGTACATCGTGAAGTCGCTTTGTTGCGCTTCCACGCCGGCACCGTCGCCGGCGGCAGCACTATGAGCAGAAATGTCTATACGGTTCCCGCTAATCTCACCGCCGTACATAATAAAATCGCCCGTTGAACTGCTGTCCCCGAGTCTCACACCCCTTCCGTACACGTCGGCCGAGTGAGTGATTGTGCCGCTGCCTTTACAGTCACACAATACGAGTTGTGCGTTACCATAAACGCGGATGACCGCATCAAAAGCATCTGTCGAATCAGTGGTTCTCGTGATGCTGTATCCGTTCAGACAGAGATAGAGCGTTTTTCCATCTTTGACAGCGAATTGTTCGCTTCGTTCCGCATTGCCGCTCAGATAGACGTAGGCGGTGTTGTCGTCACCATAGTCAATATCCGATGTTCCGTCCCACGCCGTCCATACGACATCTGCACATTCTCCCGTATGGTCACCGATGTCTGTGTGCGTTGTACCACAGATCGGGTGTGTATGTGTGCCGTCATCTGCCAATGCAGTTACATTTGTCATGCACAGCGTGGCACATAGGAGCAGTACTGCTCCGAATACTCCTTTCCGAACTTTCATGGTTCATTCCCTCCTTTTCATATGTTCCTCAATATTCTTTGTTCACCTATGGACTTGACATCAAGGCAGACTTTCTTAATAATGGTATTATACATTGTTCATCTATGAACGAAGCAAGGGGTTGGAACGAAAAATATGGAAAAGGATACAAAAAAGTTATTTCAGATCACGGAAGCAGCCCATGCCTGCGGTCTTTCCCGTAGTACATTGATGCGCATGGAGAAAAAAGGGTTGCTTACGCCTGCCTATATTGCAGCGGAGAGTGGGCGAAGGTACTACGACAACCATGATGTGGCACGCATTTTGCAGATTGAAAAATTCAAGAGTATGGGGCTGACTACAGAGCAGATCGCAGACTACTTTGCTCAGGGTGGTGAAATATCGACGCTGCTAGCGACGTTAGAGAGCCGTCTGCAGGAGATCCAACGCAGCGTAGAAGAGTTGCGACTGCGGACGATGGAGGCGCCGGGTATCTCCGTGCAGATCATGCGGCAGCCTGCTGTGACTTGCCGGATGCGGGAGTGTATGGGGCGTACGGTTGCAGATAAGTACGCGGATATGTACGATTTTTACAGCGAATGTGTCCGACAGGGCTGTGTTCTCTCCGAAGAGCCATTGTTTACGATTTCGGATCGACAGGACTATTTAGAGGGTTATATCAGCAGTGAGCCATATCCTTATACTGTCTGTGTTCCCGTGCAACCGGAAAAAGCACCTGCGGATGCGCTGGTATTACCGGAATGTCGTGTGTTATCGGTGCTGTACTGCGGTGATTATTCCGGTGTGGATGAGGCGTGGCTGACACTGGGGCGGGAGGTGAAGGCGCGCGGCCTGACACTTGCAGGTAATCCGCGTGTCCTTGGTATCGTTGCTCCATATACAGGTCGTGAAATCGAAAGCCGGCGGTATTGCTCAAGATTTGTCCTGCCGGTGATGGAGTGAGGGGGAGTTGCGTCCTTTCACAGTTGTGTGTTCTTTTTTTGTTACATAGTCAGAAATATTTTTCTGATTTTATAGAAAAGTATGGTTTTGAAGATATGTATTCCGGTGGATTTTATCCCTTTGAGAGTCTTGAAGAACACTGGGCTTACTGGTCGAGATATATTTTAATCAACCGCTATATGGACTGTGACAATGGAACCTATCAAAAACTGTTTGAACTTATAAAAGATAAAGATTATTTTGTGCTGACGACAAATGTGGATCACCAGTTCCAGAAGGCCGGGTTTGACAAACAAAGACTATTTTATACACAGGGAGATTACGGACTGTTTCAGTGCAGCAAACCTTGTCACCGTGCCACTTATGATAATGAAGAGGTCGTGCGTGAGATGGTCAAACGGCAGAAAGATATGAAGATACCAACCGGGTTAATACCTCACTGCCCTGTCTGTGGAAAGCCAATGACCATGAATTTAAGGGCGGATGATACGTTTGTTCAGGATGATGGCTGGTATCGTGCAGCCGAAAGATATGCTGATTTTCTTCGCAGGCATAAAGAGATAAAAATGTTGTTATTAGAGCTTGGCGTTGGAATGAACACACCCGGTATCATCAAATATCCGTTTTGGCAGATGGCGGCTCAGAACCCAAATGCTGATTATGTGAGTATCAATGCCGGGGAAGCCTATGCACCGGAAGAAATCAGGGAGAGGGCTATTTGTGTGAATGGGGATATTGGGGAGGTTATTTGCCGATGTCATTGACTCTGTTGTATGGGATGGGTATAATATGATTAGAATATTACTATCACTATAAAAGCAGGGAGGTATAGCTATGAATATTCGTCCATCCGCAGCAATTCGTCAGAATTATAATGAAATTGCTGATATGTGCAGAAAGACCGGAGAGCCAGTGTTCCTTACTAAAAATGGTGAGGGAGATTTGGTTGTTATGGATATTGGAACATATAATCGTAGAGAAAAAATGCTAAAACTTCGTGAGGAACTGCTTGCCGTTGAGGAAGATAGAATGCGTGGAAGTAAGGGATACTCGGTTGAAGAAGTTACTGCAATGATGCGAAATGCGATCAGGGAGGCAGAAGGACATGGAACAGCAGAGTAAGTATCGTGTGATCGTATCCGAACGGGCAACGCAGATGCTCGTTTCACATGTTGCATTTTTAGCACAGACCAGCCCGGAAGCAGCCGAACGTCTGACGGTAGAATTTGAAAAGACAGCTCATTCGTTAGAAGTGATGCCCCAGAAATGTCCGTGGCTTACAGGGGAATATATTCCCAGAAAGGCTTACCGTTTTATATTGTTCGAAAAACGTTATATGATAATTTTCCAGATAGTAGATGACATCGTTTATGCCGACTGTGTGGTAGATTGCAGACAGGATTACAATTGGCTCATTCAATAACAATAGAATAATTATAACCCCAAAAACGTCACCCCCGCTGGTGACGTTTTTCCTATCTATGAAAAATCCCTCTTGACGAGTGACCGAATGGTAACTATAATAATAGTAACCAATCGGTTACTATTTATTTCAAGGAGAATGCAAATGGAAACAAGAGAAAAAAACACCAAAGAAAGAATTTTAGAAGAAGCATTAAAACTTTTCTCGCAAAGCGGCTATATGGGAACTTCCATGAACGATATCGCAGCCGAATTAGGCGTTACAAAAGCCGCGTTGTATAAGCATTACAAAAGCAAGCAGGAGATATTAGAAAGTATTGTAGAACGAATGAATCAGATGGATGCAGAAAGAGCAAAAAAATATGAGATGCCGGAAGGAAATATGGCAGAAGTGATAGCAGGATATAAGGACACTGCACTGGATAAGATCAAGCAGTATACAAAAGTACAGCTTTTACATTGGACAGAGGAAGAATTTCCATGTCGTTTCCGGAAAATGCTGACCTTAGAGCAGTACCGCGATCCGGACATGGCAGAACTTTACCAGAACTATCTTGCAAAAGGTCCGGTGGCTTACATCGAAAAAATATTTGCGGGACTTACCAAAAATGATAAAGATGCAAGACAGTTAGCATTAGAATTCTATGGACCGATATTCCTGCTCTACAGTCTTTATGATGGAACGGACGAAAAACAGGATGTAACAAAAATGGTAGAGCAGCATGTAGAGCGGTTTTCTAAAAGATTAGAGGATACAGAAGAAAGCAGTAAAAAAGATTGATAAACAGAGGAGAAAATAAAAATGAAAGCAATTATTTATACATCAAATGCAGGAAGCACGGCACAATATGCACAATTATTGGCAAACGAACTCCATCTCCCGGTATATAGTGCAAAAGAAGCAAAGAAAAAAGTACCTGCTCATTCAGAGATCATTTATCTTGGCTGGATCATGGCAGGCGGGATCAAAGGCTATAAAGATATGGTAAAAAAATATAATGTCCGTGCAGTCTGTGCAGTCGGTATGAGCCGGACAGGGACACAGACAGAAGAAGTCCGTACAAAGAATTCCATACCAAAGAACATCCCATTGTTTACATTACAGGGAAACTTTGATCTGGAAAAATTGCATGGTGTATACAAGATGACGATGAACATGATGGTAAAAACAGCCGGAAAATCCTTAGCAGAGAAAACGGATCGCACACCGGAAGAAGATGATCTGTTAGAAATGATGACAAACGGTAAAGGACGGGTTTGTTTAGAAAATTTAAAAGCAATCATCGAATGGTACCATAACGAGCGGTAAGAAGGAGAAAATTAAATTGAAACTTTATTTTGGCAATACAACAGTTACCGTAACGACCATAATGATCGTGGCATTAATAGGATTTATCGGATACTCCATATGGAACCGGACGATTATTGACAGTTGGGGACGCAGAAGCCTGTTTGTACTGGTGTATGGACTGGTCGTATGCTGCTTTGCAGCAGCCATTATCATTCTTGCAGCCATAGCAACACCGATCGCAAGATCACAGCATATGCGTGAGATCTGGTTCTATGTCATGTCAGGGGGGTGTTCTTAAAAGTTGCAGTGATGGAGATTTCGAGAATCTTCCCGGACGTTTTTGTTGTATCTTGACGCATCGTACCGCGAAAAGTATAATAAGGCGTAGATGTAAAAAATGCCTATGGGCAAATGAACGTCCGGAAAAAGAAGATGGAGGAATGAAAGATCATGGCATTAAAGAAGAAACCGGTTACAGGAATGAAAGATATATTGCCACAGGAGATGCAGATTCGGGATTATGTCATCAGTGTGATCAAAGAGACTTATGGAAGATTTGGTTTTACTTCGATAGAGACTCCTTGTTTAGAAGATATTGGAAATCTGAGCAGCAAGCAGGGCGGTGAGAATGAAAAGCTCATCTTTAAGGTATTAAAACGTGGAGAAAAGCTGAATTTAGAGACGGCAAAAACCGATATGGATGTGGTAGACATGGGACTGCGCTACGATCTGACGGTTCCGCTGGTACGTTATTATTCGAACAATGCCAACGATCTTCCGGCTCCATTTAAAGCATTGCAGATGGGAAATGTATGGAGAGCAGACCGTCCACAGCGTGGACGCTATCGCCAGTTTATGCAGTGTGATATAGATATCTTAGGAGAACCGAGCAACTTAGCGGAGATTGAATTGATCTTAGCAACGACGACAACACTTGGAAAATTAGGATTTAAGAATTTCCAGATCCGTATCAATGAGAGAAGAATCTTAAAGGCAATGGCAGCATACAGCGGATTTGCCGAAGAAGATTATGATACGGTATTTATCATATTAGATAAGATGGACAAGATTGGCTTAGACGGTGTAGCAGAGGAATTAGAAAAAGAAGGCTATGCCAAAGATTCTATTGAAAAATACTTAGACTTGTTCAAAGGCATTGAAAGTGCCGAAAACGGAATTGCCTATTTAGCAGATACCTTAAAAGAGGTCTTAGACGAGGAAGTTTCTAAGAGCCTGAATGAGATCATCACCAGTGTAGAAGCTACCAAAGAAGCAGATTTTGAAATGGTATTCGACCCGACGCTGGTACGCGGAATGTCCTACTATACAGGTACCATTTTTGAAATAGCCATCCCGGAATTCGGCGGAAGCTGCGGTGGCGGCGGACGTTATGACAAGATGGTTGGAAGATTTACCGGAAAAGATGTTCCGGCATGTGGATTTTCCATTGGATTTGAAAGAATCGTACTGTTACTGTTAGAGAACGGCTTTGAGATTCCGACACAGCCAAAGAAAAAAGCATACTTAATCGAAAAAGGCTACACTGCTGAAAAACTCTGTGAAGTCATGAAGCAGGCACAGGAAGAGCGAAAAGCCGGACAGCAGGTATTAGTCAGCCGTATGAATAAAAATAAGAAGTTCCAGAAAGAGCAGCTTGCAAAAGAAGGCTATGAAGAAATTGTGGAATTTTTTAACAGATAAAAAATGGAGGAAGATAGAAAATGGCAGAATCAATGAAAGGTCTGCACAGGACACACAGATGTACCGAGGTTTCTAATCAGAACATCGGCGAAACTGTCACTGTGATGGGCTGGGTACAGAAAAGAAGAAATTTAGGAAGTCTGATCTTTATTGACTTAAGAGACCGTAGCGGACTCTTACAGGTGGTTTTTGATGAACCACAGGTAGGAAGTGAAGGTTTTGAAAAAGCAGGAAATTTAAGAAGCGAGTTTGTCGTAGCCGTAACCGGTGTGGTACAGAAACGTTCCGCAGCAGTCAATGAGAGTTTAAAAACCGGAGATATTGAGGTCATTGCAAATGATATCCGTATTCTTTCCGAGGCAGAGACACCACCATTCCCAATTGAGGAGAATTGCCAGACGAAGGAAGAACTGCGTTTGAAATATCGTTATCTGGACTTAAGAAGACCGGATTTACAGAGAAATATCATGATGAAGAGCAAGGTGTCCATGCTGCTTCGTAACTTTATGGAAAAAGAAGGATTTTTAGAGATTGAGACACCGATCTTAATGAAATCCACACCGGAAGGTGCAAGAGATTATTTAGTGCCAAGCCGTGTGCATCCGGGTTCTTTTTATGCATTACCGCAGTCACCGCAGCTTTATAAACAGCTTTTGATGTGTTCCGGATATGACCGTTATTTCCAGATCGCAAGATGTTTCCGTGACGAGGACTTAAGAGCAGACAGACAGCCGGAGTTTACACAGGCAGATATGGAGCTGTCCTTTGTTGATGTAGATGATGTCATCGATGTAAATGAAAGACTTTTAGCTTATGTATTTAAAGAGGCGATCGGAGTAGACGTACCACTTCCGATTCCGAGAATGACCTGGCAGGAAGCAATGGACCGTTTCGGTTCAGATAAGCCGGATACCCGTTTTGGCATGGAGTTAGTAGATGTATCAGAGACCGTAGCCGGATGTGGTTTTGGCGTATTTACGGGAGCATTGGAAAATGGCGGCTCTGTCCGTGGTATCAATGCCAAAGGTCAGGGTGCAATGCCAAGAAAGAAGATCGATAAATTAGTAAGTTTTGCAAAGGATTACGGCGCAAAAGGACTTGCTTATTTAGCAGTAAATGAGGACGGCACCTACAAATCCTCTTTTGCAAAATTTATGACCGAAGAAGAATTAGCGGCATTAGTAGAAAAGATGGGCGGAGAGCCGGGAGATTTACTTCTCTTTGCAGCCGATAAAAATAAAGTGGTATGGGATGTGTTAGGAGCACTTCGTTTAGAGCTTGCACGCCAGTTAGAGTTATTAGATAAGAACCGGTACAACTTCTTATGGGTAACAGAATTCCCATTATTAGAGTGGTCTGACGAAGAGAACCGTTTTATGGCAATGCACCATCCGTTTACCATGCCAATGGAAGAGGACTGGGACAAGATTGATTCCGATCCGGGAGCAGTCCGTGCAAAGGCATATGATATTGTCTTAAATGGTACAGAGCTTGGAGGCGGTTCCGTCCGTATCCATCAGGACGATATCCAGGAAAAAATGTTAGAGGTACTCGGATTTACCAAAGAGCAGGCGCATGAGCAGTTTGGATTCTTATTAGATGCATTCAAGTATGGAGTACCGCCACATGCAGGACTTGCCTATGGTTTAGACCGTATGGTCATGCTGATGATGCAGTGTGATTCTATCCGTGATGTCATCGCATTCCCGAAAGTAAAAGATGCATCCTGCCTGATGTCACATGCACCAAGCCCGGTAGATGAAAAGCAGTTAGAGGAGCTTGGAATCGAAGTAAGCGAGCAGGAAGAAACCGAAGCAGAATAATGATTTATTAAAAAAGCGGAACGTTCACCTTTTTAAGAAGAGTGAGCGTTCCATTTTTTTACTATACAGAAAACCGAAAATATTTCACGGCATTGTTATAACAGATGTCAGTCACTATTTTAGAAAGCATTTCCCGGTCATTTGGATATTTGCCCTCCTCGACCCATTCCCCGATCAGTTCACAGAGGATCCTGCGGAAATATTCGTGTCTGGTATAAGACAGAAAACTTCTCGAATCCGTCAACATCCCGATAAAGTTCGACAATACTCCGTTAGCTGCTAAAGAGCTTAGATGATCCCGCATACCGTCGTAGTGGTCATTGAACCACCAGGCACTTCCATGCTGGATCTTTCCAATCGCAGAATCATCCTGAAAACAGCCAATGATCGTATCGAGAATGGCATTGTCATTGGGATTCAGGGAATAGAGAATCGTCTTTGGAAGCTCATTTGTCAGTGAGAGTTCATTTAAAAAATCAGCCAGTTCATTTAAAGGAGCCGAATAGCCGATACTGTCAAAACCGGTGTCAGGACCTAAACGTTTGAACTGCCTTTGGTTATTATTGCGTTTGACACCATAGTGAAGTTGCATTGCCCAGCCTAATTTGTGGTACTGTTTTCCTAAAAAAGTAAGCAGGGCAGTTTCAAACTGCATACGTTCTTCGAAAGAAACCGGACGTTCATCGAGAACCTTAGAAAAAATAGCCTCTGCATCTTCTTCGGAGCAGGGTTTCCACGGAATATGGGAAAAACTGTGGTCAGAAATGCAGCAGCCATGCTCCTGAAAGAAGCCCATACGGCGTTTCAGTGCCAAACAGAGTGTCTGGAATGAAGAAATCTTTAAATGAGTCACTTCTCCTAAGGAAAGAAGATAGTCACAAAAGGCAGGACTGTCAATGGCAAAAGCACGGTCAGGCCTCCAGGTTGGGAGTACCATAACATCAAAGCTGTTATCCTGTGAGATTTCCTCATGCCATTTCAGACTGTCAATCGGGTCATCTGTGGTACATATTAAATGTACATTAGATTTTTTGATCAATTCTCTGGCACACATATCAGGATTGTCTAAGCGTTCGTTACATAATTCCCAGACCTCCGGTGCAGTCTTTTCACTTAAGATCCCATTATATCCAAAATAGCGTTGCAGTTCTAAATGACTCCAATGGTAGAGTGGATTTCCGATACATTTTTCTAAGGTCTTAGCCCACATAAAGAATTTCTCGCGGTCTTCCGCATCTCCGGTAATGTATTCTTCATCAATCCCATTTGCCCGCATCAGCCGCCATTTATAGTGGTCGCCTTCTAACCAGACTCTGGTAATGTTTTCAAACCGTCGGTTCTTTGCGATTTCACGCGGATTCAGATGGCAGTGATAGTCTATGATCGGCATATTTTTTGCATAATTATGATAGAGCAGCTCTGCCGTCTGATTTGAAAGTAAAAAGTTTTCGTTCATAAATGATTTCATTTTTTCCTCCTTGCATAAAGCGCAGAAATATTGGTCATGCTGATAAAAGTATTTCTTTCATAAGCAAAAAATATACAAAAGGAATTGGAGGAATCATATATGAGTGAGAAAAATGAGGCACGCCCCTTTGGTGCGAGGGATAAATGGGGGTATTTGTTTGGAGATTTTGGAAATGATTTTACCTTTATCTTTGCAAGCTCTTATCTGATGGTTTTCTATACAAAGGTTTGGGGGATTTCTGCAAAGACCGTTGGAATTCTCTTTTTAGTATCCCGCTGTGTGGATGCGTTTACTGACATTGGAATGGGAAGGATCGTGGATTCCATAGAAACGGCAAAAGACGGGCGGTTCCGCTGCTGGCTGCGCCGGATGTGCGGTCCGGTGGCATTGACAAGTTTTCTGATGTATCAGTCAGGGTTAGCAGGGGCATCTATGACCGTCAAACTGATCTATATGTTTGTAACCTATATTTTATGGGGTTCAATATTTTATACGTCAATTAATATTCCCTACGGTTCTATGGCATCGGCGATTTCCGAGGAGCCAAAAGATCGTGCGGCACTTTCTGTCTATCGTTCATTAGGAGCTATTTTTGCAGCAACCTTTATCAGTGTCGTAACACCGCTGATCATCTACTATACCGATGTCAATGGAAATCAGGTGGTCAGTGGAAGGAACTTTACGATCTTAGCAGGCGTTTTTTCCATAGCAGCCATTATCTGTTATCTGCTCTGCTATGCAATGACGACAGAGCGTGTACAGATAGAGAAGAAAGAACGTGGGGAAAACACCGGTCTTGGTGCAGCAGTGAAAGGGATTTTTACAAGCAGGGCATTGATGTCTGTCATTTTAGCAGCCATTCTGCTCTTATTAGCAACACTGATGAGTCAGGGGATCAACACCTATCTGTTTGCCGATTATTTTAAAGATACCAAGGCACTGGCACTGTTCAGCCTTTTGAACCTGCCATCGGGGATCATCGTGGCAGTTGTTTCCGGAAAAATTTCCACGCGCTACGGAAAAAAAGAGTCTGCCGCGATCGGATGCTTCTTGGCAGGGATCATCTATCTGATCATTTACTTTTTACACACGAAAAGCCTTGCGGTGTTCATCACACTTTCTTTCTTTGCAATGTTAGGAATGAACTATTTCAATATGCTGATCTGGGCACTGATCACAGATGTGATCGATGACAAAGAGGTGCGGACACATTCCCGCGATGATGGAACCGTATACGGATTCTATTCTTTTGCAAGAAAAGTCGGACAGGCATTGGCAGGAGGAGTCAGTGGTTTTGCACTTTCCGCTATCGGATATGATTCCCTTGCAGCGGCGCAAACCGCGGAGGTACAGGGCGGAATCTACGGGATCGCAACGTTATTTCCAGGAATTGTCTATATCCTCGTAGGACTGGTTATGATATTCTTATATCCGTTATCGAAAAAAATTGTAATCCAGAATACAGAAGAATTGAAACGTCGCAGAGAGGAGACTTAAAACATGAAATTATCATTCAGATGGTATGGAGCGGATGACAAAGTAACATTGGAAAATATCCGTCAGATACCGAAAATGGAAGCCATTGTAACAGCAGTCTATGATGTACCGGTTGGAGAGGTATGGAGTGAAAAATCAATTGCAGATTTAAAAAAACAGGTGGAAGAAAACGGACTGAAATTTGAAGTGATCGAGAGTATTCCGGTGCATGAGGAGATCAAGCTCGGAAAACCGGACAGAGACCGCTATATTGAGAATTATTGCGAAAATATCAAGAAGGTGGCAAAAGCAGGCGTGAAATGTATCTGCTATAACTTTATGCCGGTATTTGACTGGACGAGAACCCAGTTAGACCACAGATTGCCGGATGGCTCCACTACCTTAGTTTATTATCAGGAACAGGTCGATAAAGTAGATCCGCTGAAAACAGACAGCGATCTGACCCTGCCGGGCTGGGATGCTTCATACAGCAGGGAAGAATTAAAAGGGATTGTAGCAGAGTATCAGAAATTAAGTGAAGAGGATCTGTGGAACAATCTGGAATATTTCCTGAAAAAAATCATTCCGGTAGCGGCAGAGTATGATGTCAACATGGCAATTCATGAGGATGATCCATGCTGGAGTATTTTTGGACTTCCACGCATTATTACCGATGAAAAAAATCTTGACCGCTTCTTAAAATTAGTGGATGACAGACACAATGGGATCACACTCTGTACGGGTTCTCTTGGATGCTCCGGACACAACGATGTAGCAAAGATGGCAGCAAAATATGCGGCAATGGGAAGAATCCACTTTGTGCATATGAGAAATGTCAAGATATTGGATAATGGATTTGAAGAAAGTGCACATCCGTCCTCCTGTGGAACACTGGATATGTATGCGATCGCAAAAGCATTGTATGACAATGGCTTTGACGGCTATATCCGCCCTGATCATGGAAGAATGATATGGGGCGAGACCGGAAGAGCAGGATATGGACTGTATGACAGGGCGCTGGGGGCAGCATATCTGAATGGGTTGTGGGAGGCAATTGAGAAAGAGAGTGTGAAGTAGGAGAGAGTGTGGAGCGGGTGAGGGGGTGTTGGCTGGGTGTTCTACACACCTCCTTTTGTTCCATGTCTGGGATTTGGATGTTCTAAATACCCTGTGGGACGTTGCCGGATGGGGACGAAACCGGAGCAAATTCGCCATCCATGGCTCAGTTGCTCCTTTTGCGGGCATCCGTGCCCGCAAATTTCTGATATTGACAGGCTATTAAGAACATCCAAAATCCAGCCATAGTCACAAAGAGGAGGTGTGTAGAACACAGCAACATAACCGTCCCCTCAACGAACACCCCAACCACACGTTTCTCCTTCTCAATTGAGAAGGAGAAACGAAACACTTTTTAGTTGTGCTGAATTGGTATGTTGTGCTGTCACGCATGGGGTAGCGGTTGTGACTCTGTCCGGGATTTAGAAGTTCCTGCCACTCCGGATTATAACAGAAATTTTCGGACAGGGATGTCCGAAAAAGGCACAACCGCCATGGATGGCGGATTTGTGCCGCTTTCGTACGATTCCGGTATAGCGAATCCGGAGTGCATGGAACTTCTTATCCCGGATAGCGGAATCAACAGATGCCCATGTATGACAGCAAACAGAAAAAATTAGAACAACATCAAAACAACATGAAAAAAACAATCATCATAAGCAATCATAAGGAAGGAGAACACACATGAAACTACCACTTAATACAGACCTGACCGGAAAAACGGTCGTCATCACAGGAGCAGGAGGAGTCCTTGGTGGCATGTTCGCAAAAGCATTAGCACAGGCTGGCGGAAAGGTTGCACTTTTAGACCTGAATCAGGAAGCAGCGGAGAAAGCAGCAAAGGAGATCAGCGAAGAGGGTTATATAGCAAAAGGCTATGCGGCAAATGTACTGCAAAAAGAAAGCCTTGCAGCAGCGCATGAACAGATCAAAAAAGACTTTGGCTTGTGCGATATTCTGATCAATGGTGCGGGTGGAAATAATCCGAAGGCAACCACAGATCAGGAATATTATGTGCCGGGAGAATTAAAAGAGGGAGAAAAATCATTCTTTGATCTAGAACAGAGCGGAGTGGAATTTGTATTCAACCTGAACTTTATCGGAACACTGCTGCCAACGCAGGAATTTGCACAGGATATGTTAGAGAAAGAAGGATGTAATATCATCAATATTTCTTCCATGAACGCTTATACACCGTTAACAAAGATTCCTGCATACAGTGGGGCAAAAGCGGCTGTATCGAATTTTACGGAGTGGTTAGCAGTGCATTTTTCAAAAAGCCGCATCCGTGTCAATGGAATAGCACCGGGATTTTTTGCAACAAAACAGAATCGAGAGCTTTTATTTGAAAAAGATGGCACACCGACACCACGAACAGGAAAAATCTTAGCAGCGACACCGTTAGGACGTTTTGGAGAATCCGAAGAATTGATCGGAACACTGCTGTTTTTACTGAATAACGAAGCCTCCGGCTTTATTACCGGTGTCGTGATCCCGGTAGACGGAGGATTTCAAGCATATTCAGGAGTATAAATGGAGGGCATATGGTAAAAGTAGATTTAACAAAAAAACCTTATTTTTTAGAAAAAGAAGATATACAGTGGGTAGAAGATACCATTGCAGAAATGACAACGGAAGAAAAGATCGGACAGCTTTTTGTAAATATGGGTTCCGAGCGAAGCGAGGGGTACCTGAAAGATGTTTTAGAAAAATATCACATCGGTGCGGTGCGTTACAATCCGGGAACATCTAAAGAAGTGCATGAGCAGAACCGTATTTTGCAGGAAAATGCCAAGATCCCGCTTTTGATCGCAGCCAATACCGAAGCGGGTGGAAACGGAGCCTGCACCGATGGAACAGAGATTGGCGTAGAGGTTAAGATCGGAGCCACCAATGACCCGAAATATGCCTATGAGATGGGAAGAGTGTCCGGGATCGAAGCGGTGGCACTTGGATGCAACTGGTCTTTTGCACCGATCACCGATATCAACCGCAATTGGAGAAATCCGATCATTTCCTCGAGAAGTTTTGGTTCCGACCCGGATATGGTGTTAGAAATGTCCAAAGCCTATATGAAAGGTTTTATGGAAAGTAACATGGTCTGTGCCATGAAACATTTTCCGGGCGATGGAATCGACGAAAGGGATCAGCACTTAAGCAATTCGGTCAACACTTATTCCACGGAAGAATGGGATGCAACCTTTGGAAAAGTATACAGTGGAATGATCGATGCCGGGGTTCATACCGTTATGGCAGGTCATATCATGCTTCCTTCCTATCAAAAATATTTTAATCATCAGATGGAATTAGAAGACACACTTCCGGCAACACTGTCAAAAGAACTGATTGACGGACTCTTAAAAGAAAAATTAGGCTTTAACGGAATGGTCGTGACCGATGCGTCTCATATGGTAGGTATGACATCCGTCATGAAGCGAAGCAAAATGCTTCCGACAGCGATCGCAGCGGGTTGTGATATGTTCTTATTCTTCAATGACCCGGAGGAAGATTTTTCTTATATGATGGAAGGTTATCGTAGTGGGATCATTACAGAAGAACGCTTAGAGGATGCCCTTCGCAGAATCCTTGGCATCAAGGCATATTTAGGACTGCATAAGAAAAATAAAAAAGAGATCGTTCCTCCAAAAGAAGGCTTAAACGTCATCGGAACTCCGGAATTTAAAGAGATTGCGGCAGAAGTATCGGACAAAGCCATTACACTGGTAAAAAATACGGGAACTTCACCGTTGCCATTATCCGTAAAAGAGCATAAGAGAATTCTGATCGTGCCACAGGAGACACCGAACCCGTTTGCATTTATGATGGGGGGAAAGAATAAGAAAAAACCGGTTGAATATTTAAAAGAGAAGTTAGAGGCAGAAGGATTTGAAGTCACGATCTATGAATCCATGATGGATAAGATATTAAAAGCCCCGGAGGAAGAAGCAGGAAAAATGATGTTAAATATGTATGCCGGAAAAGCTCCGATTTCCTCAATCACAGATAATTATGATCTGATCATCCAGCTTGCCGAGATCACCAACCTCTTTGGAGTGACACAACGTATCAACTGGAAAATGAGTAAGGGAACGCCGGATATTCCGTGGTATGTGCATGAAGTGCCAACGATTTTTATTTCGTTAGCAAGTCCGTTCCACTTAGCAGATGTTCCGCAGGTAAAAACGTATATCAACTGCTATGACAAGAATGAACACACGTTAGATGCACTGGTGGAAAAACTTTTAGGACGTTCGGAATTTGCGGGAACAGATCCGGTAGATTCTTTCTGCGGTATGATGGATACCAGAATATAGTGGGAGAACAATATGAAAAAAGAGCATGACTATTTAATCTGTATTGACAGTGACGGCTGTGCCATGGACACCATGAACAGCAAACATTTTTATTGCTTCGGACCGGAATGGGTAAAGCAGTACGGCTTAGAAGACATCCAAGAAGAGGCATTAAAATACTGGAATCAGATCAATCTCTATTCAAAAACCCGTGGCATCAATCGCTTCAAAGGACTTGCCATGGGATTAGAATGGGCAAAAGAAAAAGGTTATGAGACAGAGGGACAGGAGGAGTTCGTGGCTTGGACAAAAGAGGCACCGGAACTTTCAAATCCTGCCCTTCTGGCTCAATGCCAGAAAAAGAAGAATCCCTGTATGGAACAGGCACTTTTGTGGAGTATTCATGTCAATCTTGCCGTCAAAGAGCCGGGAATGGAACAGGGAGTATTTTACGGAGTCAGAGAAGCATTAGAAAAAATGAGCCCAAAAGCGGATTTAGCAGTGGTATCTTCGGCAAATGCACAGGCGGTGGAAGAAGAGTGGTCAAAGTATGAGTTAAAGCCATACTGCAAAGCACTGCTTAGTCAGGAAGCGGGCAATAAGGCAGAGTGTATCCAAAAACTCTCGGCTCTCGGCTATCCGCCGGAGCAGATCCTGATGGTAGGAGATGCCATGGGAGATTATGAAGCCGCGAAGAAAAACGGTGTCTGGTTCTATCCGATCGTAGTCAATAATGAAAAAGAAAGCTGGCAGCAGCTACAGGAGGAGGCATATCCGAAGCTTCTGCATGGAACTTTTGATAGGGGGTACCAGAAAGAATTGTTAGACAAGTTTGAGAGAGGATTTCAAAAAACATTATAGCATTATGAGTTGATACAATATTTGATATGTATTTTTAGATGAATAGATGATAGAACGTAAGAATTATCATACAGTACAACTGTGTAAATACGCTGGATATTGTATACAGTACTAACACTTAGAACGTATTGTATGTAAGTAGTCGGTCACCTGCACAAATCGAATATTCCGGGTTTCCTTGTGCAGACCATTCCAATGAACCTCCTAAAACAGAAATCGTGTTCGCCAGTGGGCTTCACGATTTCTTGAGTTTCATTTCCATTGCACAAAAAGAAACCTTCCATATCCGATTTGTGCAGGCACTACGTTACGAGATGGAAAGGTTTGTGTTGTATGGGTGAGCATGTTACATAGAGATTTATTTATAGGATTAGAGTGTCAAAAAGCGGTTCACAACTTAGTGGCTGGCAACTTGCACAAAACCGGGACTGCTTTTGTGACTTTGGGAGAAAATTAGTAAATCTTAGTCTGCCTGTTCTTATATAGTGTTTTGCTGCCATGGACGGCAGCAAAAGTCTTAACACCCCATGGACGGGGTGTTTAAGACGTACACGTCACCCTATCGTAGCTAATTCAGGCAGACTTAGATTTTCTTATTTTCGTACAACGGAACAAAAGCAGTCCCGGTTTTGTGCAAGTTTGCCGATCCAAAAACTTGAAACTGCCTTTTAATACCTTAATTTTTACAGGAAGTCTGCTTATTGGAAAATATACCTAATGTTTTTCTATTAAACGAATGGAGAATTCTTCCGGTGCATCTGAAAAGTCGATCGCATCCATATTTCCGGCAGAATCATATTTTGCATTGTCATACCGGAATGTGGCTCCGTTTTTTTCTAAATGATAGATGGTACGTTTCAAATAGCGGCAGGAGATAGTCAGTTCTTTAGTGCTGCCGGATGAGAGATTTATAAGTCCATGCAGGGCATCGGAAAGGTTGTTGCCTGTGTGTGGGAAAGGCAGTGTGAGCTCATCAATTTTTAAATCCAGCATCGTGCGTACCGTCTGTCTGGTCAATCGGGTGATTTCTTCAAAATTGCCGGTGGCAAGCAGTTCCGGTTTTACCATCCAGGTTCCGCCACAGGCAAGGATCTTTGGATAGTCTAAGAATTCGGTAAGGTTTTGCGGAGTTACTCCACCGGTTGGCATAAAACGCATAGTATGGTAAGGAGCTGCAAGAGCTTTGATCATGGACAGTCCACCGGAAGGAACGGCAGGAAAGAATTTTACGGCATCTAAGCCCATTTCGATTGCCTGTTCCATATCACTTGGACTTGAGATTCCGGGTGTGATCGGAATATTTTTTTCGATACAGTGGGAAACAACTTTGGGATTAAAGCCGGGACTGACAATGAATTTTGCTCCGGCGGCAATGGCACGGTCAGCCTGTTCCGTCGTTAATACGGTACCGGCACCGAGCAGCATATCCGGGAACTGATCTGCCATGATGCGTATGGACTCTTCCGCGGCAGGTGTACGGAATGTAACTTCTGCACACGGAAGGCCGCCTTTGGTCAATGCGTCTGCTAATGGGGCAGCATCGTCTTTGTGATCTATGGCAACCACCGGTACGACACCGATATTTGAGATTTCTTCTAAGATTTGGTTCATAATAATACCTCCTGTTGGAATTCCTATAAGGTATTAATGTCCGACAGGAGGTAAAAATATACGAATATCCATGATTAAGATAAAGTCTGGAATACATCACTCGTTCGCATTTTCAAAGAGCCTTTTACAATGTATTCGTTCTGCGGAGCATCCGGATTGCTCATCAGATAGAAAAGCTGCTGTAATGCTAAATCTACCGTGCGGTGGATCGGTCTGCAGATCGTATCAAGACTTTTAAAAAGCACTGTGCTGCGGTTTTCCGTAGAAAATCCGGTCAGGGAAAGCGGTGCATCATGCAATTTGTTATATTCATAAATATAAGGGGCAAGACGTTCCGTTACTTCGATAGAAGCAGCTAAAAGTCCGGTGCAGCCTTTTCCGGTGATGTGCGAAGTCAGATTCTCGATATAGTCGCGGTCTGTTGTATTACATTCAAAAATCCAGTCCTCGTGAAATCCTTCAGGTGTTGTCTCCATAGCGGCACGATATGCCTGAATGATCTCACGGCTTGTAGAAAATTTAATATTCCGGCAGATTAAAGCGGTCTTTGGGTATCCTGAATTTACCAAAGAAAGGACAGCCTGAAATGTTGCAGAGTAATCACTCTCTATGATCGAGGTATGTTCGCAGTCCGCAGGTGCGCGGTGGATAAAGACAACAGGTATATTTGGTGCAATGGCATCTGCAAGTTCCCTGTATTCGCTGGAATCGGAAAGAATGATGATGCCTTCTGTAGTCCGTCCGAAAAATTCAAGATAAAATCTTTCTTTTTCTAAATCGTGGTTTGTGAGTCCGATCACCAGTTTGTAATCTTTCTGGTAGAGTTCCTGTTGAAAAAGATCCATAAATGCAGTTGTAAAACTACTTGAAGCATTTGCTAAAATGAGTCCGATTGTACGTCCGGTTCTGTTTTCCATCGGTATACCACCACCTTTTCTGTCATTTTGTATATTATAACATGAATTATAAGAAAAATAAATGAAAAACACACAAAAGTGTTTACAACCAAGACAAACTTCGTTATGATAAGGATATTCTTATCAAACATCCCGTCCGTCACCAATGATAGGAGGTCATTGGTTGGAGGTTGTATTCTGGAGTCCCGCAAGAGGGGGACAGACTACAAGAAATATGAAAATCTTAGCAAATATCTACAGAATCCGTTACGGTATGCAGGTACGGACCTTTGAAAATTACGAAGCATATGGAAAGTATCATTTTATGGAAAATATGCAAAAACAAAATAGGCAAAAAAAGAAAGGTCATGTCTTTGTGGATTGCAAAAACGACCGGAACCGGCAGGTATGGAGACTTTTTCAAAGAGCCGATACCGTTGTCATAAATTTTCCACAGGAGTATCCGGTACTTCTGAACTATTTTCAAAATCATCCCCGCATATCGGGAAATATCTTTTATCTTATCAGCAACAGTCCGTCTGATTCCATGGATAATGAAAAAATATACCGCAGAGTGTTTCGTTTAGAAGCGGAAGAAACAGGGGTTATCCCTTATGACGTGAGATTTGAGCATTACTATGCAAAAAATCAGGGGTTTGCCTGTCAAAAATCCGTTATAAAGGGAGAACCCTGTGGAGTAGGGGAAGAGTTTGCAGCTAAAACTTTTGAAATTGCTGTGAAACTTTTAAAAATGAATTGCGTTTTTGAGGGAGATACGTTATATTATTGCTAAAGTAAAGGAGAGTGATTTTTTGGATTCGAGTGAGGCGATACGGCTCATAATTCTGGTGGTATTGATTATGCTTTCTGCATTTTTCTCATCGGCAGAGACAGCACTGACCACCGTCAACAAAATACGAATGAGAAAACTGAGCGATGAGGGCAATGAAAGGGCAAAGACGGTATTAAAGATTACGGAGAACTCAGGAAAGATGCTGAGTGCGATCCTGATCGGAAACAACGTAGTAAACCTTTCCGCTTCTTCTATTGCAACTACACTGGCAATTGATATGTTAGGCAGTAAGGGAGCAGGAATTGCAACCGGAATTGTAACACTGCTGATCCTGGTATTTGGTGAGATTTCACCGAAAACAATCGCAACGATCCATGCAGTGCCGATTTCAATGGCATATGCGAATATCATCTATTGGCTGATGAAACTGCTTACACCGGTTATTTTTGCCGTAAACCAGATTGCAATGTTCTTCTTAAAGATTTTGCGTGTAGATCCGAATACGGATCAGAATAAGCTGACAGAAGAAGAATTGCGTACCATCGTGGATGTTTCCCATGAGACAGGTGTCATCGAAACAGAAGAAAAAGACATGATCAATAATTTGTTTGATTTTGGTGATGCGGAGGCAAAAGAGGTTATGGTACCGCGTATCGATATGACTTTTGCAGACATCAACAATACCTATGAGGAGCTGATCGAACTGTTCCGAAAGGATAAGTTTACAAGACTTCCGGTTTATGAGGACAGTACCGATAATGTCATCGGTATTATCAATATGAAGGATCTGCTGCTCTATGATGACAAGGAGACATTCCATATCAGGGATATTTTAAGAGAGCCGTATTATACTTATGAGCATAAAAATACCGCAGAGCTGTTTATGGATATGAGAAGCTCATCGATCAGTATTGCGATCGTATTAGATGAATACGGGGCAACCGCAGGACTTATCACACTAGAGGATTTATTAGAAGAGATTGTCGGAGAGATCCGTGATGAATATGATATAGATGAGGTAGACTCGATCGTATGGCTTGGTGACCGCGAGTATGAGGTGCTTGGTTCACAGAATTTAGAAGATTTATGCGAGGAATTAGGACTGAAGTTTGAATCGGAAGATTATGATTCCATTGGCGGATATGTGGTCGGCTTACTGGATCATTTTCCAAAGCCGGGTGAGAGCATCACAACGGAGGATGGAGTCAAACTGATCGTCGAGGCAATGGATAAAAACCGTGTGGAAAAGATACGCTTGATCCTCCCGGAACCGGAGAAAGAAAAAGATTTGTAAAATTGTTGCAAAGAAAGAGTAAAAGTTTTCAAAAAGATTTGACGTAGGCAAAAAGGTTTGCTATTGTCAAGACGGATATGAAACCCGTTTGCAATAAGACAACGAGACTTTTGTTGTGCAGAGCAGCAGGAGTCTCGTTTTTTAAATCAGAAAAAGAATGAAAAGAGAGGGAATGAATGAAGCCGGAAACGAAGAAAATAGTAACAGCGTTAGGTTTGATCAGTTTTACCGTAGTCATGTTAGGGATCGCTTTGAATTTTGGAAGCGTATGCCGCTGGATCACGAGGCTGATCGATGTCTTTATGCCGTTTATCATCGGCATTGTATTTGCATTGTTTTTAAGCGTGCCAATGAACTTCATGGAACGGAAGGTATTAGCAGGAAAACAATTTGATAAAATGAGAAGGACACTGGCTATTTTGATCACACTGGTGCTGGTATTCGGCATTATCGGAGCAGTAGGAGCATTGATCGTTCCGCAGCTTACAAAGACTGTCAGCAGCATTGTACAGGCAGTTCCGGGAGCTATGCAGAATCTCGATAACTATCAGCAGGAGTTATCCGGGAAATTCCCACAGTTTGCAGATACGATCACGAAGGTCAATCTGAGCAGTGAAAGAGTGATCAATGAAGTGATCGGTTTTTTGAATAACTGGATGAATAATCCGGACAGCTCGGCAATGGCAAAGCTTAGCGGCACGTTAGGAAATATGCTGAACCTGTTTATCGGTCTGATCTTTGCGATCTATGTATTGGCACAGAAGGAAAAATTAAAACGCCAGACGAAAAATCTGTTACAGGCATATCTTAAACAGCCGGTTTCCGAAACAGTCTGGAAAGTAGGAAAGCTGACAAGCATCACCTTTCAGAAATTTATTTCAGGCCAGTGTTTAGAAGCCTGCATTTTGGGAACGATGTTTTTTATCACGATGTCAATTTTTCAAATACCGTATGCACTTTTGATCAGTGTTTTGATCGCAGTCACATCCCTGATCCCGATCTGGGGAGCATTTATCGGATGTATCATCGGCTGTTGCCTGATCGCGGTAGTGGACCCGATGCGTGCGTTGGGATTTTTGATCATGTTTTTAATCATACAGCAAATAGAAGGCAATCTGATCTATCCTCATGTAGTGGGAGGTTCCATAGGACTTCCGTCGATCTGGGTATTGGCAGCAGTGACCGTGGGCGGTAAGCTGTACGGCATTGTGGGTATGATATTTTTTATACCGATCTGCTCTGTATTGTATACACTTCTAAAAGAGAATGTCAGATACCGTTTAAGAAAACAGAAAAATTTAGCAGTTGTTAAGGAGGAAGAAATCAATGCGTAAGACAAAAATCATCTGTACATTAGGACCGGCAACAGACCGTGGAGATGTGTTAGAACAATTAATTAAAGAAGGAATGAATGTTGCAAGATTTAATTTTTCACATGGAGACCATGAGGAGCAGCGGGGAAGGATTGAAAAACTCCGCAGTCTCAGAGAAAAATGTGGTCAGCCGGTAGCAGCACTGTTAGATACCAAAGGACCGGAGATACGTTTGAGAGATTTTGAAGATAAAAAAGTAATGTTAGAAAAAGGACAGACTTTTATTTTAACCGGAGAAGAAGTATTAGGAAACAAAGAACGTGCATCCATTACTTATGAGAATCTGTGGCAGGATGTAACCGTTGGAACAAAGATTTTGATTGATGACGGACTGATCGGGATGCAGGTAGATAAGATTGAAGATAAGGAGATTTACTGTACGGTTTTAAATGACGGTGCGGTATCAAACCACAAGGGGATCAATGTGCCGGGCATCCATTTAGCAATGGAATATCTGAGCGAGAAAGACAGACAGGATATCCTGTTTGGAATCCGGGAGGATATGGACTTTGTGGCAGCATCCTTTGTGCGTTCCGCAGATGATGTATTAGAGATCCGCAGACTTTTAGATGAGAATGGCGGATGGAACATCAATATTATTGCAAAGATCGAAAACGGAGAAGGGGTGGAAAATATCGATTCCATTATCGAAGTTTCCGATGGCATTATGATTGCCCGCGGTGATATGGGTGTGGAGATCCCTTGTGAAGAAGTTCCGGTAATCCAGAAGATGATCATAAAGAAAGTTTATAAGGCAGGAAAACAGGTTATCACGGCAACACAGATGTTAGATTCCATGATGAAAAATCCAAGACCGACAAGAGCAGAGACCACAGATGTTGCGAATGCCATCTATGACGGAACCAGTGCGATCATGCTTTCGGGAGAGACCGCGGCAGGAGATTATCCGGTGGAGGCACTGCGGATGATGGTTCGTATCGCTGATCGTACCGAGCAGGATATCGACTATAAAAAGCGATTTTTCCGCTATGAAAAAGAGGAACAGCCGGATGTTACCGATGCAATCTGTCATGCAACCTGTACCACAGCACATGACCTGAATGCAAAAGCAGTCATTACCGTTACGAAATCAGGAAGATCGGCAAGAGCAATTTCAAGATATCGTCCGGCATGTCCGATCATCGGCTGTACCATGGAAGAAAAGGTCAGCAGACAGATCAATCTTTCCTGGGGCGTTTATCCGATCGTAATTAAGGAAGAGAAAAATGTATTTGATCTGTTCGCACATTCTATCGTAGGTGCAAAAGAACATGGATATTTAGAGTCAGGAGATACGGTAGTCATTACCTCCGGTGTACCGATCGGAAAATCCGGAACAACGAATATGATGAAAGTAGATACCGTATACTAAGGGAGAGAGGAGCATGCAGATGGCAGTCAGTTATCCAAAAGAACTTTCAAAGTGCAGTAATGAGGAGATTTATCTTGCACTCTTAGAACATGTAAAAAAACTTGCAGCGCAAAAAGCAGGGAAAGATACAGCAGAGAAAGAGAAGAAGAAATTATATTATATTTCTGCAGAGTTTCTGATTGGAAAACTCTTATCTAACAATCTGATCAATTTAGGAATTTATGAAGAAGTCCGAAAGGAATTAGAGGATGCGGGAAAATCCCTGTCCGAGATTGAAGAATTAGAACCGGAACCGTCACTTGGCAATGGTGGTTTAGGAAGACTGGCAGCCTGCTTTTTAGATTCGATTGCAACGCTGGGACTGAATGGCGACGGTGTAGGTCTGAACTATCATTACGGACTGTTTCGTCAGGTCTTTGAAAACAATGCACAGAAGGAACTTCCAAATCCATGGATAGAAAAGGAAAGCTGGCTGACAAAGACGGATAAGACGTATACGATCCCGTTTGGCGGTTTTTCGGTGCAGTCACGGATGTATGATATTGACGTGACCGGTTATGAGAACCGTACCAATAAACTGCATCTGTTTGACATTGAATCTGTAGATGAGGACATTGTAAAAGAAGGGATTTCTTTTGATAAGACAGACATTAAAAAGAATCTGACGCTCTTTTTATACCCGGATGACAGTGATGATGACGGACGTATCCTGCGTGTGTATCAGCAGTATTTTATGGTGAGCAATGCGGCAAGACTGATCTTAGACGAGGCAAAAGAGCGTGGCTCGGATATCTATGATCTGGCGGATTATGCCGTGATCCAGATCAACGACACACATCCGACCATGGTGATCCCGGAGCTGGTACGGCTTTTGATGGAAGAAGGTCTTTTGATAGATGAGGCAATTGACATTGTCCGAAAGACCTGCGCATATACGAATCATACGATTTTAGCAGAGGCATTGGAAAAGTGGCCGATCGGATATTTAGAGAGGGCAGTACCACAGCTGATGCCGATCATCCGTCAGTTGGATAACCGTATCCGTAAAGAAGTCCGTGATGAAAGTACCTATATTATTCAGGATGGACTGGTACACATGGCAAATCTGGATATCCATTATGGGTTCAGTGTCAATGGTGTGGCATACCTGCATACGGAAATTTTAAAGAACAGTGAGTTGAAAAACTTTTATCAGCTTTATCCGGAAAAATTCAATAATAAGACCAATGGAATCACGTTCCGCAGATGGCTGCTGCATGCCAATCCGAAGCTGACAGAACTGATTACGGAGCTTATCGGAGATGGCTTTAAAAAAGATGCAACAGAATTAGAAAAACTGGCACAGTTTGCAGAGGATGAAGCGGTGCAAACAAGACTCTTAGAGGTAAAGCAATCCGCAAAATGCGAGTTAAAAGATTATTTGAAGCGGACACAGAATATTGAGTTAGACGAACATTCTGTTTTTGATATTCAGATTAAGCGTCTGCATGAATATAAGAGACAGCAGATGAATGCGCTCTATGTGATTCATAAATATTTTGACATCAAAGCAGGTAATCTTCCGAAGAGACCGATTACTGTAATCTTTGGGGCAAAAGCAGCACCGGCATATATCATCGCGAAAGATATTATTCATCTGATTTTATGTTTGCAGGAACTGATTGCAAATGATCCACAGGTGTCACCGTATCTGAAGGTAGTGATGGTAGAAAACTACAATGTGACGGCGGCAGAAAAGCTGATTCCGGCATGTGATATTGATGAGCAGATTTCACTTGCTTCTAAAGAGGCATCGGGAACCGGAAATATGAAGTTTATGTTGAACGGAGCGGTTACCATCGGGACAATGGATGGAGCAAATGTGGAGATTGCACAGTTAGTCGGCGAGGACAATATCTATATCTTTGGAGAATCTTCTGAGACTGTGATGGAGCACTATGCAAAAGCAGATTATGTGTCAAAAGATTATTATGAAAAAGATGAGGATATCCGGCGGGCGGTGGACTTTATTGTCAGTGATGAATTAAAACGAATCGGCAATGAAGAATATTTAGAGCGTCTGCATCACGAACTGATCTCAAAAGACTGGTTTATGACACTTTTGGACTGGAGAGATTATATGGAGACGAAAGAGCGGATGTTTGCTGATTATGAGGAGCGTTTGAAGTGGGCAAAGAAAATGCTTATCAACATCAGTCAGGCGGGATTTTTCTCCTCAGACAGAACGATTGCGCAGTACAATGAGGATATCTGGAAGCTGTAGAGGAAGTTCAGATTGCTCTTTTCATTTTGAGGTAAACTTGATATACTGGTATCAATGTCGTATTTAGATATTTCGAATAGAAAGAATAGGGAATACGATGGAAAATAAGAGAGAATCTGGAGAAGCAGAATGAAATTTCAAAAATATATGGCAGTTGGTATCTTAGGTCTGACCATGGCATTGGGATTTAGCGGATGTCAGAGTGAGAACCAGAAGAATCAGGATGCCTATCGTAAGATTGGAATTAACAGTATGGCAGAGGGCGATTATGATAAGGCGGTCAAATCCTTTCAGAAAGCCTTAGATACGTCATTAGGAAAAATCGGTGCCGAGGAGATAGACATCTGTTATTATAAGGCAGCTGCCCAGTTTGCAAAAAAAGATTATGACGGTGCGATCGAAACTTATACGTCACTGATCGATTATGATAAGGAAAATGCGAATGCATACTATCTGCGTGGAAGTGTCTATTTAGATACAGATAAAAAAGACAAGGCATTCAAAGATTATAAGAATGCGGTCAAATATGCAGGAAGAGAGTATGAGATTTACGAGGGCATTTACGAGAATCTGACCAATAAAGGTGAAACAGAGGAAGCGAAGAACTATCTGAAAAAAGCACTGGACATCAAGCCAAAGGATGGTGCAGATTATGCGGAGCAGGGACATGTGTACTATCTCTTAGAAGATTATACACAGGCAAAGAGCAGTCTGGACCGGGCAATTGATAAGGATGATAAGACAGCACTGCTGTATTTAGCAGAGGTCTATAATGCAACGGATCAACAGGAACAGGGGCAGGCACTTTTAGAAAGCTATGTCAAAGAAAACGCAAAAGACAGTGAAGCGTTGAATACCTTAGGCATGATGCAGATGAAAGACGGTAATTACGAGGATGCTTTAAAATATTTTCAGATGGGCTTGAAAAATAAGGATGCCGTGAACAAACAGGAACTGATGAAAAATGAGATTGCCGCCTATGAGTACAGCGGTGATTTTGAGTCGGCAAAAAAGACGATGCAAGCCTATATCAAAGAATATAAAAGTGACGAAGAGGCAGTTCGGGAATACACATTTTTAAAGACCAGATAGGAGAAAAGCATGCCGCTTTATGAAGTAGAACAGGAGACAGAGCGTGTCATTTTAGTAGGTGTTTCACAGCAGGACGGCGACGATGCCGAGGATTCGGTAGCAGAGTTGGCAGAACTGGTGGAGACTGCCGGTGCAGTCGTTGTGGGAACACTGATCCAAAAGAGAGAGAATATCCATCCGGGGACCTATGTCGGGACCGGCAAGGTATTTGAATTAGAAGAACTGATAGAACAGACCGGTGCAACCGGAATTGTCTGTGACGATGAGTTATCACCGGCGCAGTTGAAAAATTTAGAAGAAGCATTAAAGACAAAGGTCATGGACCGGACGCTGATCATTTTGGATATTTTTGCTACAAGAGCTTCTACCAGCGAAGGAAAGATACAGGTAGAGTTAGCACAGCTGAAATACCGTTTAAGCCGTCTGAGCGGATTGGGACCTTCTCTGTCACGATTGGGTGGCGGGATTGGTACGAGAGGTCCCGGTGAGAAAAAATTAGAGATGGACAGGCGGTTGATCAACAGCCGTGTGGCACAGTTGAACAGGGAATTAAAAGAGGTGCAAAGGCATCGTGAGGTCAACAGACAGCAGCGGAAGCGAAGCGGGATACCGGTGGTGGCAGTGGTCGGTTATACCAATGCAGGAAAATCCACACTGTTAAATCATTTAACGAATGCAGAAGTTTTAGAAGAGGATAAGCTGTTTGCGACCTTAGATCCGACAACGAGGATTTTAGAACTGACTAACCATCAGAAGGTGCTGATGACAGATACGGTAGGATTTATCCGCAAACTGCCGCATCACTTAATTGATGCTTTCCGGAGTACCTTAGAGGAGGCAAAGTATGCAGATATCATTTTGCATGTGGTAGATGCCTCAAATCCGCAGATGGATAAACAGATGTATATCGTATATGATACCCTGCGGAATTTAGAAGTAGAGGGCAAAAAGATCATTACGGCGTTTAATAAAACAGACCGTATCGGGCAGCCGGAACCGCTGCATGATTTTCGTGCGGAGCGGACTGTTCATATTTCCGCAAAATACGGAGACGGTTTAGAGGATTTAAAAAATATCTTAGAAGAAATTTTACGCGAAGAAAAAGATTTTTTAGAGTGCACGATACCATATCGGGATGCCGGAGTCATCCAGAAGATCCGCGAAAAGGGCGAGCTTTTAAGCGAAGAATACCGGGAAGACGGCATTTTTGTGCGTGCCTGGGTACCAAAAGAGTTTCACTATATGTAGAAAGTTCAACAAAAAATGAACACTACATATAGTGCTTTTTTATATTGACTTCAAAAATGCGATTTGATAGAATAGACGTACACGATTTGAAAAGCGTATCTTGTGAACAGGTATGGAGGGTGATGGAATAATGTTCAAAGTAGTGAAAAGAGATGGGGAGACCGATGACTTTAATCTGGCAAAAATTCGTGGAGCGATAGAGAAAGCGTTCAAAGCAACGGGCAAGGAATATACAGATGATATCATAGAGCTGTTAGGGCTTCGGGTCACTGCAGATTTTCAGTCTAAGATTAAAGACGGAGTTGTCCATGTAGAGGATATCCAAGACAGCGTTGAGACCGTGTTAGAGCAGGCGGGTTATACAGATGTTGCAAAAGCATACATTTTATACCGCAAGCAGCGTGAAAAAATGAGAAATATGAAGTCTACGATTTTAAATTATAAGGAAATTGTAGACAGCTATGTAAAGGTAGAGGACTGGCGTGTCAAAGAGAATTCTACCGTTACATATTCCGTAGGAGGCTTGATCTTAAGCAACTCCGGAGCGGTTACAGCCAATTACTGGCTTTCAGAGATTTATGATGAGGAGATCGCAAATGCACACCGCAACTGTGACATCCATATTCATGATCTGTCCATGCTGACCGGTTACTGTGCAGGCTGGTCTTTAAAACAGTTGATCCAGGAAGGTCTTGGTGGAATTCCGGGTAAGATCACTTCTTCTCCGGCAAAACATCTTTCCGTATTGTGTAACCAGATGGTGAACTTCCTTGGGATTATGCAGAATGAGTGGGCAGGAGCACAGGCATTTTCTTCCTTTGATACCTACCTTGCACCATTTGTCAAAGTGGACAACTTATCCTATGAGGAAGTAAAAAAATGCATTGAGTCATTCATCTATGGTGTAAATACACCAAGCCGCTGGGGAACACAGTCACCGTTTTCCAATATTACTTTAGACTGGACCGTTCCAAACGATTTAGCAGAACTTCCTGCGATCGTTGGTGGCAAAGAAATGGACTTTAAGTACAAAGACTGTAAAAAAGAAATGGATATGGTCAACAAGGCATTCATTGAAACCATGATCGAAGGAGATGCGAACGGAAGAGGATTCCAGTATCCGATACCGACTTACTCTATTACGAGTGATTTTGACTGGTCTGATACAGAGAACAACCGTCTTTTGTTTGAAATGACATCGAAGTACGGAACACCGTATTTTTCAAACTATATCAACAGTGATATGGAGCCGAGTGATGTGCGTTCCATGTGCTGTCGTCTGCGTCTGGATCTGCGTGAACTGCGGAAAAAATCGGGTGGTTTCTTCGGTTCCGGCGAGAGTACAGGTTCTGTAGGTGTAGTAACGATCAATCTGCCGAGAATTGCATATCTGTCTAAGAATGAAAAAGAATTCTATCACAGATTAGATCATATGATGGATATTTCGGCACGTTCTTTGAAGATTAAAAGAGGCGTTATTTCCAAGCTGTTAGATGAGGGACTTTATCCGTATACCAAGCGTTATCTTGGAACCTTTGATAACCACTTCTCAACGATTGGGCTGATCGGTATGAACGAAGTGGGACTGAATGCAAAATGGCTTGGCGAGGACTTAACACACGAGGAAACACAGGAGTTTGCCAAAGATGTTTTAAATCATATGCGTGAGCGTCTGAGTGACTATCAGGAGGCGTATGGTGATTTATACAACTTAGAAGCAACACCGGCAGAATCCACAACATACCGTTTGGCAAAATATGATAAAAAGCAATATCCTGGCATTATTACGGCAGGACGTGAGGGCGAAACACCGTATTACACGAACAGCTCTCATCTTCCGGTAGGCTATACCTCAGATATTTTTGAGGCATTGGATATTCAGGATGAGCTTCAGACCTTATATACCTCAGGAACTGTATTCCATGCATTCCTTGGAGAAAAACTTCCGGATTGGAAAGCGGCAGCAACGCTGGTACGAAAGATCGCACAGAACTACAAACTGCCGTATTATACGATTTCTCCAACCTATTCGATCTGCAAAGAACATGGTTATATTGCAGGGGAACATTTTACCTGTCCTCACTGTGGAAAAGAAGCAGAGGTTTACAGCCGGATCACCGGTTATTACCGTCCGGTTCAGAACTGGAATGATGGAAAGACACAGGAATACAAAGATCGTAAATTGTATGAGATCAATCCTTCGAAATTAAGTGAAGTCAAGACAAATATTGTTACGATTTCAAAGGATGAGGTCAAAGTGGAGCCGACCGATAACATCCGCTATCTGTTTACAACCAAGACCTGTCCGAACTGTGCAGCAGCAAAAGAAATTCTGGGCGAAGAAAATTATGTGCTGATCGACGCAGAGGAAAATCAGGAACTGGTTGAAAAATATGGTGTTATGCAGGCACCAACGCTTGTCGTAGTAGAAAATAACAGGGCAAAAAAATACGTCAATGCGTCAAATATCAAAAAGTATGTAGAAACAAAATAATCTCCAATATGCAGAAAAAAGATTGAAATAGAACGGAATGCCGCAGCAAGCGATAGGTTGTTGTGGCATTTAAAATTGATGAAAAATGACGATAGCAGACAAAAAAGGAGTATGGTAGAATAGTACATCATTGATGATGAAAGAATAAAATGAGTAATGACGCTGGATGTAATGAATATTATCTGGAAAACTCGCACCAGTGGTGCGAGAAATGGAGAAGAGTATGGGAAACAATGAAATACAGGGTTATGAACCTTTTGTTGATGAATTAAAACAATTAATACATAAAAAGCAATATCATGTATTAAAGGTAATAAATGCAGAAACGATCAATCTTTACTGGGAGATTGGAGAAGAAATATACAGGCAACAGCAGGAAAAAGGCTGGGGAAAATCAATTGTTCAGATTTTGTCTCAGGAATTACAGAAAGAATTCTCGGGAGCAAAGGGGTATTCTGCTGCAAATTTGTGGAGAATGCGTAATTTCTATTTGACATATCGTGATTCAGAAAAACTCGCACCACTGGTGCGGGAAATTAGTTGGAGTAATAATATCATCATTATGGAAAAATGTAAGGATGATTTAGAACGAGAGTTTTATATCCAGATGTCAAAACAATATGGTTGGACCAAACGTATTTTATCAAATTTTATTGAAGCAAAGACATATGAGAAATATTTGACTAATCAAACGAATTTTGATCTAACAGTGCCGGAAGAAAGAAGAGTACAGGCAAAACTGGCTGTAAAGGATGAATATACGTTTGACTTTGCGGAACTTTCTCCGGAGTATTCAGAACATGAATTAGAACTCCAGTTGGTAAATAATATTAGAGCCTTTTTAATTGAAATGGGTGGGGATTTTACATTTATAGGGAATCAATATCATTTGATGGCTGGTAGCAGGGATTTATATATAGATCTTTTGTTATTTCACAGACGGTTGAGAAGTCTGGTTGCTATAGAACTGAAAATAGGAGAGTTTGAAGCAGAATATGCGGGAAAAATGCAATTATATCTGACTGCATTGGATGAACAGGTAAAATTACCGGATGAAAATCCATCAATTGGTATGATTATCTGTAAAAGCAAGGATAAGACATATGTGGAATATGCACTGAAGCAGACGAGTGCCCCAATCGGTGTGGCTACATATCAGTTAAGGAGTACGTTGCCGGATAATATGAAAGCAATGTTACCGGAGCCGGAAGAGATTGCAAAGAGGCTAAGGATATTCGAACAGTAAATATTCGTATCTATATATTTGGCGTGAAGGTAGAAAAATAATAGCTGACAGATACTCCATCAAATGCGAAAAAAACTATTGACAAAATACGCCAGAGTCAGTATAATAGCATTTGTGTTTAACACTTATGCGCGAGTGGCTCAGTTGGTGGAGCACGACCTTGCCAAGGTCGGGGTCGCGGGTTCGAGTCCCGTCTCGCGCTCTTTTTTATTTTTAGTTAAACCCCTGCAGCATGAGACTTTGCAGGGGTTTTTCTTTGTGTAAAAGGAACTACATGATTGAGTGACCGAGAGTGACTGTCATCCGATAATGAGATTGTTTTAAGCAATTCTTGCATAAGACATCTCCCCATCCTATAAACTTTACTAAGAATAAGTTTCGTGGTTCGTATGAAAATAAAAAAAATCAGAAAAAAGAAAGCAGCATCCGTGATCGCAGCGGCACTGGTTCTCTTTTTAGCAGGAAACGGAGCAGCGTCTTTGACGCATCAATGTCTGAGCAATTTTTCTCCTAAAAAAGAACAGGTGGAAAACTGGGGACTTGGATTCGGGACGGAAGGTACGCAGCCAAGTGGAAATGCGACACCGGAGGAACTCAAAGAATACGATGCACATTATATCGGAGATGCAAAAAAGAAGGTATTGTACCTGACGTTTGATTGCGGCTATGAGAACGGCAATACGGAAAATATCATGGCGGCATTGAAAAAGCACAATGCACCGGCAACCTTTTTTGTGGTGGGAAATTTCTTAGAGACGAGTCCGGATCTGGTAAAAAAGATGGTAAAGGAAGGCTACACGGTAGGAAACCATACTTATCATCATCCCGATATGTCCTCCATTTCGGATAAGGCATCGTTTCAGAAAGAATTAGAGGGAGTGTCAAACTTATATAAGGAAATTACCGGAAAGGAAATGACGAAATACTATCGTCCACCGCAGGGAAAATACAGCACGGAGAATCTGAAGATGGCGAAAGAGTTAGGCTATCAGACCTATTTCTGGAGCCTTGCCTATGTGGACTGGAATGTGGATGCACAGCCGACGAAAGAGGAGGCATTTGATAAACTGCTTCCAAGAGTGCATCCGGGTGCGATCGTACTGCTGCATAATACATCTAAGACAAATGGGGAAATACTCGATGAACTGCTGACAAAGTGGGAAGAGATGGGATATACATTCAAACCGCTTTCGGAATTAAAATAAAGAGTCATATTTTAACAGGTGGAAGCATAATCTATAGTAATGAAAAAATGAGGAGGTTCCATTGAGTTCAAAAACAAAAATCGTAGTATTCCACATGAAAGAATTGATCTATACGGCAATATTTGTGGGATTGGCAATTCTTTTTATCATACTGATGGTATGTATGTTTGATAAAAAAGGAGATGACAAAAAGACAAAAGAAACCATGAAATATCAGGCAGGAGTCTATACCTCCTCAATCTTATTTAACGACAATGTGTTGGATGTTGAGGTGGCAGTAGATGAAAAAAAGATTAAATCCATTTCACTGGTAAATCTGGATGAATCGACGGCAACCATGTATCCCTTAGTAGAACCGGCGTTAGAGAGTCTGTCAGAGCAGATCTATAAAAAACAATCGCTGGAAAATATTACATATAGTGAAGAAAATCAATACACCAGCATGGTGCTGATCAATGCCATAGAGGATGCGTTAGACAAAGCAGAAGTGAAAAAGTAGTGGAAGCAAAAGAACCCCACGGAGATTGTATACAATAATCTCCGTGGGATTTTGAACATTTGAAAACAACAGAAACTATTCTGCCTGCACTAACGAATTCTGGTAATCTGCAAGTGCGGAAGCATCCACTTCAATCGTCTCAGCAGTCTTATTAGAAGCCTGTCTCTGATAAATGGAATAACCACCCCAGCCGATGATAGCGGCACACAGGGCAACTGCGCATACACGGATAGTAGCGAGCTTTGTTTTTTCTTTCTGCATATCTTTTTTCCGGCTTGCCTTAGCGGCTTTATTGCGATCTACTTTTTCCTGGCTCATAGTATAAAAAACTCCTTAATAGAAATATTTTTTTTGTATTATAGCACATTTTTATGCAAAAGAGCAAAAAAATAAAAAAGATAGCAAAAGTGCGGTTGCAAGCATAGGAAAAATGGGATAAAATCAATAGTGAATAAGTAGCAGAGGAGAACATGTATGAGCAGAGCAGACCGTATATTTATAGATATGTGTAAAGATATTTTGGAGAACGGTGTCAGTACAGAAGGCGAAAAAGTCCGCCCACACTGGGAGGATGGAAGCAGTGCCTACACCATCAAGAAATTCGGAGTCGTCAACAGGTATGATCTATCCGAGGAATTTCCGGCAATTACACTTAGAAGGACAGCCATTAAGAGCTGTACGGACGAGATGCTCTGGATCTGGCAGAAGAAGTCTAATAATATCAAAGATTTAAACAGTCATATCTGGGATGAATGGGCAGATGAGAATGGGTCTATCGGAAAAGCCTATGGCTATCAGTTAGGAGTCAAACATCAGTATAAAGAAGGTATGATGGATCAGGTAGACCGCGTCATTTACGACTTAAAAAACAATCCATTCAGCAGACGGATTATGACAAATATCTATGTACATCAGGATCTGCACGAGATGAACCTCTATCCATGTGCATACAGCATGACCTTTAATGTGACACAGAAAAAAGGAGAAGATCGCCTGACTTTAAATGCAATTTTAAATCAGCGTTCACAGGACATTTTAACGGCGAATAACTGGAATGTCTGCCAATATGCAGTGCTGGTTCATATGCTGGCACAGGTCTGTGACATGAATGTCGGGGAACTGGTACACGTCATAGCAGATGCGCATATTTATGACCGCCATATACCGTTAGTCGAGGAGCTGATCCAAAGACCGGTTCATGATGCACCAAAATTCGCATTAAATCCTGAGATTAAAGACTTCTATGATTTTACACCGGAGGATGTGACTGTGACAGATTATGTGACAGGTCCTCAGATAAAAAATATTCCGGTAGCAGTATAATTGCCGCCAAAAAGGAGAAAACACCATGAATTTAATTGCAGCAGTAGATAAGAACTGGGCAATCGGACTTAAAAACAAATTGTTAGTAAGCATTCCGGCAGATATGAAGTTTTTCAGGGAAACGACCACAGGTAAGGTAGTCGTCATGGGAAGAAAGACCTTAGAGAGCTTTCCAAACCAGAGACCGTTAAAAAACAGGGTTAATATCGTACTGACAAAAGACGAGGCATATCAGGTTAAGGATGCCGTGGTAGTCCATGATATGGAGCAGTTAAGAGAGGAACTTGCAAAATATCCGTCAGAGGATATCTATGTGATCGGTGGAGAGAGCATCTATCGCCAGCTTGTCGATGAGTGTGATGTTGCACATATCACAAAAATAGATTATGCATACGAGGCAGATGCATATTTCCCAAATCTGGATGAAAAAGAAGAATGGGAGATCACGGCAGACAGTGAGGAGCAGACTTATTTTGATTTAGAGTACCAGTTCCTGAAATATGAAAAGAGATCATGCTAGAGAATTTTATATATAGCGTTAATGTAACATTCCCGATTTTTTTGGTAATGGTGATCGGATGGTTCCTGCGGCAAAGGGGAATGTTTAATGATAGTTTTATTAATATAGCAAATAAGTTTAACTTTACAGTAACACTGCCGTTTATGGTATTTCGTGATATTTCGGCAGTAGATATCCGCAAGGTGTTTGACGCAGAGTATGTACTGTTTTGCGCGGTGGCAACGTCAATCTGCTTTTGGTGGATCTGGGCAGCAGCCAGATTTCTGATGAAAGATAAAAGCATGACGGGAGCGTTTGTACAGGCATCTTTCCGTAGCAGTGCGGCGGTCATGGGACTGGCTTTTATTTCAAATCTGTACGGGCCATCCGCGATGGGTCCATTGATGATCATTGGAGCAGTTCCGCTTTACAATATTTATTCCGTTCTGGTGCTGACCTTTGAAGCCGAGGGCGAAGAACAGGACCGGGATACGGGAAAATTAAAAGAAGCATGTGTAAACATCTTAAAAAATCCGATCATTTTATCTATTGCATTGGGATTAGCAGTATCCCTGCTGCGTCTGGATTTTCCGGTACTGATCGATAAGACGATCAATAATGTGGCATCAATGGCAACACCGCTGGCATTGATCACTTTAGGAGCAGGCTTTGAAGGAAAGAAGGCACTTGCAAAGATCAAACCGACATTAGTGGCAGCCTTTATCAAGTTAGTGGCGCAGGCAGCCGTGTTCATACCGGTAGCCATCCACTTTGGATTTACGGGAGAGAAACTGATCGCCATTATGGTCATGTTAGCGGCGCCGGCAACGCCAAGCTGTTATATCATGGCAAAGAGCATGAAAAATGATGATGTGCTGACCGCAAGTATCATCGTGGTCACAACCCTGCTTGCGGCATTTACGCTGACCGGGTGGATATTTATATTGCGAACAATGGGGTATATCTAACGAGTTGTGGAAGCAGGAGGAAGTATGGATATTACAGGAAGAAAATTATTTGTAAAAGCATTACAGGAAGAGGGCGTAGATACCATTTTCGGTTATCCGGGCGGAATGGTAACAGACCTATTTGATGAATTATATAAACAGGATGCCATTGAAGTGGTGCTTCCAAGACATGAGCAGGGCTTACTTCATGAAGCGGAAGGATATGCCAAGGCAACCGGAAAAGTCGGTGTCTGTCTTGTAACAAGCGGACCGGGAGCAACGAATATTATTACCGGATTAGCAGATGCACATTATGACAATATACCGTTAGTCTGTTTTACCGGACAGGTTCCGTTAAATCTGATCGGAAACGACGCCTTTCAGGAAGTTGATATTGTCGGAATGACAAGAAGTGTCACAAAATACGGTGTGACGGTGCGTGACCGGAAAGATTTAGGCCGCATTATCAAAATGGCATTTCACATTGCAACGACAGGCAATCCGGGACCGGTACTGATCGATATCCCAAAAGATATACAGGTGGCATCCGGTCCGGCAGTCTATCCGGACAAAGTAGAGATCCGCGGATATAAGCCAAGTACCGGTGTACATATCGGTCAGTTGAAAAAAGGATACAAACTTTTAAAAGCTGCAAAAAAACCACTGTTTTTAATCGGAGGCGGTGTCAATGCGGCAAAAGCCAATAAAGAACTGTTAGAGTTAGTAGAACGTACGAAGATTCCGGTAGTTACCACTGTAATGGGAAAAGGAGCGATTCCGACCGATCATCCGTATTATATCGGAAACAGCGGTATGCATGGACGATATGCAGCAAATCTTGCAGTCAGTGAGTGCGATGTACTTTTTTCCATCGGAACCCGTTTTAATGACAGGATCACCGGAGATCTGAACGAGTTTGCACCAAATGCAAAAATTGTCCATGTCGATATTGATACGGCATCCATTTCGAGAAACGTCGTGGTAGATGTACCGATCGTAGCAGACGCAAAACTTGCGATCCAAAGACTCTTAGAGTGGGCAGAACCGCAAAAGACGGAGAAATGGAGAGCCTGCATTGCACAGTGGGAAGAAGAAAATCCGTTACAGATGCGAAGAGACCGTGGACTGACCCCGCAGATGATCATGGAAGGCATCAATCAGGAATTTGATGAAGGAATCATTGTTACGGATGTAGGACAGCATCAGATGTGGGCAACCCAGTATATTGACTTAAACGAGAAGAAGCGTTTTATTACCTCCGGCGGACTTGGTACGATGGGCTTTGGCTTTCCGGCAGCCATCGGAGCAAAGATCGGATGTCCGGATAAAGAGGTGATCTGTATTACCGGTGACGGTGGATTTCAGATGAATATTCAGGAATTTGCAACCGCAATGTGTCAGGAGACGAATATTATTGTCTGTGTATTGAATAATTATTATCTCGGGATGGTACGTCAGATACAACAGCTTTTTTATGGAAAACGCTATGAGGCGACCTGTCTGAAAAGAAGAAAGGCATGTCCTCCGCGCTGCAAAGGACCGGGAGAAGATTGTCCGCCATACGAACCGGATTTTGTAAAATTAGCAGAGAGCTACGGTGCATTCGGAAAGAGAATTGAAAAAGAAGAAGAGATTCTGCCGGCACTACAGTGGGCGAGAGAGCAGCAGACACCGGTGGTACTCGAATTTATGATAGCAACCGAAGAGATTGTGCTTCCAATGGTAAAAAGCGGCAATCCGATGAGTGAAATGATCTTGAAATAGGAGGAAAGAGATGGAACGAGACATGAAGAACCGCTGGATCGCATTATATGTGGAAAACCAGGTCGGTGTGTTAGCAAAAGTGTCCGGACTTTTCTCCGGAAAATCATATAATCTGCAAAGTCTGACGGTAGGTACGACAGAGGACGAGACGATTTCCCGTATGACCATCTGCGTAACCAGTGACGATATTACGTTTGAGCAGATCAAAAAACAGTTGAACCGTATGGTGGAGGTCATTAAAGTGATCGACCTTACGAATATCCCGATCCATATGAAGGAGATCCTGTTTGCAAAAGTAAAAAGATGCACGGCAGAGGAAAAAGCGGAGGTATTTCAGATCGCACAGGTATTTCAGGTACAGGTAGCAGATATCGGAAAGGACAGTGTCCTTTTAGAGTGTAAGCTGTCAGAAAGACGCAATAATGAACTGATCGCACTGTTAAAGTCTAAGTTCAAACAGATAGAAGTCGTACGGGGCGGTGCCGTTGCGATTGAATCCATAAGTACATCCTGCAGATAAAATAAGGAGAGGAAATGGTTGGATGAGAAAAAGTAATTTTGAAGCTGATACAAATATGACAGATATGGTCTGCGATTTTTTGATCGGGATCGGTGTGGTCATATTGAGTTATCTGTTTTTTGGCAGAAGTGGGGAGTTCTCCCGCTTTTTCTGTTATGGTTTTGCATTTTCCGTTATTTTTATCTTAGAAAAAAAGGACGCAGGCTTGTATGACAGGACAAGATTTTTCTATATAGACAGAACCATTAAAAAAGTGACGTTTTCGTGGATGGTTGCCGGGGGTATTTTGCTTCTTTGCATACTTCCAAGCGGAGAAATAAAGCAGGACAGAAAAGCCTTGATCTTCTGTGCGACACTGTTCTACATCCTGTTTGTGATGATCGCATTGGCAAGGAGGATGCAGAGTCAGAACCGTAACCAGACAAGAACGCTTTTAGTCGGAAACTGTGAGGAATATGAAAAATTTCGTCATTTTTTAAAAAAGACAAATCTGAATCTGAATATCGTCGGATATGTTGGCGATGGAGAAGAGCCGGAATATGTAGGCACCATGGAGAATTTAGAAGAACTGATCCGTGAGTATGCGGTGGAGCAGGTGTTTTTCATGCAGAATATCAAAAATCAGGATTACAGAGAACAGATCGCGCTCTGTTCCCGTATGGGTGTCAGTGCAAGTATCGTCATGGATCTGTACCAGTCAAATTATGGTGACAGCTATGTCAATGCACTCGGAACTTATCCGGTAATTACATACCATACCGTAACACTCAATGTATATAAACGCAGTATTAAGAGAAGTATGGATATCATCGGAAGTCTGGTGGGGATCATTTTAAGTTCTCCGATTATGTTAATTGCTGCGATCGCAATTAAGTCAGACTCTCCGGGACCTGTTATTTTTAAGCAGACACGCGTGGGCAAGAACGGAAGACATTTTACGATCTATAAGTTCAGGACCATGTGTCAGGATGCAGAAAAGAAAAAGGCAGAACTGCAAAAAGAGAATGAAGTGAAGAGTGATCTGATGTTTAAGATGGAAAATGATCCGAGGATCACGAAAGTAGGAGCATTTTTAAGAAAGACCAGTATTGATGAACTGCCACAGTTTTTTAATATCCTTTTAGGAGATATGAGCCTGGTGGGAACACGTCCGCCGACATTAGACGAGGTGCAGAAATATCGTGCGGATCACTGGCGCAGGATCAGTATTAAACCGGGACTGACCGGAATGTGGCAGGTCAGTGGAAGAAGTCAGATCACATCATTTGATGAGATTGTAAAGTTGGATGTCAGCTATATTGATGAGTGGAGCTTAGGACTGGATATCAAGATTTTGATCAAGACAGTCTTTGTGGTACTGAAAAGAAAAGGTGCTTATTAAGAGCAGAAGGAGGAAATGATGGGGAAAAAAGAGGTAGAGCTGTATCGCTGTAAGAATCAGCATGTTACAGACGCATATGATAAGGCGGTATTTAATATTTGTCTGCAAAGAGAAAAAAACGGCTATAAATCTTTCCATTTATGCGGATGTGAGCCGGGAGTAGGTACGACCTCCGTGGTAATGGAGCTTGCGATCTCATTATCCTGTGCAGGCTGGAAAACCGTGATCTTAGACGGAGACTTACGAAAAGGAAATAATTACAAACGTCTGAATGCAGATAATAAAAAAGGATTGGCAGATTATGTCCGGGGAGATATTGGAAAAAAAGATATGATATATAAGACGAACTGGCCACTGTTAGACTATATCCCATGTGGAACTATCAACGGAGAGAATCCGCTGCATCTTTTATATGCATCTAAAATGGCAGAAGTCATGGAAATATTAGAAAAGAAATATGACTTTGTACTCATTGATGTACCGTCTGTCAACAGCTCCGTAGATGCAAATATTTTTGCCGTAAAGTCGGATGCAACGATCATGGTTACGGCAATGGACGGTTCTTCTAAAAAATGTTTAGAAGATGCCTATGAGGAACTGATCGCAAACAGTGCAAATGTTGTCGGAGTGATCGAAAATAAGATCAGTATGGAAGAATACAAACGTTATCTGAAGGATTATGACTATTTTGACAAGAAGAAGTTCGTAAAGAACCGAAAGGAGAAATATGAGGCAGATTAAGAAGATCATTGGAGGAATGTTGTGCTGTGTACTGATCACGGGATTGTTTTCTGTGCCGGTTGATGCAAGTAAGAAAAAAGCTGCAACAACAGATACGGAAACAACAGAAACGGATACGACAAAGCAGGATGACAAGGACAAGAAAGAGACAAGCACAACTACAACGCGTGTAACAAGCAGTGCAAAACCAAAAGACGGTGAGATTTCTAAGGTGATCGTTGAGTCCTATGAGATTGAGGGAGATACTTCACCGGGAGATGAGTTTACCATTAAGGTAACGATACAGAATACCAGCAGCCAGTTTGATGCAAAGGATATCGTTGGATTTATGTATTTCCCAAACGGTGGTCTTTATATCCAGAACGGTGAGGCAAATGAGAAGTTCTGTGCCGTTCTTGCACCGGGAGAAACCACGGTATTAGAGTACAAATTAGGCGTGGCAGAGACTTGTTTAGATGACACGGCGTTGATCGAATTAGATATTGACTATTTCAGTAATAATAATGCCAATGTAACGAATGCCAACTTCACACCGGCAATTGTACAGAGCGGTGATCTGTCTATAGATCTCTTGTCTGTAGCAAAAAGTGTGGAAAATGGTACGAAGCTGTTAGTCAGCACCCGGTATGAGAACAAAGGGGAAAAAGACATTAAAAAAGTCATCATGCATGTGACCGGAAGTGTCAAGGGCGGAAAAGCCGATATCAAGTTTGACGAAATTGATGCAGGCAAGGTTCAGACAAAAGAAGGGTTTGTGGAGTTAGAAGGCTCCGGCATGCAGCAGATCAAAGTTTATTTTACCTATGAAGATTCCAAGGGCAACCATTATAAGACGAAAGAGCAGACTTTTAAGGTGGAGATTACCCAGAAGGGTGTCAAAGAGAGCAAGTCAAGGATCAAGAAATTTATTGATGAGATTAGCAATCCATTCTGCTTAACGATGATAGCGGCAGCAGTGGTGTGTCTTTTGATCGTATTGTTATTTGTACTGGATAAGAGCCACAAATCAAAGCTCAGTAAGCGGAAAAAGAGAAGAAAGGAAGATCGTGATGAATAATAAGCGTTTGATAGAAATTGATGTACGCAGATGTTTAAAGGCATTAAAAACACATCTGTCCTGGATCTTTATGTCGGCAATCCTGTTTCTTGCAATCGGAATCGTATTTGCACTTGCCACCGAAGAAAAACAGGATATGTATAAGGCATCTTCGAGTGTGTACTGTATCACAGAGGGCGGGGATTATTCCGCAACTTATGACAGTACTAAGTTGATGATGACCTATGCAGAGATCGGAAAGAGCCAGACGGTCTTAGAGAGAGCCAATCAGATCATGGGTAACCGTTATGAGAGCACACAGGATATTTTAGATTTAGTGGATATTGATTATGACGAGAGTGCAGTGATTGAATCCGCATTGCTCCGTGTGAATGCTGTCGGACCGGATAAAGATGAAGTGGTAGAGGTTGCAAATGCCGTAGCAGAGGCTTTTGTGATCGAGATGTCAAACATTACGGAAAACGGAGATGCAAGAATCTTAGATAAAGCAAAATTTGCAGAAAAAGATGTGAATGCACAGAAGAATATCTTAAAAGTTGTCGGTATCTTTGCCATAGGAGGTGCCGTGCTCATGTGTATTTATCTGGTATTGAGAGAGATTTTCTCAAACAAGTTAGTAACGGTAAAAGACGGAACCCTCTATGGAAAGATCAATATCATTGGTGTCATACCGGATTTTAACAATACGGATGATTAAGGATTTAATTTAATGACCACTAATTCCGGTGGATTGTTAAAACGCGGAATGGAGGCATCTCCAAGTCCACGGCTTGAGATCAGGGTGGCATCACCGATGGTATATTCGCCTCCGGCATATTCCGGGAAGAATGTACCGTCATTTCCAAAAATTCCGCCCCAGATTGGGAGTCGGACAATGCCGCCATGTGCGTGGCCGGAGAGGATCAGATCATAGTGATATGGTGCAATCTCTTTAAAGTTATCACTTCCATGATAAAGAAGAATGTCAAAATCTTTGTCAGAAGCGATCGGAAGGGAGTCGGTCAAGTACTGTGAAAAGTATTGTCTGCCATACAGAGTAATGGACTGACCGCCCTTTTTTAATTTTACCGAATCATTATCCAAGTCAGTGACACCGTATTTTTGAAAGAGAGCTAAAAGCTCCTGATACTGGGTTGCAGCAAGAGAGGTAAGCTCATGATTTCCGGTAACAAAATAAATCGGTGCAAGGTCTTTGATCCCTTTTAAAAGGTCTTCAACACTGCTGATGGAATCGTGGTCTTCATCTACGATATCACCGGTCAGTGCAATCATGTCCGGTTTGGCAGCTTTTATTTTTGAGATCAGTTCTGACTGGTTTTTGCCGAAATTTTTGCAGTGGAGGTCAGAAATCTGTACAATCGTGTAATCGGAAAATGCCGATGGGATTTTTTTATTATGATAATTGTAAGTTGTGACAGTCAAAGGAGCCTGCAGGCCGTGATAAATATAAACGGCAAGACACGCAAGCAGCACAAAAACAATGAGTGATATCATTCTGGATTTTACTTTCGATCTGGATTTTTTACTCATATGAAACCTCCTGAAAACTAGGTGTATCATATCATAGCTATGGTCAAAATACAAGGTGAGGGAAAACAATGAAAAAAAAGATATTATACATAGCAGAGGCCTTTGGCGGCGGTGTATTTACCTATTTTACGGAGCTGGCAAATGCAGTCGCCGAAGAATATGAAGTGCTGATCGCTTATGCGAAAAGAGCAGAGACACCGGAAAATTTTGAACGTTTTTTCCGCCCGGATATCCGTTTTGTGGAGATTTTGCATTTTCAAAGAAGCGTGAATCCCCTGCAAGATTTTAAAGCCATGCAGGAAATCCGTCATTTAGTGCGGGAATATGACCCGGATATCATCCATCTTCATTCCTCTAAGGCAGGTTTTTGCGGAAGAATGGCGATTAACTGTAAAAAACACAGAGTCTATTATACACCGCATGGATATGCTTTTTTAAAACAGGATGATTCTGCCCTCAAAAGAAAGATTTATTTTTTAGCAGAAAAGGTTCTCTCCATGAGCCATGCAAAGGTGATCGGTGTATCTAAAGGAGAATATGAGGAAGCATTAAAACTTACAAAAAATGCAATGTATATCAACAACGGAATTGATATTACAAAGATCCCAAAGAGCGGTAAAAAAGAATTTGACAGGGAACATCCGGTCATCTGTACTTTAGGAAGGATCAGCTTTCCAAAGAATCCATCGATGTTTAACCGGATCGCAGAGTCATTTCCTGAATGGAAATTTATCTGGATCGGGGATGGAGATCTGCGGAGTGAACTGACCGCATCGAATATTGAGATCACCGGCTGGATGGACAGAGAGGAAGCGACAGAACAGCTTGCAAGAGCAGATGTTTTTCTGATCCCATCCCTTTGGGAAGGACTTCCGGTGGCACTGTTAGAGGCAATGTATCAGGAAAAGCTCTGTATTGCCAGCCGTGTCATTGGAAACAGAGATGTGATGATCGATGGGAAAAATGGATTTTTAGCAGACCGTTATGAGGATTATGTACGGATATTAAAGGACGTTTCAAGCGGTAAGATTCCGGTGGAGGAGATACAAAAAAGAGCAAAGCAGGATGTGATAGAGTCCTATAGCACCACGAAGATGTGTGGAGAATATTTGCGTGTTTACAGAGAGGATACGAAATGAGTCAGAGTTTGATCAGTGTAATTGTTCCGGTTTATAACGTCAAAGAATATCTGAATACTTGTGTGGAGAGTATTTTAAACCAGACCCATGAAAATTTAGAGGTTATTTTAGTGGATGACGGGTCTACCGATGGCAGCGGAGAAATCTGCGATTCTTATGCAAAGACCGATACCAGGGTACAGGTGCTGCATACCAAAAACGGCGGACAGGCGGCGGCTAGAAACCGCGGGATCGAGGTCAGCAAAGGAGAATATCTGACGTTTATAGACAGCGATGATTCCATGGAGCCGGAATTGATAGAAACGCTGTATCTTGCACAGAAAAAGAGCGGTGCGAATCTGGTATCCTGCCGCTGGAGAAATGTCTATGAAGATGGCAGGATCGAGAGAAGCAGTGGTCAGACCAGTGGAAGTGTAAACGTCGGCAAAGAGGAAGCCTTAAGGCGGATGCTTTATCAGATCGATACCGATGTCTGTGTCTGGGCAAAGCTGTATCAGAGAGATTTATTTAAGAGTCTGCGTTTTGAAGAGGGAAAAATCTATGAGGACTTTGCCATTATGTTTCCGATATTAGAACAGACCCAAAAGGTTACTTTTTTAGGCTATGACGGTTATTGTTATTTACAGCGGAGTGCCGGAACCATGCGGCAGAGTTTTCACCGAAAAAAAATGGCACTGATCGACTACGCGGAAGTCATGTATCGGCACATCAGTACAGTTTATCCAAAGCTGGCAGAAGCGGCGGCATACCGTGCGGTAAGAGCGGATTTTAACATCTATTTACAGATTCCGAGAACGGCAGAATACAAAGAGGAACGAAAAAGAGTCGAAAACTGCATCAAAAAGTACCGCAAAACCGTGTTAAGAGACCAGTATGCAGGCTTTGGAACCAAGGCACCACTGCTTTGTACCTGGATCAGTTTCGGACTGGTTTACCGGTTAAAGGATATGAAAAAATTAGGAAAGAGGCAGGGACAGATATGAAAAAGAGAATTGCACATATTGCAGGCGGCTTAACAACCGGTGGTGTAGAAGCTGTGATCTATAACTATTTTTCTAAAATAGACCGTAAGGACTATGAGCTGTATTATATTACCTATGATACACCCGATCCGGCGGTAAAAAAGAAATTTGAGGATATCGGATTTCATGTCTATGAGGTAACGAAAAAGAAGGAAAACCTTAAAAAGAGCTGCAAAGAGGTTTATACGATCTTAAAAGAGAACCACATTAATATTGTACATTCCCATATGACCTTAATGTCGTTTGTGACCTCTTTTTTAGGCAAACTCTGTGGAATTAAGGTGCGGATCGCTCATTCCCATTTAGCGTTATACCCGACAGGGATCAAGAAGCCGGTCTATGCATTTTTTAAGTTCTGCACCAGAGTGACTTCTACCGATTATATGGCATGCGGAAAAAAAGCAGGAGAATATCTCTACGGTAAGGCAAATATGAAAAACGGCAGAGTACGGATCATGAATAATGCCATTGATACTGAAAAATATGCATACAACGAAGAGCTACGGAATAAGAAACGCGAGGAGCTTCAGATCGGTGACCGTTTTTGTATCGGACATGTCGGCAGATTTGCAGAGCAGAAAAATCATGCATATTTAATTGACATTTTTTATGAGGTTCATAAAAAGAAAGAGGATGCGGTTCTGCTTTTAGTCGGTGACGGGCCGTTACAGGAAGATGTAAAAGCCAGGGTACATCAGTATGGCTTAGACGATGCGGTTATTTTTGCAGGCTCAAGGGATGATGTGGGAGAACTGTATCAGGCAATGGATTTATTTGTACTTCCGTCTTTATTCGAAGGACTTGCACTGGTATTAGTTGAGACACAATGTGCCGGATTGAGGATTCTGGTATCGGATGCCGTAACAGATGAGATCAAGATGACAGACCGCATGGAATATCTTCCATTGCATGATAAAAAGGTATGGGTCAATAAGATCCTTTCTATGACAGAAGAGATCAAAGAAGAAAATCTTGCATTACGGAGCAGGGGAAGAGAAGAAGTAGCGAAAAGCGGTTATGATATTATGACCGAAGCAAAGAAGCTGGACCGGTTTTATGAAAAGAGACTGGAAGGACGGCGTTAGGAGAAGGATATGGCAGTTTACATCATTATGACAATTATATCGATGCTGTTTGCCGGCTATGCACAGAATGTTAAGGAAGTGGAAAGTCTGGATTCCACCTACCGGATCCTCGGTGTGATGGCATTTTTACCATTTGCTGTTGTGTCGTCACTCCGTTATCAGGTCGGAACAGACTGGCCGATCTATAATGATTATTTTCATTCAATCCCGGCAGGAGGCAAGAAATTTACGGAACCGTTGTTCAATCTGTTAAACCGTTTTCTGTATCATTTTACACAGAATTCATACATCTTGTTTGCCGTGGTAGCGGTACTTTTGCTGAGTTTTATGTTTTTGACCATTTTTCAGCAGTCAGAATATCTTCCGCTTAGTATTTTGATCTTTGTTGTCAGTGGAGATTTTTTTAACTCACAGAACCAGATCCGCCAGATGCTCGCCACGGCAATCCTGTTGTATGCTTTAAAATATGTCTATGACAGAAACTGGAAACATTATTTTCTGCTGCTGATTATCGCAGCGGGGATTCATATCAGTGCATTGCTGTTTGTACCGGTATATTTTATCTATGGAAAAAGGGTCAATATCAAAAAGCAGATCATTGCCTACCTGATCCTTGGCATATCGGTGCCGATTTTAGGAAAACTGGTACTGCGTCTGATCTCTAAGACAAAGTACGGATGGTATATCGGTTCTATGTATGATACGAATAACTTCTATCTGATCGGATTTGTGTTTACACTCTTTTTCTTAGCGATTTTTTATTACTATGTATATTGTAATCCGGAGCATGATGTAAAGTATGAGTTTTATGTAAACCTTTACTATTTAGCGGCGGTAACGGTCCTGTTTTCTTCCGTAGTGCCGCAGGCAGATCGTCTGATGAAGCTGTTTGCATCTATTACCTGTTTAGCAGTTCCAAAGCTGGTATTCAGGGAAGAGGACCGCAATAAAAGGATTCTTTTGTATATGTTAGTAGTAGGGGCGTTTACGGTGAAATTAGTTTATGATGTGTACAGAAACGGCTGGTATGATGCAGTACCGTATCAGACGATTTTTTCGACGCTGTAAGGAAATAGAATTATGAATCAGAAATTTCGCAATTTTTTAAAAAATTTCATGCATGCACTATCCGCGAATGTCATCCGTCTGATGATCTCCGTGGTGATGACACTGGTACTTCCAAGGATTTTAGGAGTAGAGGAATACAGCTACTGGCAGTTATATCTGTTTTATGTGACGTATACGGCATATTCATCGATCGGCTGGTGTGAGGGCACTTATCTAAAATATGGTGGAATGGAATATGCCAAGTTAGACCGCAGCCGTATGGCAGGACAGTTCTGGGCATTGGCAGTCTTTCAGTTGATCTTCTGTACAGTTTTTGGTACGGCAGCTCATTTTTTGATCGACAATCCATATAAAAGTACGATCCTGATGCTGGCACTGGTATCTTCGATGTTTGATATCCTGCGTTATCTGCTGCAGAATATCCTTCAGACAACCGGACGAATCAAGGATTTTGCAAGGATCATGACTTTAGAAAGAATGTTGTTCTTTGTATTATCCGTTGGAGCATTGTTGTTAGGTTTCCGTAATTTTTATGTTCTGATCTTTATGGAGATCACAGGCAGGATTCTGTCCATGTGCTACGCGATGTATGTGTGCAGGGAGATCGTCTTTGCAAAATTAGACAGTTTTCATGAGATTACAAAGGAATCAAAAGAGATTATCGGCATCGGCTATAAACTGTTAGCCGCTTCCTTTGCAAGTCAGCTGATCATAGGAATTGTCCGTTTTGCGATCGAGCAGAAGTGGGGAACGATCGTATTTGGAAAGGTTTCACTGACACTTAGCCTTTCGAACATGGTCATTACCTGTATCGGTGCGGTCAGTGTGGTACTGTTTCCGATGTTGAAAAAAATGAAGGAAGAGACCTTAGAGGAATTGTTTTTGACCATGCGAACGGTTCTGACCGTTCCGGTTTTAGCAGTGCTGATCTTTTACACACCGATGCGTTGGATCTTAGAGCTTTGGCTGCCACAATATCATGACAGCCTGCACTATCTCGCAGTGCTGTTCCCGATCTGTGTCTATGAGACACGTTCCGTTGCCCTGATCGACACCTATCTGAAGGCTTATCGGAAAGAAAAACTGATCCTTTTTAACAGTCTTGTGACGGTAGGTATCAGTGCATTGCTGTCCTGGATCACGGTATTTTTAATGGGAAGTCTGGATGCGGCAGTGATCAGCATTGTACTTTTGATGATGTTTAAAAATATTTTTTCCGAGAAAATGTTACTTCGAAGCAGCCTTCCTGTCAAAGTCTGGAAGGACAATATTTTAGAGGTTGCATTGACCGGGATTTTTATTCTGGTGAACTGGAAGATTGGTGGCATTACTGCAATGCTGCTTTATACAGCGGCATATATCATCTATGTGTTACTGAAATCAAAAGATATTAAGCGGGAAATGAAAAATCTGAAAAAAATTGCAAGAGGATAACAGTTATGGCAAATGAGAAGAGAAATGCATCCATTGATATAACAAAATTTATACTGGCACTGATCGTTGTAATGCTGCACAGTGCAACGGAATGTCTTGGAACAGAGCATATGGCAGTCCGGGTGATCGAATACAGTGGACGTTTCGTTGTACAGTTCTTTCTGATGGTTTCCGGATATTATTTTACGAAAATGTTAGTGGAAAAGGGAACCGGTTTTTTGAGATTTTTCGTGCGGATGATGAAGATTTATCTGCTTTGGTCAGCCGTTTACATTTCTCTTAGTTTTGCAGTGAATGTTCTGTTAAATGGAGAGAATGCAGGCGAGGCAGTGCTTGGCTATGTAAAGAATTTTTTCTTTGTCGGAAGCTACTGGCATCTGTGGTATATGGTCGGATTGATCTATGCACTCTGTCTGACGGCACTATTTTATAAGATTGCAAAAGAGCGGGGCTTACAGATCTTACTGGGGATCAGTATCGTATTTTTTGTATTCGGAGCACTCTGCTATGCCTATACGCCGCTTATGGAGCGGATCACATGGCTTAGACCGTATCTGGATGCTTCCTGGTTTTCCTCGTTTTCAGAGATCCTGTGTCTTGGAATCCCATGTTTTATCTGGGGATATGCAGTGGTTTTATTCCAACAGAAAAATGCAATGAACCCGAAAAGGGATGGCAGATTACTGATCCTTTCGTTGATCTTATATACGGTAGAATTCTGGAGTATCGTAGGTCTGACCGGAAATACACATATACGAAGCTTACTCAGCACATATTTTGTTACATTTTTCCTGATGCTGGTATTATTAGAGCATCCGGCAAGTACATGGGAAAAACAGGGACTCTTGTGTAAGGACTATTCCACCTATCTGTATTTAGCCCATCCGCTTTTTATTGCGATCTTATCTGCCGGACAGGATATGATCGGCATTCAGCAGCCAGCAGCACTGTATGTTTTAGAAGTACTGGCGTTCACATTGTTCAGCAGAGTGGTGCTGCAGTGGTGCAGACAATTCAGGGTAAGGAGAAGGGGTACGAATGAAAAATAGAAATGTATCGGTAGATTTATTCCGCTTTTTGGCGGCACTTAGTATTATGTTTTTGCATACCTGCTGGGGACTGGATGACAGCCTCTTAGATGCCTATCCGATCATTGGGATTGTCATTGGACGATATCCGGTCATTTTATTCTTTACGATATCGGGATATTATTGTTTTTTGCAGATTTCAAAGGGACGCAATGCAGCAAAGACACAGATACGCAGTCTTTTGAAGGTTTACTGTGTCTGGACGGTGGTCTATTATCTGATGAGTTTTGTCTTGAATGTAGCAGCAGGACATGAGCCTGTTGGAAAATTCTTCGCGGAGAGAGTGCTGTACTTTTTTACCGAGGGCAGTTATCCGCACCTTTGGTATGTGGTTTCTTTGATCTATGTTATGATACTCATCTGTCTGGTATATGAATTATGCGGTGAGAAGGGAATCCGGATTTTGGCTGCGGTATCGATGATCCTGTTTATGATCGGTGTCCTTGGAACATCGTATCTGCCGCTTGGAGAACAGATTCCGGTGTTGGGAGATTTTTACGGATGGAAATATTATTTTGTATTCCGCAACATTTTCTGTTTAGGGCTACCGGGAGTGATGTTCGGTTATTATATTGTAAGACTTTTGCCTGTAATAGAAAAAAGACCAAAGCTGGCAGAAACAGGATTTTTTATCACGTCCGTTTTAGGTATGATAGAAGGAATGCTTGTCATTCAAAAGGGATGGATCTCTGATTTTCCGAGTATGTTTTTGATGCCGTTTGTACTGATCTTTGGAATGTCCTGTCTGATCAGACATCCGTTAGGGCAGTTAGAAAGTCATGCGGTATTTTTAAAAAGGATGTCGTCGTATATTTATTTTGTACATCCGGCGGTGATCGCAGTGCTCGGATTTTTACTACAGGTGACAGGTGTGCACCTTTCTTATTGGATGGATTATATCATTGTTGCGGGGCTGGTGTTATGCTCCGGAATCATTTTGATGAAGATAAAAAGACCGTGGACAAAGCTGTTTATTTAGAAGAAAGTGGTGAGAAAGAAGATGAAAAAAGCGATCAGGATCTGGGGAGGTCTGCTGTGTGCCGTTGTTTTATTCGTGGCAACAGTCGGATGTACCAACGGCATGAAGGGAAAAAAGGAGTCCTATCTGTATCAGTTTGAAGGATATGACTATCAGTATGCCATTACGAAAGACCAGCAGGAGAAAGTGTTTCGGATGACGCCTGCAAAACGGACGGTCGAGGTATTAAATGGAGTCGGAAAATATACGATTTTAGGCGAAAAGGACAAACCGCTGTATACAACGGAAAAGATGAAGGATTATACGGTGGATGAGTCGGGGAAAAATCCGGTTGTTACGGTGCATTATGCCTTATCGGATAATGCCGGGGATGTGACTGCGATTTATACGCTCTATAAAGAGTACATGGATGTTGAGATTTCTTTAGAAAACTACAGTGGAAAAGATGCTGCTTCGGCATACTATGTCAGGGAATTCACAAAGAAATATCAGAAGGTGGAAAAGCGGAGTGTCGGAACGTGGAAATTCCCGGAAAACGATGATTTTCCATATCAGACCTTTGACAGTCTTGCCTGGATCCACAGATTTAAAGATGGTGGAAGTATGTATACATTCTATGAAGGCGAGGAGGCACAGCCCAAGAATTATTTAGAGGCTTACCCGGAGCATGCAATCCCGCTTACGATGTCTGAGGATCAAAAACCACAGGAAAAGCTGCATTTTGCACTGGTATTCTCTCCTGAAAAGGACATAAAAGCAGCCGATAACCATGCGTTGTTTGCAAAAAAGAATTTAGATACGGCACTTTCTTTTAATTGTACGACGAAAGGAACCGGCAGTGCTACGCTTTATACGCAAAAAGATCTGAGTTTTTTAATGGAAGTGGAAAATCTGACGGATCAGAAGAAAGACGCAGAAGTGTCCTGTCAGATTTATGGATATGACGGAAGTACCTGTTTAGAAAAGACGGAGAAGTTCTCTGTGAAAAAACAGGGAAATGCACAGAAGAAAATTTCTTTTAAAGCACCTTCCTATGGGATTTATTATGCGATCCTGACGATGCAGTCAGGAAAGGATACCTACAAAGAGGTGTATCCGTTTGCCGTTTTAAAAAAGCATACTTATCAATATACAAAGAGCAGTCCGTTCGGCATCAGCGGTGTTCATTTTGGACAGTATCAGCCGAATGAAGATACGATCTCTATTTTACAGGAGCTAGGTGCAGCGAATGTGCGTGTCGGACTCGGCATTCCGGAATATGCGGAAAAGGATACAAAACTTTTAAAGAAAAATCTTGCCAGCCTGAAAAAGAGCGGTATCCGTATCAATGGTCAGTATCTGCTTTTAGACGACTGGTCGGAACCGCTCGACCCGAAGGTCTATGAACAGGCAATCCGAAGTGTGTTAGATGACGTTGGAGATTTACTCGATGGCTGTGAGGCGGGAAATGAGCCGAATCTCTATGCAACTTATTATGGTTATTCCAAAGAAGACTATATGGCATATTATTATGAGGTAAATTATACAGGAGCGTATCCGGCGATTAAGGATGCAGGACTGAAGTATTTAGGAGCCGGTGTTTACCAGGGTGAATCCATCTGGTTAGAAGGTCTCGATTACTATGGCATTATGGACAAACAGGATGTGTTAGTAACACATGGCTATGCATTTCCATATTCCCCGGATCTGACGAAAGACCCACAGGTAGAGCTGAGTTTTGAAAGCAGTCTGGTAAGAACCCGTCAGTTCTTAGATAAGACCGGAGACAAGACATGGTATTTAAATGAGTGTGGACTGCCAACGACTCCGGAGCAGACAGAGGGGATTTCCAGTGGTGTGGATCTGCGGACACAGGCAGACTACATGGCAAGAGAGCTGTTGTTAGCGTTATCTTATGGTGTCGATGAGATAGAGGTCTATTCAATGTTTGACCAGCAGAATCTCTATCATGCCATTATGCCGGCAGAGTATGAGAACAATTTTGGCTTGTTTTATCAGCAGGATTACAGTGGAAGAATTTTTCCAAAGCCATCTGCCGCAGCCTATGCAAATATTACTAGAATTTTAGAATCAGTGGAAAGCTGTGAGGAAATCTCCACCGGTTCCGATACGGTGCGGGCATTCCGATGTGGCTTAAAAAAAGAGAATGAAGAGATGCTGGGTCTGTGGAGTACCAAAGAACGACTGAGCAACGACAGTAACGAGAATATTGTAAGGACACCAAATCTTCCATGGGTTAATCAATGGAAGGAAAAGGAGACGGTAACAATTTCCGTAGAAGCGAAGTCTGCAAAAGTCTATGACTTGATGGGAAATTCCTATAAGATTCCGGTTACGGATGGAAAGATTGAGGTGGAAGCAACCGGTTCTCCGATGTTTGTGAAGTTGGAGAAGTAGGGACTATAGGCGAACGCCAAAGAATAAAAGATTAACAAAGGAAAAAAATCCCCCATAAGCAGATTTGGGTTATTTACCGTATCTGTTTATGGGGGATCCTATTGTAAGTCCACATCCTTGTGCGGCTTATTGTTTTAATATCATATCTGATATCATTTTTAATGCTATCTTATTGATCACACATCAAAAATGTTCTTTTTAGCGGGCAAGGATGTCTGTGATCTCACCAATATACATGGTGTGATAGTCATCCAGATTTGCCTTGGAGTACCATTTTTCATCAATGTCCATGTCGATAAACATATCTTTGGTGATTGGAACAGCCGCCATTTTTTTACAGATAAATGCAAGATTTCCTTCATCAACAAAAGGAACATCATTGTGATAATTCAAATTTAAGCCGGAAGTCTTGAATTTGTCTTCCTGTCTGCCTGAAACAGCACCAAAGTATTTTAAATCGTTTTTGTACTTCTTATCAAAGAAAGTCATGGAAAATGTCTCTCCATTGTCGATGAATTCTTTGGTGTAGCGGGATTTACGGATAAAGATAAATGCAACGTTTTTGCCCCAGAGAAAACCGAGTCCGCCCCAGCTTGCTGTCAGTGCATTTGCTTTTTCTCTGTTTCCGGAAGTGATCAGCATCCATTCGGAGCCGATTTTTGTAAATGGGTCAATCTCGAACATATCGGAAGGATAAGTCTGAAATGTATGCATAAAGATACCTCTCTTTCAAAAAATATTCATTCGCGGTGCAATGTGTTGAGTAATGCACGGGCATTCGCCCTATCATCCAACAAAAATGTAACCGACTTTGTGCAAGCACAAGTCTGCTACATTTTTATTAGATGGCACTGCTCATTGCTTACGCTCATCACTTCGTGAGTGGACTCACTCAGTAATTTCGTCGCTCGTCAATCATGCGAGCATGTTGACTCGCTTGCACTCATTATATCATATGTATCAGGGGCATGTCAGTAAGAAAAGAAAAGTGAGATATAAATAAAAAGCATAAAAAGGGCATAAACTATAAATGAAAGTTATATTCTACATAAGCCATCGGAATAATCTTGACACCATTCAAAAAAAGTATAATAATTGACAACAGATATAGAATTAATACGTTAGGATGGAGGCTTATTTATGGAAATAAGAATGGAAAAATGTAAGGAATTAAAGCAGAAACCGGATCAGAAGCATTTAGGCTTCGGCAAATATATGACGGATTATATGTTTGTCATGGACTGGACAAAAGATGAGGGCTGGAAGGATGCAAGAATTGTACCATATGCACCGATCACTTTAGAACCGGCATGTGTAACACTTCATTATGCACAGGAAACTTTTGAAGGTATGAAAGCATACCGCACGGCAGAAGGAAAAATCCAGTTATTCCGCCCGGAGATGAATGCAAAGAGAATGATCAACTCCAATGCAAGACTTTGCATGCCGGAAGTGCCGGAAGATATGTTTGTAGAAGCAGTAAAAGCATTAGTAAAAGTAGAAGAGGACTGGGTACCGTCAGAGCCGGAAACTTCTTTATATATCAGACCATTTATGTTTGCAACAGAAAGTGCTCTTGGAGTGCATATGGCAACTGCATACAAATTCATGGTCATCTGCTGTCCGGTAGGAGCTTATTATGCAGAGGGTATCAACCCGGTTAAGATTTTAGTAGAGGATGAGCTGGTCCGTGCCGTAAAAGGTGGAACAGGATTTACAAAATGCGGTGGTAACTACGCTGGTTCTATTTTAGGACAGGTAAAAGCAGAAAAAATGGGATATTCCCAGGTGCTTTGGTTAGACGGCGAGCATCGTAAATATGTAGAGGAAGTCGGAACCATGAACATCATGTTTAAAATTGACGGCGAAATCTATACAGCACCAATCGAGGGAACTGTTCTTCCGGGTGTGACCAGAGATTCCATGATCCATATTTTAAGAGACTGGGGTTACAAAGTAAATGAGACAAGATTATCCATCGATGATCTAATGAAAGCCGGACATGACGGAAAATTAGAGGAAGTATTCGGAACCGGTACGGCAGCCGTAATTTCTCCTGTTGGTGAGTTACGTTATAAAGATGATGTGATTACCATCAATGACTTTAAGATCGGTGAATTAACCCAGAAATTATACGATACACTGACCGGAATCCAGTGGGGCAAACTGGAAGATAAGTACGGATGGACAGTAGAAGTAAAGTAGGATCCGTTTGACCATAAGTCAGTGACACATTTTTGATTTTTCCTGCATAAAATATTTTGAAGAAAAATATGAGGTTTTCTATGGCAGGAAGCAAAATCAGAGTCATGCAGACCGAAGGCGTGGACAGAGGAAAACTACAGGTAAATGTAACAGGAAGCAGGAGGCACAGACCGATTCCAAATGCCCGGATCCAGTTGTCCTATACAGCAGACCCGGAGACGGAGTTAGAGGAATTAGATACAAATGAGTCAGGGCAGACGGAACAGGTAACCCTCCCAACCCCTCCCTTAGAATATAGTATGCAGCCGGGAGAGCAGCAGCCATATGCAGAGTATACGATCCAGGTAACTGCAAGGGGTTATCATCCGGTCAATGTTTCCGGTATCAATGTGTTTGCAGATGAGACCGCAATCCAGGAAGTTGAGTTAGAACCAACCGGAGAAATTGAGGAAGAACAGGAAAACATTGTGATTCCGGCAAATACACTGTTTGGAGATTATCCGCCGAAAATTGCAGAAGCAGAAGTAAAACCGGTAGCAGAAACCGGAGAGATCGTACTTAATCGCGTAGTCATTCCGGAGTATGTGATCGTGCATGATGGAGCACCAACGGATTCTACAGCAAAGAATTATTATGTACGTTACAGAGATTATATTAAAAACGTTGCATCCAGTGAAGTTTATTCCACATGGCCGGACGCAACACTGCGGGCGAATATTTTAGCGATCATGTCCTTTACATTGAACCGTGTCTATACGGAATGGTATCGGAATAAAGGCTATGATTTTACCATTACATCGTCAACGGCATTTGACCATAAATGGGTATTTGGACGGAATATTTTTTCTAATATTTCAAGGATTGTCGATGAGATGTTTGTGAACTATCTATCGAGACCAAATGTAAGACAGCCGATCTTAACGCAGTATTGTGACGGTGACAGGGTCTCTTGCCCGAACTGGATGACCTTTTGTCATTTGCGTACCAACTTTAAAAAGCCTGCTGTTTATGGGCAGTTTGCGAGATAAAAGAAGATATTCACGGAACCGGTAGCACGGTCAAATACGATTTTTTCAATAATGCTTCTGGCGGCTTTGTTCTTTTCTTCCATGCCAATATCAGGATTGGTTATAACCTCATATACATTTTTGATACGGTCCATCATAATAGGTTTTGCTTCCTCCGGGGAAAGAGCAGGTTCTTCGATATGCTCTATTTTTTTCAAAAGCATTTCTTTTTCAGTCTGAATAATGGATTTGTTCTCTTTGTATTCTTCTAATGTGTCAATTCCATCCCGATATGCTCGTTTAATGCGCACCTCTTTTTTTTCAATCTCATTTAATCTGGTCAAAAGCTGCTGCTTTTGGGAAGAGTCCAACGTAGTCGGATTTAAAACATCAAAATGGATCTTACCGCTGGTCATAGCATCTTCTAAAGAGTGCATGATAACCGGCTCTAATTTTATTGCAGAGATGGATTGATTCGTATTACAAATTCCTTTTTGATATCCATAACATTGAAAATTAATATACATACGGTCCTTATTCTTAGAGGCGGTTCGTTTTACCACAAGTGTGCGTCCACAGGAAGAACACTTTAAGAGACTTGAAAGCCAATGATGACATACAGAAGTAGGCTTGCGGTAGGCAGGCTTATAGGTACTTTCTATTCTTTTTTGAGCTTTGTCAAATTGTTCTTTGGAAATAATAGGTTCATGTTTTCCATCTGCAATAATCCATTCAGACTTATCACGGAGTTTATGATCCTGATCATGTTGATTCCAAATAGTTTTTCCAATATAAGTAGGATTTTTTAAAATATAAGTAACGCTGCGTCTTTGAAACGGCTTTTTGTGCCCAGTCTGGTATCCATGTTCATTTAAATACCGGACGATTTCAAAAATCCCCATTTTTTTCTCGGTATATAAGTCAAAGATCAGTTGAATGAGTTCTGCTTCTTCCGGAACGATCACGGGAGTCTGACGATAGCCGGGAATGCGATAGCCTAGAGGCGGTCTTGCCTGATAATTTCCACGCATTGCATTTTCAGCCATACCACGAGATACTTCACCGGAAAGCCGGATAGAATAATACTCGTCCATCCATTCTATGATACGCTCGATCAAAGAACCAAATGGATCATCACTTATCGGCTCTGATACGGAAATGACATCGACATTTTCACGTTTCAACATGGATTTGTATACGATAGATTCTTCCTGATTTCTGGCAAAACGGCTGTACTTCCAAACGAGGATAACATCAAAAGGATGTTCCTTTGATTTGGCTTCAGCGATCATATTATTAAACTGTGGACGCTGTCTTGCACTTCTGCCGCTGATCCCGCTATCGATATAAATGTGTTCCTTTAATACAATGATGTTATGAGCTTCTGCATATTCCATAAGCAGGCGTTTTTGAGCATCCGGTGAAAGCTCTTCCTGCAAGTGCGTGGATACGCGGATATATAAAGCTCCATTTTTTACTGGTTGGATATTTGCCATAACGTGCCTCCTTCTTATAATATATTTTTTTGTCATCCATGTAAAATCCTCCTAGTATGCAAAAAAGCCTTGAAAGAAAATTCCAAGACTTTTTTGCGACTGGACACCAGTCATTCGCTAATTAACTACATTATATCATATGTTAAAGTCTTGCCAAGTATTCGCAGTTGAAAATTTTTAGGCTATACAAATTTATTTATATCATTCAAGCATATCTAGTGGCTCAAATTATACATATAAGTATCTGTAGTGTATATTTTATTTTACTAAATCCTTTGTAAATTTTTCTCTTTTAGACCACATAACAGGAATAACATCGTAATTATTCATAGATGTAATGATACTAGAAGATATTTTTTTCCCTTCATCCTGGAGAAAAACATATAATGTGGAAAGGTAATCTTTCCTTGCTTGACTTGTGTCATTCCATAAAAATAGAATACTATTAGTTTGTTGTTGGTCTATATTGTTTACAACCTTTATAATTCGTTCAGGAGCGTTTTTGGATTTTGGAATAAGAAAATCGTAATTTGTGGTTAATCCGCTAATGCCAGAAAATGAAACATTCTGAGAATAGCGAATATCGTTTTTATCTAAAAATAACTGGACATCTTCTATAAAAAGAGACTGTACAGTATTTTTTGCAGTATAAAATAAATCACTTATTTTTATCATACATTGTGTAAGCAGATGGATTTTTTGATACAGTTCTTCTTTTGAGCATGTGATATATAGTTCATCATCATCAGATTTTTTTACTCCATGCGAAAGAAGTATTTGATTAAATATTGTAGTTCTTTTTTTGCTAGAAAATAAATTAAAATTCGATAAATATAATTCACTTAGAGTTTCACTATCATCTGTAATAATATAACGATTTCCATCAAATTTAATAAAAATTTCAGTACAATCATTATTTCTGTCTAAATATGGAAGTGTCAATCTAGATATATTATTATTTATATTAAATTGTTGTGTATTATCATATAGCCATTTGAAATATCCATCTTTAAAATTGTTTTTCATATCACATCACACCTTGTATAATAACATTTTCTGTATTTATATTGCACATATGGCAAAAATCAATAAAAACAGTTGTAAAGTCATTTATATTTGAGAATAGCTTACCATATTCTCCATCTAAATCATATACTCTATTGCCATAGTTTTCGTCAAATATGTGTATATGATTTCGAGATGAAAGAGAACCATCTCTATACATATGAGGTTTACAATCTATTTCTAGTCGAATCATAATTGTATTTGAATTAGAATGCCGGTTTTGTAGTTTCTTTTTTGAAATAGTTATACTGCTTTTTCTATCTGTATCAATTAAAAAAGTATCTCTTGTTGAATCAGACAAAACAAGAATTGGATTTGAAGCTTTTTCGCCAGCTATAGGTAATTCTATCTTTTCTTCAAAAAAATGTTTTTTTAAGAGAATTAATTGCTTATATTCTTCATTTGTCATATCTACCTCCCATAATAATGTGCCTATTTTCTTTTTGTCTTAATAAATTCGGCAAAAGACTTAATCTCGTCAAGTTCTTTTTCGGTATATCCATCTACGTCAAAGTAAGCTACAGTGGTTGCTGGTTCTGCTGCCTTATCCTCAATCAAGTCGGATTTATTAATATGAAAATAATCAGCGAGAGTTTGAACCTTTCCCATGCGTGGAATGGCAATTCCTTTGCACCAAGTATTAAAAGTCTGAGGAGAGACGCGAATGTTTTTAGCAATTTCCGATTGGTTTTTTCCACTTTTAGTAACATAGGAGTTTAAATTTTTTGAAAAAATAGCTTTCTGTTTATCTTCGCTCATATTTAATCTCTCCTTACATCCTAATAATAGGGTTTAATTTTATTATAGTCAACAAAAAACAAAAGAAATTTGATGTAAACTAGCAGATATTAAAGGTATTGTGATAAGGATTAGGGATGCGGAACTGGAATATATTTCTGGTTTCGCATTTTAAGAAAACAGGGTAAAATAAGTTATGAGGTGCATCATGAAAATTTTACTGGGAGAGATTATGTTTGAAAAAAATATCACATACCCAGAACTGGCGAGATTAAGTGGTGTGAGCAGATCAACACTGCACAGGATGGCGAATGGTCAGAAAACGAACTCAATTGAGCATTTAGAGCAAATCGCAAAAGCTCTGAATATGAGAATATCTGACCTTTATGAATCCGATTGGAAGTAATTAGAAATCGTCAGATGCACTTTTTTAAATACAATTTCCCATATCCGGGAAATCTTTCAAAAATTGTAGAAAAAATCCGCTTCTCTCTCTATAATAAACGTAGAGAGGAGGGAGAGGGTTATGACAGATTATCAGAATAGCATTTACCGACTGGTCAAAAACATTCGGTCAGAATCAGGTTTGAAACGCATTTATAAACTGGCGTTGTTTTTATATTTGAAAGAGGAGAGCTGAATAGTTCTCCTCTTTTAATATTACAAGGCTTTTTTTATAATAATTGATTCCCCGTTAAATTCAAGAGAAAGGGATTTGTTGTCAGGAGAAATTCCAATTTGATCAGCCCATAGCTTAGGAATGGAAACCTTGCAATTATAAGCATTCTTACTTGAATTTCCGCCGCATTTTCCAATAATCATATTCGCTTTTCTTTTTTCAGTCATCCCAGTTAATATCCTTTGCATTAATATATTCACCGTTTTCTGCTTTTTCCAGTTTTGTACGCTCTGATGGTGTGAGCTTAGTATAATCCGGGTCCCATGCGAGAACAAGGCGTTTTACAAATTCAAGGGCAAAATTCTGCTCCTGTGCCGGAAGCATTTCTAACATAGATACTGTTTGTTCAATCGTCTTTGTCATTTTTTTCCTCCTTTGGAGGGGATTATTTATATATATCCCCTCGACTTCCAATGTCCATTATGTAAAGTATTTCAAGTTCGTTATCAGAAAGATATTTATAAATGATACGGTATTTTCCAACCCTTAGTCGATAACGACCATCTTTATAACCACTCATCTTTTTTATATCTCCCTCAGCAGGCTTATGAGTGAGTTTTTCGATAGCATTCAAAATCAAGTTACGTTGCGGCTTTTGTAATGCTTTTAAATATTTAACAGCTGATTTTTCATATTGTATTTCCAATTCCATTCCTCCTTCATCTGTATATAGTATATACAATTGGTAACCAATAGTCAAGAATTTTTTACATTTTTTCAAAAAAAGAAACCGCTGCATCACGGTTTCTCTTCACGAATTTTCTTAAATTTCTGTATTATCCGGTCTATTGCTTCTAAATCTTCAATGTCTAAGCTGGCTGCACCCTTCAAGATTGTCTTGTGCAATTCATTTTCGCCTGCCATGATCCTGTCAATCTGCTCCAGAAAAACTTCGTCTGAATCTTGAAACATTTCGCCTGATCCGGTGGTTAACCAAATATAATCGACATGGAACTCACGGCAGATTGATTTTATCATTTGATCTGTTACTCCGCGTTCATAATGTTCTATCTTGCTGATGGCAGTTTTTCCGACTCCAAGTCGTTCTCCAAATTTTTCAAGTGTCAATCCCAGTTCTTTTCGTAAAATTTTAACTCTGTCATTAATGTTTTCCATCTAAAGCCTCCTCTCTATCTGACCTCATATTATCACTTAAATTCTAAAAAATCAAGAAAAAAGTTGTCAAAGGGGATTTTTATATTGACAATAATGGCAAAGGGGATTATAATGTACCCATAGACAACAGATGAGCAACTATAACGAGGAGGTGTTTTTATGGAAGACAGAAAAAAAGAGTTGTTAAAAAAAATTGCAACCGAATTTCCTGCTCTGAAGGAAAGTGAAAAGTATTATATTGCCGGTTATATTTCTCACGCCGAGGATACCAGAGTGGAGAAAATGGAAGTAAGAACAGCGTAGAGTGCGAGAAAGGAGAATGCCTATACAGAGGATTTTATCACTGATGGATGTAATTCACAATAACAATAGAAGGGAGAACGAAATTGAATGATATTGTAGCACCAAATGTAAAAAGAATTATTAAGGACAGGTGCTTAAAGCAAGGCGCAGTAGCGAAGAAAGCCGGATATTCAGAGCAACAGTTCAGTGCAATGATGAACGGGCGAAAGATTATCAAGGATATTGATATTTTAAGAATCGCTACGGCTTTAAGCGTTGAAGCAAATGAGCTGTTTAAGAAGGGAGATGAGTAAGATAGATCAGCAGGGAAAATATACTTCCCCACATAGAGTAAATATATGGGGAAGAAAACGGTATTCTGTAGAGACAAATGCAAATGACTATTTAGATTATAGCTTAGATGATCTTTGGAAGTCGGTCAGTAAATTGTGGGTACTGACTATAGTGATAGGAGTTATGGTCTGTTGTTCAAAACATAAATGATATGATCCAGACATTCTTTTAATAGAATGTCAAATTCCAAATCGTTAAGGTTTTTGACAGTAGTAATAAGACAGCTAAGAATTTTTGCAAGGTCACCAACTGCTTTCAAATTGACTGAGAAAATTTTTGAATTTTCTGGAGATTGTTTTTTTAATTCAGTACATAACTCATACAATTTATTTTTAACATCATCAGGAAGCTCGATAGATGCGTTCTCGGCTTTGGCAATCAGTTCGTATTTGTCCAAAGATAATTCTTGATTTTTAAAAGCAGATAATTGTTTATGAGTAAAATTTTTTAATTCAGAATGTCTCATAAATGCCCCCTTGTCGGTATATGAATACAAAAATTTTAACATTAAAACAGAAATTTATCAATATATAAAGATTTTAATTCAATAGAAGGGAGAGAAGAGGACTTAACAGTTATATGCAATGCAAAATAGTGCGAAAAGAGGACAAGAAAACCACATACAGTGTAAGGGAGGCGGTGTAAATGAGAATTATAAATGGATTTAAAGTAAACATGTATGTGAGGATCGGAGATCAACCACCTAAAAATTGGGAAGAGTTTACAAAAGAGGAACAGAGAGAAATTTCGCAAAAATTAAATGAACAGGCAGCAAGGTCATTTGCTATCAAAGTTAAGTAGACCGCTGAAGCGGTCAGAGGTGGACAAGCATGAGAAGAGTAGAAGACATTCTTTTTACATTTGGAATGACAGTCTTTATCATAGCCGCCTGTGGCTACGATGGACAACCTGTAATATGCGGGGGTATATCCATGATAAGTCTGTCGTTGGCATATTTTGAGTATTGGAAGAAGGTGAAAGAGAATTGAAAAAAGAGTTAAAGGATTTTGAAACATACGAGTTAGTAGAAGAATTAAGAAATAGAGAAGGAGTGGAGTTACATAGGGCAGATCCATATGAAGAAAAAGAATACAGTGTCAATGGTCCTGCCCTTGTACTCATCATTGTTGATTAACGAACTCTTCTGTAGCGGTAAACACCCTTAATATGAGCCGCTAAATATCCGCCTTTAGAAGATGCATTCATTAAAGACGAGTATACCGATTGAGGAACACCATAGTATTCATATAAACCACCGGAATGGAAAAGAACAGCTAGAGTAGTTCCCTCATATCCAACAGAATGGATGTTGGATGAAGTTACAGGAATCATATTCATAACTCATACCTCCCCTCGTTATGTACTCGGCATTTCTGTGCCTGTACAAACATTATAGATGGGAGAAATTGGAAAATCAAGGAAAGGGGGAATCGTAGATGAGTTGCATAGAAAAGAAAATAGCACCGCTAAATTCTTTGACGAGAACCGGTGCTATTACAACTAAAAATACATAAAGCATTTTTATGTATTTTAGCACAGGAAATCAGATTTGAAAAGGAGATTTTATGAGTTATTACAGGAAATGCGAGGACTGTGGATGCACACTGGATCCCGGAGAGGGACGTATCTGTGATGAGTGTGCTGAAAAAATGCGGCAGAAAACAGATCGCAGGGCGGTGCTCCGTAAAATGATACTCTCGACAAATTATAAACAGATGGAAATGGAGGAATCTTTAAGATGATCACAACAAAGATTCAGATCCGGAATCTTTTCGGAATCAAAGAGTATACGCAGGATGGAGGTTCGGTAGAACTTTCCGGGAAAAACGGAGTAGGAAAAACATCCGTGATCGATGCTATCCGTTTTGCGCTGACAAATAAATCAGAGAGAGAATATATTGTCCGCAAAGGCGAGACAGAGGGAGAGATCCTGATAGAGACAGATACCGGATTACGCATCAATCGAAAAGTCAGAACTGACAGGGTAGGTTATAAGAGCATAAAACAGAATGGTGTAGAGGTTGGCAGTCCGGAGGCATTTCTCCGTGATATTTTTACACCGCTACAGCTAAATCCGGTTGAATTTATGTCAATGGATAAAAAGAAACAGAATGCCATCATTCTTGATATGATTGAGTATTCATGGGATATGAACACGATCAAGGAATGGTTTGGAGAGATACCAAGCTGGGTGTCTTATGACCAGAACATCTTACAGGTGCTCAATGACATCCAGAGTGAAAAAGGAGAATATTTCATGCATCGGCAGGATGTCAACCGCGACATTCGTACTAAAAGAGCATTTATTGAGGAGATTGCAGCGGGAATACCGGAGGGATATAGTGCAGAGAAATGGGAAACGGCATCTACATCTGCTATATATCACCAGATTGAACAAATACGGAGCGATAATCAGAAGATTGAAAAAGCACATTTACTCAAGGATGCAAGGGACAGCAAAGTACGTTCTTTTGAAGCGGACAGGGAGATCAGCAAATCAGCACTTGATACGGAATTTGATAATCGTTCTCATCAGATAGATAAAGATATCTTAAAACTGGAAGAACAGATCAAAACATTGAAAACCGAACAGGAAAGTCTTGACGGAAAGAAAAAGGACAAGCTGGAAATAATAGAACAGACATATAAGGCAAATGTGGCGAAGTATGATGCCGAAGTTGCTGATTATGCACAGTATCTGGATATGGAGAAAAAGGATGTATCAGAACTGGTGCATGAAGCATTGTACATGGAAGACATGAAAGGCCACATCAATGAGTACAAACGGATGGTTGACCTTCAGAAAGAAGTGGAAGGACTTGCGGAAGAGAGCAGTGAGCTGACACGCAAGATTGAGAAAGCACGCACACTTCCGGGAGAAATCTTGCAGAATTGTACGATCCCGATCGATGGTCTTACGGTTGAGAATGGAATACCTCTCATCAACGGACTGCCGGTAAGCAATTTGTCCGAAGGAGAAAAGCTGGATCTTTGCATCAATGTTTCTATCCAGAAGCCGAACGGATTAGACATCATCCTGATCGATGGAGCTGAAAAGTTAGCATCCGGATTGCGAGAGAAACTGTATCAGAAATGTAAGGAGAAAGGGTTACAGATGATCGCAACCCGTACTACAGATAGTGACACAATGGAGATCATTGAATTTTAGGAGGATTATTTATGAACGAGGTAAGTGTATCGGACGGAAATGTAATGACCAGAAGTTCGCAGACGGAAATGATGATCAGCCGGCAGGCACAGGAAGTGCAGGCAGCTATGGTTATTGCAAAGAAATTTCCACGAGATGAGTATGAGGCAACAGAAAAGATCAAGAGAACGTGCCAGAGGTCAACCCTTGCAGAGCAGGCAATTTATTCTTATCCACGCGGTGGTCAGAATGTCAGCGGACCGTCTATCCGACTTGCGGAAGCATTAGCACAGAACTGGGGCAATATTGATTATGGGATCATTGAACTGGAACAGAAAGACGGAAAGTCGGAGATGATGGCATATGCATGGGATTTAGAATCAAATACCCGTGTGACAAAGATATTCGGTGTGGAGCATAAGCGTGATACAAAAAAAGGTTCCTATGTCCTTACAGACAGCAGGGATATTTACGAAGCCACAGCAAACTTTGGAGCACGCCGGATGAGAGCATGTATCCTTGGAGTGATTCCGGGAGACGTTGTAGATATGGCAGTCAATGAGTGCAGAGAAACACAGAAAAAAAGCTATGGAGAACTGCCAAGTCAGGAAAAAATAAAAAAGATTGAGAAGCTGTTTAAAAAAGACTTTGGGGTTACCAAGGAACAGATCGAGAAGTATGCAGGACGTAACATGGGTACTTTCGGTGCAGAGGAATGTACGGACTTGTGGGGCGTGTATACAGCATTAAAGAATGGACAGGCAAAGGTAGAGGATTATTTTCAGACAAAGGAAGAAGTGCCGGATCCATTTGCCAAGACAGGTGAGACGAAGGAATTATCCAAGAAAGAAGCAATAGAAAAAGAAGCCGAGGAGGAATTTGAGAATGCAGTTGACTAATGAAAATTATTATAGCAAAGAAGCCAATGAAGAGTATCTGTCCGTCAGCCAGTATAAAGATTTTATGGGAACATACGGCAAGCGTGGCTGCGAAGAATATGCCCTTGCCAAGATAGAAGGTACATGGGAAGAAAACATGGAGGATTCTGACGCGCTGATGGTCGGCTCCTATGTGGATGCACATTTTGAAGGGACCTTGGACTTATTCAAAGCAAAACATCCGTGTATGTTCAAAAAAGACGGAGGTCTGATGGCGAAATATCTGAAAGCTAATGAAATGATCCAGAGATGTGAACGGGATGAGGTATTTTCACATTATATGAGTGGAGAAAAGCAGGTCATTATGACAGCAGATATGTTCGGGGCAAAGTGGAAGATCAAGATAGACAGTTACCATCCAGGACAGTGCATTGTGGATTTAAAAACCTGTCAGTCTATCAACAAAGTATTTTTCCATCATGATATTGGATATATGAACTTTTTAGCAGAGTGGGGGTATTACATACAGGGTGCCGTTTATCAGAAAGTTGTGGAGATCAATACAGGTAAGAAACTTCCATTTTTCATAGCGGCAGTGTCTAAGGAGAAAGTACCGGATATTCAGGTGATCGCAGTGGAACAGAATCTGTTGGATGAAGCATTAGCAGAAGTGGAACACAATGTGCCAATGATCCTTGCATTAAAAAATAAAGCAGCAGATCCTACCCGATGTGAATGTTGTGATTATTGTAAACAGACAAGGGTTTTAAAGGCTCCGATATGGTCAAGTGATCTGATAGGAGATATTTAATGAAAGATTCGATTGTAATTAGTATGGATTATGCCGGATATGACATCATAGACGGAACACCAAACGTACAAAGACATCATATCTTTGGTGGGACTGCAAACCGCAGACTGTCGGATGAGGATGGTCTTTGGGTACCGTTATCGGATGAACATCATCAGGGAAAGATGAGTGTTCACATGAATAAGGAAATGCGGGTACTTATGCGGATCATCGGTCAGCTTGCATGGGAAAAGCATTATATCGCAGAAAACGAAAATGTAAGCGAGGATGATGCAAGGGAAGCATTCAGAAAAAGATATGGCATTAGTATGCTGTAGGTTGAAACACCTGTGCACTTGAGGGTGTGTACGAAAGAAACTGCTTATCGGTAATATATCATGCCAATAAAAGCCTCTGCCAAATGGCAGAGGGGAAAGGAGCGGTATGGAAAAATTAATGTTTACGATCCTTGGAAAGCCGATCACGAAAAAGAACAGCCAGAGGATCGTGGTCTGCAAGAACAGACCTATGATACTGCCATCTAAGGCATATTTGAAATATGAGAAAGACTGTAAAAAGTATATGCCGGATACAAAACAGATTGATTATCCCATAAATGTCAAGGCTGTCTATTACATGCCGACACGCCATCGGGTAGACCTTACGAATCTTCATGAGGCACTACATGACATTTTAGTTAAATATAACGTCATAGCAGACGATAACTGCAAGATTATTGTAAGCACGGATGGAAGTCGTGTACTGTATGACAGAGAAAACCCACGGACAGAGGTCACGATTACGAAAGCAGGTGGTGTTGTTGAAAATCATTGATTACATACCGGTCGGACATAAGAATGCAGTAACCAGAAAGCAGCTTGTTATTTTAACAGGACTTTCCGACCGGAAAATAAGAAATATGATCCAGGAAGAATGTAACCGGGAACATCCCATTTTGAATATGCAGGACGGAAAAGGATACTTTCAGCCGGCATATGATGAGATGCATTTGGTAAGACTTTACCGGGCACAGGAAAACCACAGAACCCTTACGAATCGTAAAAAGGTATCTGAGATAGATAAATACTTAAAATGCCAAAACAATGAACTGGAGCGTAATCAAATAAGCATCTCTGATGTGATAGGCGGTGGGAAATGAGAGAAAGTGTTGTTTTTTACCGCAGCTTTGCAGAAGCGATCAAGGCTCTTCCAAAGGAGGAGCAGTTAAAGGCACTGTGGGCAGTTATTAATTATGGGTTGGATGGTGTGATTCCAGAGGAACATGGAGTGCATACGGCGATCTTTTTAATGGCGAAGCCACAGATAGATGCTAATAACAAGAGATACCAAAACGGAACCAAAGGTGGAAGACCTGTAACCAAAGACAAACCAAACGATAACCAAGATGAAACCAAACCAAAAGCAAACGATAACCAAGAAATAACCAAAGAAGAACCAAACCAAAACCAAGATAAAACCAAAGCAGAACCTAAGGAAAAGGATAATGTAAAGGAAAAGGAAAAGGTAAAGGTAAAAGATAATGATAATAGTGTGGTGCGTTTCACGGCGCCCACAAAACAGGATGTGATGGACTATTGTCAGGAAAAAGGGTACACGGATGTTGATGTTGAGAGGTTTATGAATTACTACACCTCTAACGGGTGGATGGTAGGGAAAAACAAGATGAAAGACTGGAAAGCTGCAATGCGAAACTGGGCGCGGAAGGATATGGCCGCCAAACCCAATAATACCAACGGAAATAGGTTTTGCAATTTTGAACAGCGCAATTATGACTATGATGCCTTGGAAAAGAACCTCTTGCGGAAGGGAAGTGGTTAGATGAGTGGACGAAAGCGAGGATGTATGCTTGATAGCTACCGTGACAGGGTAGAAGAGCTGCTGGATGCAGGCTGTACCTTCGCCGACATTTCTGACCACATGGCAGAAGAGGAGCAGATCTATGTTGAGCCTACAACGGTCGCATATTTTGTACGCAGCCGTAAATTGTCCAGCAAGGTTACACAGGGATGCAGGAATAACAGGATTGATATACCGAAGTGTGCAGAGTGCGAGTACCGACATCTGGTCACGGACCAGTACAAAAAGCCGAGCATTTATATCTGCACCAAGATATGGGTCAGAATCAATAGTGGCTGCAAGTCCAGTCCGATGAGCTGCCCGAAACGGGATATTGAGAGGGATTGCTCCTTGTGAAACGATAGAAAATGAACTTAGGGAAGGGGAAGTGTTTAACAGGAAAATGGAATCAGTACAGGAAAGAATGGAGCGGCTTGGAACGAAAGAAAAGATTGCAACCTTCATGCAGAAGGAGAAACAGCCGTATGAATTTAAGCGAAAATATGCACAGATCAGGGCAGAGGAGTTTGCAAGTGAGTGCGATGGCAGAGGATTGAATTATCATGTGTCTGTCGGAGGATTGGACAGCATCGTCTTATATCTGTTTCTGCATGAGATCTGCCATATCAATGCTCCAGGTGTGAGCGCATCAACGTTAGAAGATAAGAGCATACAGTGGGTACATAAAGCACTTGGGATCATAAATGTTCCGCCACTAAAAAGGGAGGATGGAACTTACTGGACAAAGCCAAGGGTCATACAGGAGTTTGGGTTTCCGGTTATATCAAAGGAGGTAGCAGGAAAGATTGAATTGCTGCAGAATCCTACCGAGAAAAATAAAACAGTGCGCCATGCGATCATAACAGGAGAGACTGGAGCATACGGCGGCTGGCAAAAAAATTCCAAAATGCAGTTAAAGCAAAAGTGGCTTGAATTGTTTGGTGGATATGAAAATGAGAACGAAGGATGTGATTATGAAAAACCGGATTTCAAAGTGTCATCAAAATGTTGCTACTACCTAAAAGAAAAGAACTGTGATGATTGGGGGAAGGAGCATAACAGTGTACCGTATCTTGGTTTAATGGCATCCGAGGGCGGCAGACGTGCAAGAAGCCTGCGAATGAATGGGTGTAATTATTTTGGAGCATCCACAATCAGATCAGCACCGTTTGCTATTTTCCATCGGCAGGATATTTTACAACTTGCTTTGGAGATGGACGCACTCTGGAAAGAGGGTCTTAAAGAAAAATATCATGAAAAGTTACTAAAAGAAAACTGTTTGTCAAATAGTTTTAAGATGCCTGACAGCATCATTCCGGAAATCTATGGAACCATCGAGAAAAAACCAGATGGAACGTTGTACACGACCAAAGCACAGCGTACCGGATGCAGTATGTGTGGGTTTGGAATCCACATAGAGAAACGTCCTCACAGATTTGATCTATTGCATGAGAGCAATCCGAAAGAGTGGGATTATCTGATGTTCCACATGTGCAAAGACAAAGACGGAAATGACTACGGATGGGCGAAGGTACTGGACTACATTGGAGTGGGATGGGACCCTACAACTATCGGCGGAAATTGTAAAGGGCAGATTTCGCTTCCATTAGATCAGATGGTGTAAATATATAAAAAGCACCTAATTGCTTAGGTGCGTTATGTTCAATAGTGGGATTCGAACCCACGACCATGCCTTTATAGGAGGCGCGCTCTATCCACTGAGCTATATTGCTAAATATTTTAGAAATTTATTTTAACACGAAATCGCTATAATTGCAAATTTTATTAGAAAGGAGCCGGAACCTCCGGCCGGGGTAACGATATATCGGGTTCCTTTTGGAAAAATGACATATAAAGAATTTTTAGCAAGTAAGAGATTTGTATTGGAAAGCAGCGGATTTGATATTGAAAAGTCAGAGTTGAATCCGATGCTGTACGAATTTCAGAAAGATGTTGTGAGATGGGCATTGAAGAAAGGCAAAGCGTGTATAAGGTTGTTCGTGGCGATGTTGAGACGCATACTGTTCAAAAGAGAACATGGACATGCGGTGGAAATAATCGAGGATATGACCTTGATGGAGATGTGACGTGGAATTCTCAGATCGGCAAGATTATATTCACTAGCAGAGAGCCAGCAGAGCGAGTAGCGCAGGAATATCTTGCAGAGTACGAACACATCCTTGCAGAAAATATCAGGGCAACAGGGGTTATCGCATATCGATATGAGTATAGAGGTCGAGAGATTGTTCAATCGTATTCTATTCTTGAAGATGGAACTTTTTATTTCAAATATGGAATTATGTATGAACATATCGGTAAGGAAGTTGAAATCAAGAAGTTTGAGGAAGAACGCCAGCACTGTATTGAACGTAATGATACCTATGCAGTATTAGAGAATTACAAGCCGCAATACAAGAATATGTATAAATGCGGGCATAGTTCTTGGGTGTATGCAGAAGCAAGATATGAGTATATCAATGATTGACAGACCGGACAGCTCCGGTCTGCCTAAGAAGTTTTAAATTTTAGAACCAGATAACAAAACCAAGCAATCATATAGCACCTCCTGCTTTTATTATAGGCAGGCAACGTAAAATGATTCGCTTGTAACAATTAAGATTTAACGGAGGTTGTAAAAATGAATGCACGAGAGATTGCAGATGTGATCGCAGAGTACCTTGTAAACGAAAAGGACCTTGCTATTGCAATGATTAAAAACAATGACAAGGAAGAACTTGCAGACGAAATATATGATGAATTAACTGAAGTATAGAATTTGAGCGATTCAGGAGGATTTTATGAAGAAATGCCCATACGAAGAAAATAAAAGATGCACCAGGGACTGTAAATACGCCATGACGTGCATCCAGAGAAAGTCAAAAAGGGAAAGGAGCAGGTAGAATGATTGAATGTATGAGGACAGAAGCAACAAGAAAAACGGTCACGGAACAAAGGTGGATTCCGGTTAAATATCATGAATTGACAGAGGAAGAGCGGAAAGAGTGCTTATTCTCCGCAGACATTAAGTATATGATTGACTGTGAGCTTCCTGATGATGAGCAGGAAATCATTGTGACCGACGGAAGGCATGTGTGGGTTGATACCTGCATCATGAATGATGGGTATGAATTGGATAGCGGACACGATTGGATTGAGGATGTAATTGCTTGGATGCCACTGCCGGAGCCGTACAGGGAAAGTGAGGATAACATGGAGAGATTAACATATGTGGCAGAGAATGGAGAAGTTTTATTTCATCCAGCAGATTTACCGGATGATGAGGGAATTACCATTACCCAGCTTGCGAAAGATGGAAGATACAAAGCCCTGGAAGAGATTGCGGAAAGACTTGCAAATAGAGAGCAAGCCGAAGAGCAGGGATTACTTCTGCGGCTGCCATGCAAGGTGGGAAGTAATATTTACCGCATAACCGATGATGGAGTAGAGGTCGCAGTATGCAGAGAAATGACTGTTGCTGACAAAGAAATGTATATCGAATCGGTTACTCTTTGCGACTGGATATCTTTTGATGAAATTGGAAAGTCAGTATTTCTTACCAGAGAGGAAGCAGAAGCCAAGCTGAAAGAAATGGAGGGGGAACATGGAGAATAGATATTTATTCCGTGGAAAGCGGATTGATAACGGCGAATGGATATTCGGAAATTTAATTCAAACAGATGATGGAGTTTACATTATCCAGAATTATGTACCACAGAATTTGATAAAGAACTATGAAGTTGACCCATCCACAATCTGCCTATGTACAGGCTTTCAAGATAAGAACGGAAAGCTGATTTTTAAGAATGATATTCTGATGTGCCACGGCAATCCGAAAGAACTTGCAAAGGTAGTGTTTGGAAAGTTCGCAGTGATCGATGCCGAAACTTTTGAGAGTATTGATGAGGTAATCGGCTGGCATTATGAGGTCATTCCGACTGATAACTTGAGCAAATGCGAACCGTTCTGTTTATCAATGCCACTTACGGAAGAATATGTGAAAGCGTGCGAATTTGAGGTTGTTGGTTCGGTGTTTGACAACCCGGGACTGTTTAAGTGAGTTATTTCCATTTTGGAAACAACTCAGATACTCGAATAAATTTAGGAGGTGCCGGAATGACAGAGAGTGAAGCAATCAGGGATTTGGACATTATCAGGTTTAATCCTCACTGGGATGAACTTGTAAATGAAGAATATTGGCAAGAACTTATGGAAATGGCAATCAAGGCACTGGAAGAGGTGCAGAAGTACAGGGCAATCGGCACACCGGAAGAATGCCGGGCGGCAGTGGAAAAGCAAACGGCAAAGAAACCGGATTACGAAGGAGACGGATACGCCGACGGACATCTTGTGTATGATACATGGATTTGCCCTTGCTGCGGAAAGCACTACGAGGTTGATTATGATAATTACAATTACTGCCCGGATTGCGGTCAGAAATTAGATTGGAGTGATGAAGAATGAGCAGATTGATTGAGGCAGGTAAGATTTTGGACAATTTGAGCGGAATGCTTAAAAATATGGACGATTACGATGCTGTAAAAAAAGTGATTAATGATATGCCAACCGCCTACGATGTGGATGCGGTTGTGAAGCAGTTGGATGAATACATAACCAAAATTGTAGGCAGAAAATCAGCACTATATCAGACAGTTATGCAGATTGTGAAAGGCGGTGGAGTAGATGCGAAAACCGATTCCTAAATCAGTTAGAAAATTAGTGTATGCGAAATACAATGGTCACTGTGCTTACTGTGGCTGTGAGATACCGGAGAAAGGCTTTAATGTAGATCATCTGTATTGCCTTAGAAAATATGAATACACCGAAGAATTTACCGGAATTGACGTACACGACATAAGTAATCTGATGCCGTCCTGCGGTTCATGCAATCGGTATAAATCAACAATGGATTTGGAAGATTTTAGAAAGCAGTTGCAGAAAATACCGGACAGACTGAAAAGGGATGTGTGTACATACAATATAGCCTTGCGGTATGGCATGGTGCAGGAAAACAGAGAACCTATAAAGTTCTATTTTGAAAGGGTAGGTGGAGTAGATGGCAATTAAGCCTATATTATTTAACACGGAAATGGTTCGGGCGAAAGAGGGTAGTAAATATTGAAATATCCTAAAGATATAGCGGGTATGAAATTTGGACGATTAACCGCGATAAAAAAGGTTGGAACAAAAGGCAATGGAAAAGGTTCAAAATCAATATGGCTTTGCAGATGTGATTGTGGAAACGAAAAAGAAATATTGAGGAATTCATTGGTAAGCGGAACAACTAAAAGTTGCGGCTGCCTTGAAAAAGAAGTTAAAGCAACAATGCATTTAAAACATGGAATGGCAAAATCAAGGATTTGGAACATTTGGACTGGAATGAGAGACAGGTGTTCCAGACCGAACAACAAGAATTATCAGAGATATGGTGGAAGAGGAATATGTGTTTGCCCAGAATGGGATAGTGATTTCCAAAATTTTTATGACTGGTCGATGGAGAACGGTTATAGTGATGATTTAACCATAGACAGAATCGACAATGATGGAAATTATGAACCGTCTAATTGCAGATGGGTAACGAGAAAAGAGCAAACAAGAAATAGGAGTATCACGAAAACAATCCCGCTTGCAAGAATAGCTGAAATTGACGGAATTACTTATCAGGCAGCATATGACAAATATGTGCGATGTAATGTATCGAATTTGAAAGGTGCGAGAAACCGGAAGAAAATTAAAGTTTAGCGGAGGATAAAAGATGGCTTATGGTTATGAAGATTTATCAAGAGCGCAAGAAGATGTTATACGAGTTATGAAGGCGCATGGAAATATTTTGATAAAAAAACATGGGTTTTGGACATATGAAAATTGTGAATTTCACAAAGATCATAACAGCAACATTCCAATTTTCAGTTGCCAAATAACAACATTGAGAGTGCTTGCGCGAAGAAATATAGTCACACTTGATGAAAATAAAGGTATTTGTAAATTGAACTGAAATTTAGGAGGTGAGTGATATGGCTAAAGCAGTATTGGTAATGGATATGGCGGAATGTTGTGCTGATTGTCCTTGCAGTTTTTTTGAAAGGGACAATCCAATATTAAATTTAATATGTGGCGTGACACAAGAAGATGCATATAACGTTGGAAAGCCAGATTGGTGTCCGCTCCGGGAACTGCCGGAGAAAGCAAATCATCCTGCTTATTGTGATAATGGGAGATTTGATAAAGGCTGGAATGCCTGTTTGGACATGATACTGGAGAACGCCTTGTCGGATTCTGTCGATTAGCGGGTGGTATTGAACTTTGAAAATTGAATATGGGCGGTTGGATGTGGTATAATTCCTCTATCACAAATGAAAGGGGAATCACAAATGAAATGCTTAAGATGCAATGCAGAAATGAAACAGTACAAGTTTAATAGGGATTTTGGAATATACGGAAAAGAATACAATCCAGGAAATGGATATGCTGCTAGACAAAATCCTCATAATCCACACAGCATATATGAATGCTCCGAATGTGGTTACATGGAACTAAGTTCTAAGTATTGTGAAAATGAAGATATTTAAAAGCAATCACCAACCGTCAATATTCGATGGTTGGTATTTTTTTGCCTAAAAACAGGAGGAATGAGATTGGAAAAGCAGATTTTAATGGAGTATATAGATGCCTGTGAACTGATTAGAGAAACAGAGCAGGATATCCAAAGATTAAAAAGAAAGAAGAGCGAGACAGTACAGGGTTCAGTTAAAGGGAGTAATCCAGACTTTCCTTATCAAGAACAGCACTTCCATGTCGGAGGAACGGCATATACATATGCAGACGATACAAGATTACGATTAGAAGAAACAATATTACGAGAACGAAGGGAAAATGCATCCAATATAAAAATAAAGGTAGAGCAGTACATGAACACTATACCAGTCAGGATGCAAAGGATAATCAGATATAAGTATTTTGAGGGAATGTCATGGGAACAGGTAGCAGATAGGATTGGAAGAATGGCTACAGGTGACAGTGTGAGGATGGAAGTGGACAGATTCTTAAAAGAAAAGTAAAGTTTGTTCGTTTTGTTCGGAATGTTCGTTTTTGATGTGGTAATATGGTATTGATGAAAGTGTATGACACAGACATCACTTGCATTTTTTTCATATTATCCCATTAGCCTGTAACAGTTTCATATATCTGTTACACTCCCCGTTTTGTAAAGGAGCTGTACACTATAACTTAGTGTAACAGCTTCTTTTTTTGGAAAATAAAAATAAGGTGGTGATAGTCCTTGCCGAAGGTCAAAGATGCGAGAGCGGATAAAGCCTTTGAAATGTATAAGCAAGGGCTTAAGTTAGTAGAGATAGCAAACCAATTGGGTGTTGCAGAGGGAACGGTGCGTAGTTGGAAAAATCGTTATAAGTGGGCTGGGGATAACGCAACGTTGCAAAGGAGTAAACGCAACGTTGCAAAAAACAGTAAGACACTTATAAAGAACAAAGAAAGTCCTGTTGCACATGAGGTCGAATCTGTAATGAAAAATACGGAGTTAACCGACAAGCAACAGCTTTTTTGTATATATTACATTCGATGCTTTAATGCAACCAAGGCATATCAGAAAGCATATGGATGTAATTATACAACTGCGATGTCAGAGGGAAGTAAGCACTTAAGAAATCCCAAGATAAAAGAAGAAATATTCCGTTTGAAGCAGGAACGCCTTAACAGGGAGTTCCTGAGTGAATCGGATATCTTTCAGAAGTATATGGATATCGCTTTTGCAGATATCACAGATTATGTAGAGTTTGGAAATGGCAGTTTTAATGATCCTGAAACAGGTGAGGAAGTTTCATATAGTTTTGTGAATCTAAAAGATAGCAAAACGGTTGATGGCACCATTGTTTCAGAGGTATCAAAAGGGAGAGAAGGTGCCAAGATAAAACTTGCCGACCGAATGAAAGCGTTGCAGTGGCTTACGGATCACATGGACCTTGCCACAGATAAGCAAAAGGCAGAGATTGCACTTCTGAGGGCAAAAGTACAGACTGATGATAGCGAAGAAATTGCAGATGATGGATTCCTTGAAGCGTTAAATGGCACAGCTGCGGAGGATTGGAGCAATGAAGAAAACCAATAAGATTAAACAGGTTTTTAAATTTAAACCATTTTCCCAAAAGCAGCGCAAAGTACTGAATTGGTGGTGTGAGAATTCTCCGGTCAAAGATAAAGATGGGATAATTGCCGATGGAGCAATCCGATCGGGCAAGACCGTGAGCATGTCGCTGTCATTTGTTATGTGGGCAATGAGTTCATTTAATGGCGAGAACTTTGGCATGTGTGGAAAGACAATCGGTTCTTTCCGTAGAAACGTCCTGTTTTGGCTCAAGCTGATGTTGAGAAGCAGAGGATACACCATTGCAGATCACAGAGCTGATAATTTGGTTATTATTTTCAGAGGAGATATAACGAATTATTTTTATATATTTGGTGGTAAAGATGAACGATCACAGGATCTCATTCAGGGTATTACCTTGGCGGGGGTCTTTTTTGATGAAGTGGCATTGATGCCGGAAAGTTTCGTGAATCAGGCAACCGGACGATGCTCCGTTGACGGTTCAAAATATTGGTTCAATTGCAATCCGGATGGGCCATATCATTGGTTCAAGACCGGATGGATTGATAAGCGAGAAGAAAAACATCTATTGTATCTGCATTTCACGATGGATGACAATCTAAGTCTGTCGGAGAAAATCAAAGAACGATATAGGAGTATGTACACCGGTGTATTCTATCGCCGGTATATTCTTGGATTGTGGGCGATGGCAGAGGGCATTATTTACGATATGTTCGATACTGCCAAGCATGTGATATCAAATCTGTCAGAATTGACTAATGCAAACTATTATGTGTCCTGTGATTATGGTACGCAGAATGCAACCGTGTTCTTGCTATGGTGTAAGGACAGATTGGGGCGGTGGGTATGCTGCTGCGAGTATTATTATTCCGGTCGTGATGAGGAGCGACAGAAAACGGATACCGAGTATGCGGATGATCTGGAACAGTGGTTAGATGGAATAAAGCCGGTCAAGATTGTGATTGATCCATCTGCGGCATCATTCATAGCAGAATTGAAAAAGCGTGGTTATGCAATCAAGAAAGCGAAAAATGATGTGCTGGATGGTATCAGATTTGTGGCATCCTTGCTGAATCAGGGTAAGATTGCAATCAGTGACCAATGTCCGAATACAATCAAAGAATTCGGATCGTACATATGGGATCAGAAAGCATCTGAGCGTGGCGAGGACAAGCCAGTGAAACAGCATGATCACGCAATGGATGCACTGCGGTACTTCTGTTATACGATTATTCGTAAACCGGGAAGCATTAGTATTTTGAAGTGAGGTAGACGATGGATCTTGAAACAATAAAAAAAATGATAAAAAAATATGAGCCGGGGCATACAAGGATGGTTCAGCAAACAATGCAAGCAGAGAGGTATTACCGTAATGAGACGGATATTCTTGTACAGAATCAAAATAGAGAAACAGATCAGGAAAATCCACTGAGAAATGCAGATAACCGAATACCAAGAAATTTTCATGGATTGATCGTTAACCAAAAAGCTGCATATATGTTTACCTCCCCCCCACTGTTTGATATAGGGAACGAACAGGGAAATGAGGTTATAACAGATGCCTTGGGCGATGAATATCGAAAAAACTGTATGGAGTTGTGTGTAAATGCTGCTAACGCAGCTGTTGGATGGATACATTATTGGGAAGATAATGATGGTACTTTTCAATGGGCAGTTGTGGACAGTAAGCAGATCATTCCGATAGTTTCATGTGATTTGAAGAAGAAATTATTAGGTGTCTTGCGAATCTATAATGAAATTGATGAAGAAACAGGAGATACCTATATAAATTATGAGTATTGGAATGACGAAAGCTGTTGGACATTCCGGCGAAAAGATGGTGACACTTTAGAGGACGGATTATGTTATTACAATACTTTCATGGTTCCAGATGCAAATGATTTTACCGCAGAGTACAGACATGATTTCGGAGAAGTGCCATTTATCCCATTTCCGAATAACAATACAAATACGAATGACTTGAAAAACATTAAGCCGCTGATAGACGTATATGATAAGGTCTACAGCGGTTTTATTAATGATCTGGATGATATACAGGAGTTGATATTTGTATTATCGGGATATGGCGGTACAGACCTTACTTCGTTCCTATCAGAACTAAAAAAGTATAAAACCATTAAAGTGGATGGGGACGAGGGCAGTAATCCGGGAGTGAGTACACTCAATATTGAAATCCCAATAGAAGCCCGTAACAGTGTGCTGCAAGCCACGAGAAAAGCAATATTTGAACAGGGGCAGGGATTTGATCCACAGCCGGAAAATTTCGGAAACCAGTCGGGAGAAGCACTAAAGTTTATGTATTCATTACTTGAAATGAAAGCGGGGCTGACAGAAACAGAGTTTCAACTTGGATTTGCCCGATTAATTAGAGCAATCTGCCGGCATCAGGGGATTGAATGCAAAAAGATAGTGCAAACGTGGACGCGGACCAGTATCAAAAACGATACAGAACAGGCACAGATTTGTAAAGATTCAGTGGGAATCGTTAGTAAAAAGACTATTTTGAAAAATCATCCGCTTGTCGAAGATGCAGATGCTGAGTTGAAGCAGTTAGAGAAAGAGGAGCAGGAAACGAAGCAAAAAGCTGATACATATATTGGTGCATTCAAGGCAAGTAAAAAAGAGGACAAGCCAGACGATGATCCGGAGGATACAGAATAGCGGAATGAGGTGATTGCATGAGTGAACAGATGAGACAATACTGGCAGGAACGCTTCAAACAGATGGAGGAAGCACAGCATGATACATCTGTTCAGAAAGTGCAGGAGATTCAGGAACAATTTGAAAAAGCACAGGCAGCAATTGAAGGAAAAATTGATGCCTGGTATCAGAGATTGGCACAGAACAATGGAGTTTCCATGTTAGAGGCAAAGAAAATGCTCACGAACAAAGAACAAAAGGAATTCCAGTGGACGTTAGAGGAATATATTAAATATGCCAAAGAAAACGAGAAAAATGGTAATTGGGAAAAAGAACTTGAGAATGCATCCGCGAGAGCACATATCAGCCGATTGGAAGCCTTGCAATTTGAGACACAGCAGGAATTAGAAAGGCTTTATGGCAATTGCACAGACACCATAGATCGTTATATACAGAATATGTATACTACAGATTTTTACCATACGGCATATGAGATTCAAAAAGGGATTGGTGTTGGTTCTAAAATAGAACATCTGAACGCTGATGTAGTTGAAAAGATTGTTTGTAAGCCTTGGGCAGTAGATGAAAAAAATTTTTCTGATCGCCTGTGGGACAATAAAACAAAATTAATTAACAATTTACATAATAACCTTTCAAGAATGTGTATTACAGGGGAAACTCCAAATAGAATTATTACAGAGTTTTCTAAGCAGATGGGTGTATCTAAAGCACAGGCGGGCAGAGTAATTATGACAGAGTCAGCCGTATTTGCAAACAAGGCAAGACAGGATTGCATGGGAAAACTGGGTGTTGAGCAGTTTGAGGTCATAGAGACGTTAGATGAAAGAACCTGTAATACATGCGGTAGAATGGACAAGCAGCACTTTCCAATGAGCGATTTCCAAACGGGTGTGACAGCACCTCCATTTCATCCGAACTGTCGTGGTTGCACTTGTCCGTACTTCGATGATGAATTTGGCAGTGTGGGAGAACGTGCTGCCAGAGACGAGGATGGTAAGACATATTATGTGTCAGCAGATACGACATATGAGGAATGGAAAAAGACATTTGTAGAATTATCAGAAGAATCTGGTATAATAAAAGAGATTAGAATTCCAAAGGAAATGAGGAATGCAGCAGGTATAACTCCTGATATCCTTAAAAGTATGCAGAATGGTATCGATACAATAGAAAATGAGTACAATATTCATTTGAGTAAGATATTAGTAGAAGATATAAGCAAAGAGAAACCAGATACACCCTATTTATGTAGATATATAGACAATAATGGTAAGCATGAAGCAGTTTTTGTTTTAAATAGTGGTTTTAATTTCGATGGATTTGAAAATGTGGTTGCTGAAGGTTATCGTATGGGTTATTTTGCTGGAAAAAGCATAGAAGATCATATTATACATGAGATGGCACATGTGATGACAGGACAACACATACAGAGTAATGAGGAATTTACAGCTTTCATGGGAATGATTGAAAAAGAATATGTTCCGGGAGTGTCAATATATTCTGATGCTACAAAGGATGGTTTTGAAACAATTGCAGAGGCATTTGTTAGAATACGAAACGGTGAGAGTGTTCCAGAGAAAGCTCGAAAGTTAGTAGAGACATACATAGAAAGGTGGAAAAAGGAATGATAAAAATTCCATATTGTTTGAGATGTAAAAATGTAAGGAAAGGGATGGTATGTGATGCATATCCAGATAGAATACCGGAAGAGGTATTAAGTAAAGAAAAGAAAGAAGGTACTATTTGCAATAATAATGTTGGATTTGTAAAAGTTAGATAGAGTACACAAATGAAATAAAGTAAGCTACCACCAGTCAGAAATGACATGGTGGTATTTTTGTACCCTAAACCAGTAATAACAGGATAACTGGAAATCTATGGACCGAACGGCGCAGAGGTGACGCTAAGTAAGTTCCTCCGGGAGCCCTGTTTTTATATGCCTTTTTCCGCAGGCATTAAAGAACGGTAGTACTCATCTGGAGAATAAACAGAGAATCCCAATACCCGGAGAGCGGGAATAAAAATCTATGGAGGATAAGAGAATGGAATGGTTAAAGGCAATTTTGGAAAAAGCAGAAATCAAAGACGGAAAACTGGACGTGGATGCAGTCATGAATGCGGCACAGAAAGAGTTCCCAAAGTATGCGGTGCCAAAAGACGACTTTAATACAAAGGTCGAGGAACTGAAAACCGCAAATGGAACCATTGAGGAGTTGAAAAAATCTAATGGCGACAATGAGGAGTTACAGAAGAAGATTGGAGATTATGAGATTGAAATCAAAAATCTTAAGAAGACCGCTGAAAACACCTCAAAGACCTATGCGCTGAAGGAATCTCTTGCCAAGCAGGGAGTCCTTGATCCGGATTATCTGATCTACAAAGCCGGTGGACTGGATAAGTTCACATTTGATAAAGAAGGTAAGCCGGTCGGTGTGGAAGAGGCTGTGAAGCCGTATAAGGAAGATACCACAATGGCACATTTGTTTAAGCAGGAGCAGCAGAAGCCACCGTATAATCCTAAAGACGGAAATGGTGGCGGTACTTCTAATCCATTTGCAAAAGACACCTTCAATCTGACCGAACAGGGACGATTGTTAAAAGAGAATCCGGCACAGGCAAAAGAAATGGCTGCGTTAGCCGGAGTAACATTATAAGAAGGAGGATGATTTAATGGCAATTACAAAAATTGCAGATGTAATTGTACCGGAACTTTTTAACCGGTATGTAATTAACAGAACAATGGAGTTGTCCGCATTTTTCCAGAGTGGGATCGTGGTAAACAGTCCAGATTTTGATGCATTGGCATCCGAAGCATCAAGAACACATAATATGCCGTTTTTTGAGGATTTACAGGGAGAATCAGAAGCGATTCTTGAGGATGTAAAGATGACCGCAAAAAAAATCGGATCTAATAAGGATGTATCAACCACTATTTTCCGTCAGAATATGTGGGGAGCAACGAATCTTTCAGCAGCTCTTGCCGGTGCTGATCCGATGAAAGCGATCGGTGATCTGGTTGCATCTTACTGGGCAAGGGACATGCAGAAAGAGCTCATCGCAATTCTTGCCGGAGTATTTGGTACAACTACAGCAGGAGCCGAAGGAACACCGGCAGCAGAAACCAGAATGAAAGATCATATCCTTGATCTTACTACAGGTAAGACAGATGCTGCAAAACAGATCAGCGCATCTGCATTTATCGATGCGTGTCAGCTTCTGGGTGATGCACAGGCACAGTTGTCTGGTGTGGCAATGCATTCAGCAACAAAATCTTATCTCAAAAAGCTGAATCTGATCGATACGGAACGTGATTCTACAGATGTAGAATTTGATACTTATCAGGGCAGACGCGTGACCGTAGATGATGGTTGTCCGGTTGCAGATGGTGTATACACAACATACCTTTTCGGTAATGGTGCTGTAGCATATGGTAATGGTTCTCCTACTGGATTTGTATCTACTGAGGTGGATCGTGATAAACAGACCGGAGGTGGAATTGATTATCTCATCAACCGCAAGGCGTTTATTTTACATCCAAGAGGAATTGCGTACACAGGAGCAAAACGTGATCATGTAGAGACTCCGCTTAGAACAGAACTTGCAATGGCAGAAAACTGGAAACCGGTATATGAACCAAAGCAGCTTAGAATTGTAGCTATTAAACATAAAATTGGCTAGGAGTGACAACATGGAATTAAGTAGGCTGAAACAGTTATTGGGAATAGATGAGGGCGATACATCGAAAGATGTGTCACTCTCATTTGTTATCTCAGATGTAGAAGAAATAATAAAAAATTATTGTCACATTGAGGAAGTGCCGGATGGTCTGCTCAATACAGCTTATCGTATGGCGATTGATCTGTATAGAAATGAAAAGCCGGGGCAAGAGGAAGCCGCTACGGGTGCTGTTTCATCTATTAGTGAGGGTGATACTTCCATATCATTTAAGCAGAGTGTGGATGACAATTTTAAAGATACCCTATTAAAAAATTATAAATTTTCTCTGAACCGTTATCGCAGGGTGGTGTTTCGATGATAGATGCAATAAGACAGGCACGGATGCTTGCAAGAAAAATGCAGGAAGAATTGTACGATGGAAGGGCAACGGTTACTGAATCTCAAAAGGTTAAGGATGAAAAGACGAAATTAACATCCACGGAAGAGGTGATCGTTTTAGAGGATGAGCCGTGCAGGCTGTCATATTCGAATGTCAGTACAACAGACCAGACGGAATCAGTAGCAAAGACCTCACAGATCATAAAATTATTTATGTCCCCGGAAACGAAAATCAAACCGGGGGCAAAGATAACAGTTACACAGGCCGGTGTCACAGAGACATATGAGTGCAGCGGAACACCGGCAGTATATGAAACACACCAGGAGATCATATTGAAATTAGCAGGGAGGTATGCATAATGTCACGGATGGGAGGCTTTGATGCAAGGGAACTGCGTAAACTCAGAGATGAGTTAGAGAAGTTACAGGAGCCGGAAGAATTTATGAAAGACTGTGCCAAAGAATTAGCAGCAAGGCTTCTTAGGATGGTGGTTCAGAGAACTCCGGCAGACACAGGAACTTTAAGGCGTGCATGGACGGCCGGAACGTCATCCGAAGGTTATGCAAATTCTGTGCAGGTTAATCATTCCGGGAATGTATATGAAATTGCCATTACAAATCCAATGGAGTATGCAAGCTATAAGGAATATGGGCATCGGACCCCTAATCATAAAGGATGGGTACCGGGACATTTCATGCTGAAAATATCTGAAGAGGAATTGGAAAGAATTGCACCTGCCATCTTAGAGCAAAGGATATATAGATATTTTGGAGGACTATAAAGATGATTAATACAATCATATCAGCTATCAGTAATACGCTGGATACAGAATTTGGTTATGATATTCATTTAGGACAGGTAGAACAGGGGTTAGAGATTCCCTGTTTTTTTATTAATTGTCTAAATCCCCAGATCAGCAAATTTCCAGGGAACAGATACTACCGGAAAAATCAGTTTTGCATCCAGTATGTCCCGAAATCTCGCCCCAATAGCCATGCTGCCCTGTGGGAATGCAATGAAGTGGCAGAGAGCCTGAATTGGTGTATGGAATGCATCGATGTGAATGGAGATCTGTTGCGTGGAACGAATGTGCATCATGAGATTGTAGATGGCATACTGAACTTTTTCGTGAATTACAACTGCTTTGTATGCAAAGAAGAAACACATACAGTAATGGATGATATTTCATCAGAAATGGAAGTAAAGGAAGGTGAATGATTTGGCAGAGATTAAGAAAAATGAGAAGTCAAAGGAACAGAGATTTTACAAAGAACAGTTTATCATATCAAAAAACTACCGTGGGAGGAGGGACTTATTAAATGCCATATTAGATGATGACAGAGAGTACACCACGGAAGAAGTAGAAACGATGATCGCAGAGTATATGAAAGGAAAGGTGAAATAAATGGCATTAGGTGGAGGAAGTTATATGTCACAGGATAAAATCCTGCCTGGGACATATATCAACTTTGTATCAGTGGCATCTGCAAGCTCGGTATTATCTGATCGGGGTATTGCAACTATGCCATTAGAATTGGATTGGGGAAAGGAAGGAGAAGTATTTGAGGTTTCTAATGAAGACTTCCAGAAAGACAGTCAGAAAATTTTCGGATATGCTCATGACCATGAGAAAATGAATGGCTTGAGTGATCTGTTTATGAATGCAAAGACCTTATATGCATACCGCTTAAATGGCGGCGGCACAAAGGCAACGAATGCATTTGCAACCGCATTGTATGGTGGAACGCGAGGTAATGACATTAAAATTGTGATTCAGGCAAATGCAGATGAGACCAGTAAGTATGATGTAATGACGTATCTTGAGACAGCCAGAGTAGATACACAGACGGTAGCACAGGCATCTGAACTGGTAGCTAATGATTACGTTACATTTAAGAGTGATGCAGCACTGGAGGTAACTGCTGGCACTGCATTGGCAGGAGGTACAAATGCAACAGTAGATGGGACAGCACATCAGAAATATCTTGATAAGATCGAATCGTATTCTTACAATGTGATGGGGGTTATCACAACGGATGAAACAACAAAGAAACTGTATGCAGCATTCAGCAAGCGGATGCGTGATGAGCAGGGGGTAAAATTTCAGCTTGTTCTTTACAATCTGAAAGCAGATTATCTCGGTGTGATTAATCTGAAGAATAAGGTACTTGATACCGGTGTTAGTGAAGCGTCTTTGATTTACTGGGTAACCGGTGCAGAATGTGGATGTGAAGTAAATAAGTCCTGCCAGAACAAACAGTATGACGGTGCCTTTGAGGTTGATACCGACTATACACAGACAGAGTTACAGGATGCGATTTTAGCAGGAGAATTTGTGTTACATAAGGTCAACTTTGAGACACGGGTATTAGAGGATATTAACAGCATGGTTACGGTAACAGATTCCTGTGGTGAGATTTTCAAAGACAATCAGACCATCCGGGTGATCGATCAGATTGCTAATGATGACGCACTGCTGTTTAACAAAAAATACCTTGGCATCATTCCAAACAATGATTCCGGTCGGGTATCTTTGTGGTCTGATTTAGTAAAAATCCGACAGCAGTTACAGGACATTGGTGCGATTGAAAACTTCACAGATACAGATGTAACGATTCAGCAGGGAGATACAAAAAAATCAGTAGCAGTGACAAGTGGCATTCAGGTAGTGAATACCATGAGTAAGCTGTATATGACGGTAACGGTAGCGTAGAAAGGAGAAACGCATGGGAAAAAATAATGTAATGTTATCGAAAGATGCGGTATCAGCATCTCTTGCAGAGTGTTTTGTAACCATTGGAGACAGACGATATAACTTCATGCAGGCAATCAATCTGGAAGCAAAATTTGATAAAGAGAAATCAGAGATCCCGATTTTAGGAAAAACCGGAAAAGGAAATAAAACAACAGGATGGAAAGGGACTGGTTCAGCAACGTTCCACTATAACACCAGTATTTTCCGTAAGATGATGTTGGACTATAAAAGAACCGGGCGTGATACATACTTTGACATTCAGATCACAAATGAGGACCCGACAAGCTCTGCCGGCAGACAGACAATTATCTTAGAGGATTGTAATATTGATGGTGGAATCTTGGCGAAGTTTGATGCGGATTCAGAATATCTGGACGAAGATATGGACTTCACATTTGAAGATTTCTCTATGCCGGAGAAATTCAAAAATCTGAAAGGTTTCCTGACAAATTAGAAAAATGCTCCCTGTGCTTAGCATGGGGAGAAGAAAAAAGATGACAGAATTCTACAGATAAGGTATAATTTTTCATATCAATTAAAAGGAGAAAGAGATATGAGGAAAAAAACATTAGTCACTATTTTATTATGCTTGGTCGCAATGACAGCCTTTGTGGGATGTGGAACCAGTAATGATTCTAAAAAAGAAGCATCAAAGGAAACCACAAAAGAGACAAGCAAGAATTCTGACAAGCAAGAAGATGGGGACAAGGAGGAAAAAGAGGACGAGAAGGTTTACAATATTGGGGAGACCGCAGAATTAAGAGACTGGGGAATAGTAGTTTCTGATATGCAAATAGTACCAAGTATTGATGAAAATTATGTTACATTTAAACCGGATCAGGAAGGAGCACAATTCGCAAAAGTATCTGTAAACGTAACAAATAACGGGAAAACATCGGATACCTTTTTACCATCTTATGGGATGGGAGATGATGTGAATGCAAAAATCTTATTCGGAGATGGATATGAATTTTCAGCAACAATCTTATTAGGATATAGTGCAGATATGCATGATTCAACAATCAATCCGCTGTCATCAAAAGAAGGGGACATTGCTTTTGAAGTACCAGATACAGTGATTAATTCGACTGATCCACTGATTGTACAGTTCAATTCCGGTAGTGAAAATGTAAAAATAAAAATAAGATAGATGTGCAAGGAATACCCGCTTACAGAAGTAAGCGGGTATTTTCTAAAGATAAGTTAGTCGTTTGTTGGAGTTTTGCCTTTGATAAGATTAATATAGTTTGGAATATTGCTACATAAGAAATCAAACAATAGGTTGTATTCAAGTTCATTTAGAGTGATTTCATTAGAATCTTTTTTTAGTGTAACTTCAAAAGTTTCACTAAGAGGATATTCGTGAAAATCTAAATCATCATACAAATATTGTAATAGAGATGTCATAGCATTTATTCCATACAATACTTCATCAGGATAAAAATCAGTTTCATCATCACTCCATCCTAATAAGAAATCAGGAGTGGTTTCAAGAGCCCTTGCAATCAAAAGTATTTTAGATTGTGGAAGCCCGCGTCCATCCTTTTCTATTTTATTAATGGATGAGCGAGATTTATATCCTATTTTAGTTGCAAGTTCCTCTTGAGACATACCTAGTGCTTCACGTTTTGCACGAATTCTATCACCAATTTCCATTGTATCACCTCACAATTATATATTAGCATTTTGTAGCAAAAAATTCAACTTTTGTTTAATAAAATGTTGACAATAGTTAAACAATATAGTAACATACGATTGTAGACAAAATAGAAACAAAGAAAGGAGGAGATGATATGGTAGACACACAGAGGTTAAATGATAGAATAGACAGGTCTGGTCTAAAAAAATATTATATAGCTTCAAAAATAGGTTTAACCACATATGGATTACAAAAGAAAATTACTAATCAGACACAATTCAAAGCAAATGAAATCGAAGGATTGTGTATTGTTTTGCAAATTGAGACATTAGAAGAAAAAGAAAAAATTTTTTTTTCAAAGAATGTTGGCGAAATGGAAACAGAAAAAATGTATACAAAAAAAGAGTAAACACGCACTCGTCAAAGTTATCGTGTTTACTCAAAATGGAACCTATTAACTATAGGAATTTCCTATATGCATTATAGGGGATTCCACCAGTTTTTGCAAGGAGGAATAAAATGCAAAATTTAACAATGAATGATTTGACAGTAATAGAAAATGAATTAGTACCGGTGTATGAGACAAGCACTGGAGAGAAAGTAGTATATGGGTCAGAACTTTATGAAGTTTTAGGGGTTAAGAGCAATTATCGCGATTGGATTCGTAATCGTTTAAATGATTGTGAAGCAGTAGAGAAAGAAGATTTTGAAGCCGCTAAAATTTTAGCACCTTCCGGTCAGACAAAGAAAGACCACATCATCAAACTCGATACCGCCAAGGAAATGGCAATGCTTGAGCGTAATGAAAAAGGTAAGCAGGTGCGTAGATATTTCATTCAAATTGAGAAGAAATATAAAGAAAACACATTTGAGAATCTTTCACCAGAACTTCGAGCCGTTATTGTAGTGGATCAACGAATTACGAGCGTAGAGAAAAAGGTAGAACATCTTGAGTATGATATTCCGCTATACGGTTCCGAGGCAGATGAATTGTGTAATCATGTAAAACGTAAGGGTGTAGACATGCTTGGTGGAAAAGAAGGAAACGCTTATAAAGATACTAAGATACGTTCTGCAGTGTACACTGATATTTACAATCAGATCAAAAGAGAATTTGGACTTTATGACGACAAGGGTAAATTCAAGTCATACAAGTCATTAAAACGGCGTTATATTTATGAAGCACATGAATTAATAGACGCTTATGAGTTGCCTACATATTTACAGGAAAGAGTAAACGATTGCAATGCACAAATGAATATGGAGGTGGCTTAGAATTATGAATGATTTAGTAAAAGTAAATTTTGATACACAGACAGTATCAGCTAGAGAACTGCATGAGCAGTTACATATTGGAACACGATTTAATGATTGGTTCCCAAGGATGTGTGAATACGGATTTGAAGAGGGAAAAGAGTATTACTCAAAAATGAGTAAAACCACTGAAAGCGGCGGTAGACCGTCAGTTGACTATGATATTTCCGTAGATATGGCAAAACAGATTTGTATGATTCAGAGGACACCAGAGGGTAAGGCGGTGCGCCAGTACCTTATTGACTTAGAAAAAGCATGGAATACACCAGAGCAGGTCATGGCAAGGGCATTAAAAATAGCAAATCAGAGCATTGAAAATCTGAAAACCCAAAATATCGCATTAGTAGCAGACAATGATCGTATGCGTCCAAAAGAGATATTTGCAGATGCCGTAGCTGCCAGTCATACATCCATACTGATCGGAGATTTGGCAAAATTGCTAAAACAGAATGGAGTCGACATTGGGCAAAAGAGGTTATTTGCCTGGATGCGAGAAAATGGATATCTGATCAAACGGCGGGGTTCGGATTGGAATATGCCAACACAACGGAGTATGGAAATGGGATTGTTTGAAGTGAAAGAAAGTACAGTAAATAATCCGGATGGCTCTGTGAGTATCAATAAAACAACCAAAGTGACTGGAAAAGGACAGCAATATTTTATTAACAAGTTTTTAGGGGAGGTAGCATAAATGTATGAGAAGGCAATTATAGATTTATTAGGAAAGATAAAAGACCCAAAGAAGTTAAAGAGGATATATAAATTGGTTTCATATCTGTATAGTGTAGAATAAAGAAATATAATGGTAATTAGAGAGCTTAGCGATAAGCTCTCTTTTTATATACAAAAATCAAAGAAAGAGAGGACAATGATATGTCAAAATTTAGCAGATTCATGAAGGAGAACAAAAAGGAGAAGAAAAACGGATGTTATGCACCAACAGTTTCGCTTACAGATGAAAATGGCAAGCCGTTAGAGTGGGAATTTCGTCACATTACATCAAAGGAAAATGAGAAATTAAGGGACGAATGCATGATCGATGTACAGGTTACAGGAAAGCCAAATGTATATAGACCGAAATTGGATTTAACAAAATATCTTGCAAAGATGATCACGGCATCTACCGTGACACCGGATCTTTACAATGCAGAGCTGCAGGATTCCTACGGTGTACAGACACCGGAAGAGTTAGTATATGCGATGGTAGATGATGCCGGAGAATATCAGGAACTTAGTGCATGGATACAGGAATTTCAGGGATTTACCAAGACGCTTGATGATAAGGTAGATGAAGCAAAAAACTAATTGAGGAGGGGGATGGCGAAGCGAATTACGCGCATTACGCCCTCCTGAAACTCCATATCCTGCCGTCTGTTTTCCTTGCAATGGACGAGCAGGAAAAGGCGTTTGTGATCGCGTCCATAAAAATAAAGATGGAAAAAGATAAAGAGGAAGAAGAAAGAGCCAAACGGGAAGCAAAGAGACGAGGAAGGAGGTAAACGAATGGGTACGATCAGTACGGGAATTGAATTAAATGATAACTTTAGCTCTGTTTTATATAACATCATGGGTTCAGTCAACCTTGCCATTTATCAGATGGAAGAAATGCGGCAGTCTTTGAGTGCTTCGATTGATACTTCGTACATTGAAGGTGCGAGAGAATCAATCGATCGTGCAACCATGTCCTTAAGGGAGATGGAAGAGGCTGCTTCTGTTTCAGTTGCTCCGGCAATGTCATCTATGGATGTATCTGCTGCAAATAGCAATTATGAGCAGCTAAGGCAGAACGTAGAATCTACAGGTCAGCATATTCGTGATAATGCAGAAGAGCAACAGAGATTCAATCAGGCTGTCAATAGTGGTACAACAAGTTCTAATAACTTGTTGAAAGGTCTTATAGGGTTGCATGTTGTACAATCTGTTGTCAATACGGTAACAGGGCAGATTGATGCTGCAATGAAGAGAATGGACACAATGACGAACTTTCAGCGGACGATGACAGCCATTACAGGAAGCTCTGATATGGCAGCTGCTTCATTAAACCAGTTGAAGGACATTACAACAGGAACTGCCTATGGACTGGATGTGGCAGCAATGGCAGTACAGAATTTTACAACCAGAGGAATGGGTATCGGCAATGCCACATCCGAAGTTGGAAAGTGGGCAGATGCAGTAGCATTTTATGGAGATGGAACCAATGAGTCACTGACAACGGTAACGGATGCACTTGGTAAGATGATGACCAAGGGTACGGTAGAGATGGATCAGTTGAATAGAGTGACTGACACAGGAATCGATGCAGTAGGAATATATGCACAGGCCACCGGACGATCTGCCGCCGATGTTCAGAGTGATTTATCAGATGGAATCATATCATCAATGGATTTCATATCAACAGTGTCCACGGCATTTGAAGAAGGAACGAATGGAGTCTTAAATATTTCAGGAGCAGCTAAAGAAGCGGGAGCAACGTGGGCGACCACAATTGCAAATGCCAAGGCGGCAATCACAAGGGGTTGGATATCATTAATAGACAATGCAAATGCAGCCTTGGCGAACGCAGGATTTGGAACGATCCTTGATGGAATCAGGGAATTTGGAGAGACAGCAGAAAGTGTTATGGGTAAAATAGGTGTTGCTGTAGGGATTATGCTTACAATACTATCCCCGGCATTTCAATTCATGCAGGATGCGGCAGGATTTATAGCAGATAATTGGTCAATACTTGAGCCGATAGTCTGGGGACTGATAGCCGCGTTGGTTGTTTATAATGCGACAATGGGGATTGCATGGTTGACTACGTTGCAGAACATTGCGGCAAAGATCGCTCATGCACTTGCCAGTGCTGCCGAAACCGTGGCGATTTTTGCTCTGATAGCAGCACAGGATGGATTGAATGCGGCATTAGCGGCATGTCCTTTGACGTGGATCATCATTTTGATCATAGCTATTATTGCACTGATTTACACTGTTTGCACAGCAATTGCAAAACTGACGGGAGCTGCGAATACAGGATTGGGAATTATAGTAGGAGCACTTTCGGTAGCAGTTGCTGCAATTGGTAATTTATTTGTAGCACTAATTAATATGGTAATTGATATTTTTGTTGTATTGTGGAATTTTATTGCAATATTTGCCAATTTCTTTGGAAATGTTTTTAATGATCCAGTTGCTGCAATTGGAAGGTTATTCTTCGGCTTGGTAAATCATATTCTTGGACTTTTGGAAACACTTGCAAGTGCTATTGATACACTTTTTGGGCAAAATCTTGCGGGTGCAGTTCAAGGCTGGAGAGATAATTTAGGTGATTGGGTTGATAAAACTTATGGTAAAGGTGAAGAAATTATGGCGACAGTAAATGGCAATGAATGGCACGTCGAACGTTTTAAGTATACTAATGCATGGAATTCAGGTGTACAAAAAGGCGATGAATTTGCAGGAAAAATGTCAGATTTCTTGAATGGTTTTGGGAAAATCCCGAAAGAAGAGGAATACACCAAAGGCTATGGAGATGACAGCACGAATAACCTTGGCGATACACTCGATAAGAGTGGAACAGGAAATAAGGTTGCAGACATTGCAAACAGTGCCGGAAACATCGAGAACACTTTAACAGCCACAAGCGAAGATTTGAAATACCTTAGAGATATTGCAGAGAGAGATACGATCAATCGTTTCACAACTGCAGAAATCAGCATTGTCCAGACAAATAACAATAAAATAGCCTCTGACATGGATTTAGACGGTGTTGTAGAAGGTCTGACCAGTGCAGTAGATGAGGCGATCAGTAATGCGACAGAGGGGGTGCATTAAGTGGCATCTAAAAAAAAGCCTAAAAAGATGAGCCGGAAAAAAGAGATGACCATCCCCGGAGCGGGAAAAGGCGGGTATTATGTGTATTTAAACAAATGCCTGCTCCCGGTCACACCGGGTAAAATCGAGATGAAGATCAACAATTCCAACAAGACAATAAAGCTCATCAATGATGGAGAGATTAATATATTAAAGACTCCGGGACTGACAGACATTGATTTTGAATGTGAGATACCGCAGCAACAGTATCCATATGCGGTCTATAAAAATAAGTTTCAGAAAGCATCTTACTTTCTGAATTACTTTGAAAAGCTGAAAAAGAATAAAAAACCATTTCAGTTTATAGTATGCAGAAGATTTCCAAATGGAAAAAAACTCTTCTATACAAATCTGAAAGTATCCTTAGAAGAGTATCGTATCACAGAGGATGCCGGAAATGGATTTGATCTGAAAGTTAAGATCAGTCTGAAACAATGGCGTAATTATGGTACCAAACAGGTAAAACTTAAGATCAAGGTAAACAAGCCACAGCCGGTAGTCAAAGAGGAGCCGATACGCGAGACAGTAAATTCCCCGGAGCCGGTACAAAATCAGACTTATACAGTACAAAAGGGGGATTGCTTATGGAACATTGCTAAGAAGTTTTATAATAATGGTTCGCTATATACAGTCATCTATGAAGCAAATAAGGGTGTGATCGGCGGTAACCCCAATCTGATCTATCCGGGACAGGTGCTTACGATACCGCCGGTATAAGGAGTGAGGAGAGAATGAAAGTAGATTTATTAATAGCTGATGCGACCGGGAAAAAAGCCTATCGTCCGGTTGTGGAAGAAGGGATCACATGGTCTACAGAGCGGAGAGGCACACCGGGAAGGCTGACTTTTAAGATGCTTTGGGATAAAAAACTCAAAGTGTCGGAAGGGTGTGCCGTTTGTCTGAAAGTGGATGGAAAAAAGATTTTTTATGGTTTCATCTTTAAGCAGCAAAGAACAAAGGAACAGCTTATCTCTGTAACGGCATATGATCAGCTTCGTTACTTGAAAAATAAAGATACGAAGGTCTATGAGGGAAAGACAGCCGCACAGCTTGTAAAGGAACTTGCGGATGATTACCGGATGAATACCGGCACACTGGAGAATACGCAATATGTGATAGGTTCCCGTGTGGAAGAAAATACGTCACTGTTTGAGATGATCGAGAATGCATTAGACCTGACACTGACTAATACTGGGCAGATGTTCGTCTTATATGACGATTATGGAAAACTCACACTAAAGAACCTATCATCTATGTATGTCAGAAAGAAGAATAAGTATCTTATGATCGATGATGGTGCAGGGGAAGATTTTGATTATACATCATCTATAGATGACAATACCTATAATCGTGTGAAATTAACATATGATAACGAAGATACCGGGCATCGTGATGTTTATATTGCGCAGCATGGAAAAAATATCAATAAGTGGGGCGTTTTACAGTATTATGAAACGTTACAGAAGGGAGAGAATGGTCAGGCGAAAGCAGATGCATTGCTCTCCCTTTATAATAAAAAGACCCGCAATCTGAAAATCAACAATGTTATTGGTGATAATCGTGTGAGAGCAGGATCTATGCTTGTTGTAAATTTGAATCTTGGGGATATGAAAGTAAAAAATTTCATGTTGGTGGAAAAGTGCCAGCATACCTACAAGAACAATGAGCATTTTATGAATCTGACATTGAGAGGAGGCGAATTCGTTGCCTGATGCAGTAGAGTTTGTAAAGTTAGTAAAAAAGGCTTCCGTAGAAGCAATGGAAGCGGCAAAGCCTGTAAATGTTTATTTTGGAGAGGTGGTTGGGACATCGCCTTTAAGAATTAACGTAGAGCAGAAAATGATATTAGGGGAATCGCAGATTGTGCTTACCCGGAATGTGACGGACTTTAAAACAGCCGTTACGGTTTCATGGAATACAGATGATAATTCAGCAACATTGTCTGGGAGAAAAGAGATCACTGTGCATAATGGCTTGGCAGTCAGTGATAAGGTCCTTCTTATCAGACAGCAGAGTGGTCAGAAGTATTTTGTCATGGACAGGATAGGGTAGAGTGGATGATCCCTTCTGTATCTGGTTTTTTAGACCAGGAATTTGAAGTAGAAGAAGAGCCAAGCAAAAATTACCGGATGGATATTTACGGTGAGACAATCTGTGGGAAAATAGACGGACTGGAAGCGATGAAACAGGTCATTTATAAGATACTGAATACAGAACGCTACCAGCATATTATTTATTCCTGGAATTATGGAGTAGAGTTAGAGGATTTATATGGAGAACCGTCCTCTTATGTATGTCCGGAACTGGAACGCAGAATTACCGAAGCACTTGTACAGGATGACCGGATCAAGAGCGTGGATGAGTTCGCCTTTGAAATTGATGGACACGCTGTTACGGTAAGTTTTACGGTACATACGGTGTTTGGAGATATACAGACAGAGAAGGAGGTGGATGTTTAAATGTATGAGGAAGTCACATATGAAAGCATCTTAGAACGGATGTTAGAGAAAGTTCCGGATAACATGGATAAAAGGGAAGGATCTATTATCTATGATGCTTTAGCTCCGGCAGCAGTGGAGTTGCAGCTCATGTATATAGAGCTGGATGTAATTTTAAAGGAAACCTTCGCGGACACGGCATCCAGAGATTATCTTTTGCGAAGAGCAGAAGAACGTGGAATTACACCAAAAGCAGCCACTAAGGCAATATTAAAGGGGGTATTTACTCCATTGGACATTGAACTTTCTGAAGGAGAACGGTTTAGCTGTGATTCATTGAATTACAGAGTATTAGAGAAAATAAAAGCCGGTGAGTATCAAATGCAGTGTGAAACAGAAGGGGTAAGTGGCAATGGTAACTTTGGTATGCTGATTCCGGTAAATTACATCAACGGACTTAAAACGGCAGAGCTTACAGAGTTGTTGATACCAGGCGAGGATGAAGAAGAGACCGAAAGTATCCGTCAGAGATATTTTCAATCTTTTGATTCACAGGCATTTGGTGGTAACAAAAAGGATTATAAGGATAAGGTCCTTAGTATGGCAGGCATCGGGGCAGTCAAAGTGATTCCTGTGTGGAATGGTGGCGGAACAGTAAAGTTGACGATTCTGGATTCGGCTTACCAGAAAGCCGGCACTGCGCTGCTCACAAAAGTGCAGCAGCAAATTGATCCGGCAGATGGAGATGGAAGTGGGATTGCTCCTATCGGTCATGTGGTTACGGTAGACACACCGGAGGAATTAGAAGTTTCTGTAACTACAAGTATTACATATGATACAGGTTACAGCTTTTCTGCTTTGAGATCACAGATCGAAAATGCCATAAAAGGATATTTAGAAGGTCTTAGAAAGGAATGGCAGGACAAAGATGCCCTGGTTGTACGAATCGCACAGATAGAATCGCGTTTATTGGCGATAGAGGGCATTATTGATGTGACAGATACGAAATTAAATGGTACAGAGGGAAATTTAATAATATCCTCTGAAAAGATACCGGTTTTTGGAGGTGTGAGTGAGTGATACGAGAAGTTGATCTTGTCAGCTATCTGCCGGAGTTTTTGCGTGAGTATATAGAACTGAAAAAGATACTGGATGTTCAACAGCCGGAAGTCCAGTTATTAGAAGATCTCACGGAAAAGCTCAAAGATAATCAGTTTATTCTATTTGCAGATACACAGGGAATAGAAAAATTTGAGCAGATGCTGAAAATACAGGCGTTAGATGATGATACACTTGAAAATCGCAGATTCCGAATTATGTCCAGATGGAATAATAAGATACCATATACGGTACAAATACTCCGAAACAAGTTAGAAACACTTTGTGGAAAAGATGGATATTCATTAAAGGTTATACATGGCGAATATCGCATTATTGTAAGAGTCAATCTGATTAACAAAAAGAATTTTTCTATGGTCAAGGAAATGTTAGAGGAAGTAATACCAGCAAACATGGAGATTGATCTATCACTACTTTATAATCAGCATGAAACTTTGGCAAAGTTCACTCATAAAGAATTAGCGAAATACACACATAGGCAGATCAGAGAGGAGGTTTTGAGCTATGTCAACGAAAACGAGTAATTTTGAATATATCAAACCAGGAGAGGATGAGTTTTATAATATTACAGAATTTAATCAGACACTTGATAAAATAGATGCTGATATGAAAGCTCTAAAAGATACTGAGGTGAATCACACTGATAACGCCACCGTTCATGTTACAGCGGAAGATAAGGAGAGTTGGAATACATCACTTGAAAATAAAACTCTGACATACACGGAAAGCTCAACGATACAGGACTTAAATAGTGGAGAGAAATTGTCGATAGCATTTGGAAAATTAAAGAAAGCTGTTAATGCTGTTAAGAATCACACCGGGACAAAAGCAACAACAAGTGTGCAGGGACATGTCAAGTTAAGTAACTCATCCGCGGTCACGGACAGCACCGGATTGGCACTACCAGTTACCGAGAAAAATGCAAGTATAAGCGGGACGTTAGCCTATATGTTAGCCAATTTTAGCGGGAAATTAAATTTAATATGGTACAACACGGGAAGTAATTTTACGACTGATGATGATGCTACAGCCTTAAACGGATACAGAATCACAGCTCCTGAAGAATACATGATGTTTTTAATTTACTCAACGGCTGGAAACGTCTCTGTTTTGGGAAACTGGGACAACTGTGTTTCATATTTAAACCAATTTTTAAATGTATATAGTGATAACGAATATGCGACCGCAATTGCTTATCGAAAAGTAACTTTAGAAATCGCGCACGTCAGCTCCGGGGGTTATTTTAAAAATATAGTCTTTGATAAAGCCTATTATAAGGGCGTGGCAGCTAACAGTTCGACAAAACCTTATAACGGCAGTTGCATACCGCTTAGGATTTACGGCATTAGAAAATAGGAGGTAAAATCATGGAATTTGTTAAAGCAAACGGTGCAGAGTACGCCTGCGAAGCAGTAGTTACAGGGATTGACAGCATCTCAATGTTAATGAAATGTCAGGCTGTCGCAGACATTGAGACAGCCTTTCGTCAGGTCACAGAGCTTACCGTAGCAGGAGAAGATAAAGAGGTTTACGGTACATACGAGCATCTGTCCTTTGAATCCGCCACCGTCTATGGGGACGGAAGAGTGATGGTTACCATGCACATTAAATCAGAGACGGAACTTCGTTTTGAAAGTCTTGAACAGACACAGGCAGAGCAGGACGAGGTTTTAGCAGAGTTGTTAGGGGGTGAAGTATAATGAGTAACGCAGCTAAAAACATCATGCTCCGTGTCATTCGCCGGAGAATGGCAGAGGGCGAAGAACTTGAGGATATCTTGGACGGTTATCCCAAGCTGACGGATGCAGAGAAAGAAGAATTAAGAGCAGCAATCACAGATTAGAGCCTAAGCGCCTTGTATCAGAAGATACAGGGCGTTTTTGTATAAAAAGAAGAAAGGAAGTGTTAAAATGGCAAAATTATTTAACGGTATCAGCGTATGCGGCGGAGTCTTAGGAGGACTGCTGGCATATTTCCTTGGGGGTTGGGACGTGCTGTTAAAGACCATTGTGTTTTTAGCAGTGGCTGATTATGTAACCGGACTTATTAAAGCGGTTTATTTAAAACAGCTTAGTTCAGAGGTGGGTTACAAAGGACTTTTGAAAAAGATCCTGATGTTTATCATCATTGCGGTAGCATTTGAGATCCAGAAGTTTCTGAACCATGCAGTGGCACTTAGAGAGATCGTGATCACATTCTATGTGTGTAACGAAGCCATCAGCCTGTTAGAGAATGCAGCAGAGTTTATTCCGATTCCGGAAAAGTTGAAAGAGGTATTGATCCAGTTAAGAGATAAGGAGGAACTGTAAATGAAAGTATCAGAAAAAGGATTAGCAATTATCAAAAAGTATGAGGGATGCCGATTAACGGCATATGTTTGCCCGGCAGGAAAATTGACTATCGGTTACGGTCATACAAAGGGAGTTAAAAAAGGTCAGAAAATCACTCAGTCACAGGCTGACGCTTATCTGCGTGAGGATGTGGCAAGTGCCGAGAAAGCGGTTAATGCTATAAAAAAAGGATTTAATCAGAACCAGTTCGATGCTCTGGTGTCCTTTACATATAACTGCGGAGCAGGCAACTTAAAAACACTCTGTAAGGGTAGAAGCGTAGAGCAGATTGGAGATAAAATTGTTCTCTATAATAAAGCAAATGGAAAGAAATTGAACGGACTGGTAAGACGTAGAGAAGAGGAGCAGGGATTATACAAGACTCCATGTGCTACTGTTCAGCCGGTACAGGCAGCAAGAGACAATACAGAGCTTCCGACGATCCGAAGAGGCAGCAAGGGTGAAGCGGTCAGAAAGCTGCAGCAGGCATTGCTTGCCCAGAAATTTAAGTCCTGTGAGATCAACGGTAAGAAAAAATACTTAGCAGCAGACGGAGATTTTGGAGCAATCACCGAGAAAATCTTAAGGAGATGGCAGTCTTATAAAGGATTAAAAGTGGATGGAGTCTGCGGACCGAAAACATGGGCGAGCCTTGGGTATTAGTAAATACGCATGAACTTTTGAAAGCCGGAAGAAATTCCGGCTTTTTTTAATGAATAAACTATGATATGATAAATAACATAGTTGTGAAGCTATAAATAATAAAGATTGATTGAAAATTATTTGTTAGTACCCAAATGATAAAAGGATGACACAGTGGGGGTCAAAGTACCTGGGCGATCAGGGCTACAGTGCCATTGAAATCCTCCGTTACTTTTACGGCAACAGCATGTATATTAATACCGCAGAACAGGTATCAGGTGTACCGGCATCGTGGCCGCGGGTGGATCTGCAGGTTGGTTCCAGAGGCAATAATGTCCGCGTGATACAGGAGCAGTTAAATGCAATTGCAAGAAACTACCCGGCAATTCCGACCGTAACGGTAGATGGTATTTTCGGACCGGCAACAAGGGCGGCAGTACAGAAGTTCCAGTCGGTGTTCAACCTACCGGACAGCGGAGTGGTAGATTATCCGACCTGGTATAAAATTTCGGAAATTTACGTTGCTGTTACGAGAATTGCAGAATTATATCAGTAGGGAAGCAGATTTTTATTTGAAATATAATTGAGATAACAAAATAGCACCAACTGTCAAATGATGGTTGGTGTATTGTTTTTTGTTTCGTAGAAATAACATAATAACCACCATGGAGGAACTATGCCAAACTATAAATTAACCATACAGTACGAAGGGACAAGATATAAAGGCTGGCAGGAGCAGAAACATACAGAAGCGACCATCCAGGGAAAATTGCAGCGTGTCTTAGAGCGTATGACAGAAGAAGAGATAGATTTGCAGGGCTCCGGCAGGACAGATGCCGGAGTGCATGCGAAAGGTCAGATCGCACATTTTCATACAAAGGCAGTGTGGGATGTGGAGCAGATCAAAAAATATATGAACGAATATCTGCCGGAAGATATTGCGATATTACAGGTAGAGCAGGTAGACGGGCGTTTTCATTCCAGATTAAATGCCAAGTCAAAGACCTATGAATACCGCATCTATAAAGGAAGCAAACCGGATGTCTTTGAACGCAGGTATGTCTGGCCAATGGAAGAAAAATTAGACGTGGCGAAAATGCGGGAGGCTGCGGGGCATCTGACCGGGACACATGATTTTATGGCATTTTGCGGAAACCGCAGGATGAAAAAAACAACTGTCCGAACGATTTATCAGATAGAAATCGAAGAGACAGAACATGAGATCCGAATGCGCTTTACGGGAAGCGGATTTTTGCAAAATATGGTCCGTATCCTGACCGGGACTTTAGTAGAAGTCGGACGTGGAGAAAGGACACCGGAGGATATGGAGTGGATTCTTGAGAGCAGAGACCGCCAACAGGCAGGATTTTTAATGCCGGCAAAAGGATTGACATTGATGGAAGTGAAGTACAAATGAGACAAACAGAGAATTGGACGGTGTGGGCCAAAAAAGCCGATTTTCAGGAAATAGGAAAAAAATACGGTATTGATCAGGTGACAGCCCGGATCATGCGTAACCGGGATATCATTACCGATGAGGAGATCAATAGTTATCTGAACGGAACGATGGACATGCTGCCATCGCCCTATTTGTTAAAAGACGTAAAAAAAGCTGCAGGAATTCTTGCAGAAAAGATAAAGTCGGGAAAGAAAATCTGCATTATCGGTGATTACGACATCGACGGAGTGCAGTCCTCTTATATTCTGTGGGAGGGAATTGAGAATTTAGGTGGAAACGTCTATGTTACGATTCCTGACCGTATCAAGGACGGTTACGGGGTTAATGAGCAGTTAGTAGAAGCTGCCATAGAAGAGGGAGCGGACACGATCCTGACCTGTGACAATGGGATTGCAGCGGCAGATGCACTAAAAAGAGCAAAAGAAAACGGACTGACCGTAATCGTAACCGATCACCATGAAATCCCGTTTTGCGAAGAAAACGGTGAACGAAAAGAGATTCTGCCGGATGCAGATGCGATCGTCAATCCAAAACAGAAAGATTGTGCCTATCCGTTCAAAGAAATCTGTGGAGCGGTTGTTGCATGGCATCTGATACGGGTACTTTATGATATGACAGGAAAGGGCATGAAGCAGGCAGATGTTTTTATTGAAAATGCGGCATTTGCAACGATAGGAGATGTCATGGAACTTCAGCACGAGAACCGGATCTTAGTAAAGGAAGGTTTAAAACGGCTGAATCAGACCAAAAGCATTGGCATGCGTTCTTTGATCGCATCCAATAAACTGGATTTAGGAGGAATCAGGGCATACCATATCGGATTTGTACTTGGACCGTGTCTGAATGCGAGCGGCAGACTGGATACGGCAAAAAAAGCATTGCTTTTGTTAAAAACAAAAGATGAAGTTGATGCAGGAAAACTTGCAGAAGAATTAGTAGAACTCAACACGAACAGAAAATCCCTGACGGAAAAAGGAATCGAGGATGCCATGCAGTGCATCGAAACACAGGGACTTTCAGAGGACAGGGTGTTGGTCATCTATCTGCCGGACTGTCACGAGAGTATTGCAGGAATTATTGCAGGACGCATTCGGGAACGCTATCACAGACCGGTTTACGTTCTGACAAATGCAAAAGAGGGAGTCAAAGGCTCCGGGCGTTCCATAGAAGGATATTCCATGTATGAGGAACTCTGTAAATGTCAAGATCTGTTGGACAAGTTTGGCGGCCATCCGATGGCGGCAGGATGCAGTATGCAGCGTAAAAATGTGGATACTTTCCGAAAGAGACTGAATGACTGCTGTACCTTGACCCAAAAAGATTTACAGCCAAAAATACGCATTGATGTGCCGATGACGTTAGAATATCTGTCAGAGGAGCTGATCCATGAATTTGCAGTGTTAGAACCCTTTGGCAAAGGGAACAAAAAGCCGGTATTTGCAGATAAAGAGCTGCGGGTGCGGGATATCAGAATTGTCGGAACGAACCGGAAATTTGTACGGATGAAGCTGGTCGATAAAACGAACCGGAGCTATCAGGCAATCTGTTTTGACGGAGATGCCTATGAGAATCAGAAATATTTAGAAGAACATAAGGAAAATCTTTCTATAGTGTATTATCCGCAGATCAATACATTTTTTGGCGAGGCACAGATAGAAGTTCTGATCACACACTTCCGTTAGAGGGGAGGAATGATAGAAAAATTCTAAAGATTTCCTTAAATTTGTCCGATATTTTTGACTTTATCAAGGTTCTATGTCAGAATAAGTGGAGCAGATTTTACGAAAATGAAATGGAGGAAAAAAATGAAAAAGAATATAAAAAGAGTGATGGGTATTCTTTTAGCAGCAACTATGAGTATATCCCTTGTGATGCCTGCATTTGCATCCCAGACAAGTAATACGGATACAACGACTGAGGTACAGGAACAGAATGAACAGACAGATGCAAATGGAAGTGCGGATACTGCCGATGATGCACAGACAACAGGCGGCAGTTCTGCTCAGGGAACCGATGATTCGGAAAAAAGTGTAGCAGATAGTACGGGAAGTTCTAAGAATTCCGATACTTCAGATGTGAATGCTTCGGATACGGGAAGTTCCGACACAGACACAGATAAAAGGACTTCCGACAATGCAGCACAGGCACCGGTAGAAGGAACCGTGACACAGGATACGGAAACCCAAAAGGAACCGGTAAAAGGTGACGTTCAGACAGAAGTTGCAGACGATAATGTCGTGGTAGGAAAACATGACAAACCATATTTAGCACTTGGTGCAGACTTAACAGCAGAGCAGCAGGCAACCGTTCTTGGTCTGATGGGAATTGATCCGGCAAAACTTTCCGATTATGATGTGGTACAGGTAACCAATGCGATGGAGCATGAGTATTTAGACGCATATCTTCCATCCGGTACGATCGGAAGTCGAGCATTATCCTCCGTATTAATTATGGAAGGAAAAAAAGGAAGCGGAATCCAGATATCCATTAAGAATATTTCCTATTGTACAGTTGGAATGTATAAGAGTGCACTTGCAACAGCAGGACTTGAAGATGCAGAGATCATCGTAGCAGGGCCGTTCCCGATTTCCGGTACGGCAGCATTGATCGGTGCGTTAAAAGCATATTCAGAGATGACCGGAGATGAAGTGAAGGAAGACAGTCTCGATGCAGCAATGAACGAAATTGTTGTAACAGGTCAGTTAGCAGATGCGACCGGCGGAGATAAAGCGAAAGCAGAAGAGTTGATGGCATATCTGAAGCAGGAAGTCGTAAAGAATGATTTAAAAGATGATAAGAGTATCAACGAGGCGATTGAACAGGGATGTAAGGAGTTTGATGTCCAGCTGACGGATGACCAGAAAGCGAAATTATTAGATGTATTAAAGAAGATCAGTGACTTGGATTTAGACTGGAATACATTGAAAAATCAGGCATCGGATCTGTATGACAGATTAGATGAGTTAGGACTGTTGTCTAACAGCGGCATTGGAGCAAAATTAAAGAGTCTGTTCCAGTCCATTATCGATTTCTTTAAGAGCCTGTTTTAAGATGAAATAAAGAAAATAAGAAAAGAGAGAAAAAGACCGTTTTTTGATAATTGTTATCAGAAATGGTCTTTTTTAAAAAACTTAAAATAATAGCGTAAATATGGTAAAATATAGTGTCCTTAGAAAGAGTGACAGTGGAGCAGATGAGAGATTGGGAAGCACAGGAGGCCGGTTGCCATACAAAAAGGAGCAGATTTGGGTGTAACACTGCACAAATTGAGTGAACAATTCGATGCAGGAGATATTTTATTGCAGGAGAAAATAAAAATAGAGCAGGAAGATCATCTCGTTACACTGTTAGAAAAGATAAAAAAGTTTCCGTAAAACTGTTATCTGAATATTTAAGCTCACCGGATGAGATCTGGGATTATGCCAGAGCACAGGGAGAGGGCGAATACTGGGAAGAGCCGGGAGATTTAGAACGTACATTTTCGTTAGAAGATACCGTAGAAAAAATATCGACGACCCTGAGAGCATTTTATGGTTATGGAAGCCTGTGTAATCTCCAAGGACTGCCCGTTGAGATCATCCGAGGAAGCGATGTAAATGATAACAGGGATGTGGATGGAAAGCTTTGTATTCCGGTAAAAGGGAGGTATCTCCTCTGTGAGGAATGGAGAATCCCTTTTAGAAAGATAGAGCTGCGGGATAAAGAGAGAATGGAGGCAATACGAAGAAAATATCAGCCGATGTTGTCCGATTATACATTTTCACTTTTGTATTGCTGGCAGGAAGAATTAAAACTATCACTATACATAGAAGAAGATTTTTTTGTTATCCGGGGCGAAGATTATTACTTTTTCCCGATCGGAGAGCCGAACCGGGTGAAAGAGTTTATAGAAGGAAAGTATGAGTACCAAAAGGCGGATGCAGACAGTGATTATGTACTTTTGAATCAGACAATCTGTGAACTCCAGGGAAGCAGGTTTGCAAAAAGACGGAATGCGATCGCACATTATCGTCATTTGCAGCCGGCACCGGAAGTGGAAATGATCTCAAAAGAAAATGTGGAGCATTTAAAAAGGATCTCTGAGATTTTTTCCGGTGAGGACAGGATTGCGGAGCGAGTTGCGATTGAACATTTTTTTGAATTAGAACTTATGGGAGTCCTTGTCAAACGTGGGGAAGAATATGTCGGATTTTCCCTGTGTTCCAAAAAGGACGAAGGTACGATGCAGGGACATTTTATGAAATGTATCGATAACGAAAGAGGAAGCCGATTTTATGTTATGAAATCCTGCATTGATACGATCGGAGCCCGGTATCGGTATAAAAAGACGGTGCGTATTATTTATGTTATAAAGAACCGCCGGTATTCCAAAAGGAGCATACCACGGCGGCAATAGATAAGAGAATGGCAAGGTTTGAAGAGTGGCTTAGCAATCAGGAATGGAAGCCAAAGGTCATCACATTGTGCCGCTCTGCAATATCGGGATATCTGCCCTCAGACTACAGTCAGTATGTAGAGGAGCAGTTGTTAGAGTGTTTAGAAAGAATATATTCTATAAAAAAAGAAAAAATAGAAAGGAAAAGCTGAGATGATTCAGCAGGAGAAAAAATGGAGATCAATGTAACAAAACAGGCAGAAATACTGCAATAAAGAGAAGATCGATATGATATTGTTCAATGTTGCAAAAAGCGTTATGGAAGTATTTGAAATGACAGGCTTTGCAGATATTCTTACCATAGAGTAGAGAATGTGATAGAAAAATAAAAGATGACTTACAGAACCTAAAAAAGAGGATCGTCTAGATCCTCTTTTTTAACATCTCTAAAAACTTTTCTATCTGTAACGGTGTTCCCTGTTTTTCCTGTACGGCTAAGCGGTTCTCTTCACTGAATCCGACTAAAATATCGTGATTGGCTTCCGCTAAATAGTCCATGATACCGTCAATGTCGGACTTGATATTTTTCGGACAGTGGATATATAAATGCTTGTTTGCCGTAATGTGCAGCGTATAGGAAATGCTGAAATGATACCAGAAAAATTTGTGCAGGGTAGAATGTTTGTAAACCCAGATAATTTCCCGGATCGGTACGATCGCAATTCCGTATTTAGAAGTTTCAATAAAATAATGCTCTGTGATAAACATATCATCCGTGGCAAGCTGTGGCAGTGTAGCAAGCTCTTCTTCTGCTTCGGCAAGAAGCTCCGCAGGTTTGCCAAAACGGGATAACTGCCGTACCGGTGGTGACAATAACGGAAAGCGGTAATAAATAACTAACAGGATCAGACTGATGAATGCATAGAGCATACTTGCAAAGTAGAGAAATAACAGCAGATAACTGCGAAAATTCCTACAGTCCGGTTCATTAATATAATAAGGACTTACCTTAGAAGCAATGCCGGTTTCCGTCCAGTTCAGATCTTTAGAAAGGTTGTCTAATACGTCTTTCGCAGCACGGTCACGTTTGGCAAGTCTGCCCTTGGTGTGTAAGGCAGTAATTTTTGGCAGTCCCTCTTCACTAGTGGAAGGGGAGAGCAGAACGAGGATACATTCATTACCGCGCATGGTATAGTAATAATAGCCGGTCGTAAATCCAAGACTTGTCTGTGTATAGCCGGTAAAGTAAAGATCCGTAAGCTTTGTATCAATATAAGAAACATCCTGTTTGTAAAGTTTCGTTAAGGAATCATTGCTGTCCGCCTTTTCCGGAACTACGATCTCTGAAATCGGTGAAAGGATCCAGAGTGCGAGAAGCAGGATCAGATAAATGATCGGAGAGATCATTTTGGTACGGCATACATCCTTAATGTTTTTTGTAATATAGTGTTCGTAATTTTCCATCATAAATTTTAGTATAAAGGTTGTATTTGAAATAATCAAGGAGAAACGTGCGGATTGTGCGGTTGCTTTTCGTGAAAAAAATTGATACTATAAGAAAAATGGAGGACAGCCTATGAATGCGTACACAACTTTTGCCCAGGTCTATGATCTATTTATGGATAACGTTCCCTATGAGGAATGGAGCAAATATATCATATCGGTTTTAAAAGAATATGGAATCCATTCCGGTGTCATATGTGACCTTGGCTGTGGAACGGGAAAGATGACACGGCTTTTAGCCAAAGCCGGATATGACATGATAGGAGTCGATTTGTCGGAGGACATGCTTGCGATTGCAAGTGGGCAGAATGAAGAGGGAATCCTCTATCTCTGTCAGGATATGTGTGAGCTGGAGTTATACGGAACGGCAAAGGCGATGGTGTCTGTATGTGACAGCATCAACTATCTGTTAGAAGAGGACGAGATCATCTGGACGTTACAGAGCGTGAACCGGTATTTAGAGCCGGGCGGGATTTTTATTTTTGACTTTAATACTGTCTATAAATATGAAACGGTTTTAGGTGATACAACGATCTGTGAAAATCGCGAAGAGGGCAGTTTTATCTGGGAAAACTACTATGACAAAGAGAAGCAGATCAACGAATATGACCTGACACTTTTTATCAGGGAAGAAAAGCAGGAACAGCTTTATCGGAAATTTGAGGAAACCCACTACCAGAGAGGCTATTCGTTAGAACAGATGCAGACATTTGTAGAAGAAGCCGGCATGGAGTTCTTAGCGGCATACGATGCCGAAACGAAACAGGCACCGACGGCAGAGAGTGAAAGAATTTATATCATTGCAGGAGAGAAAGGAAAATAACATGTCAGATTATATTGTAAGAGCAACAGCGGCAAATAACCAAATCCGGGCATTTGCCATTACATCGAAAGACCTTGTAGAAGAGGCAAGAAAAAGGCACAACACCAGTCCGGTTATTACCGCAGGTTTAGGACGATTATTAAGTGGAGCCGCAATGATGGGGGCGATGATGAAAGGCGATGATGACCTTTTAACATTGCAGATTAAATGTGGTGGTCCGGTACAGGGCTTGACCGCAACTGCCGATGCAAAAGGAAACGTCAAAGGCTATGCAGAAGTGTCGGATGTCATGTTACCGCCAAACCCACAGGGAAAATTAGATGTCGGCGGAGCAGTAGGACTTGGAATCTTAAACGTCATCAAAGATATGGGACTTAAAGAGCCATATGCAGGGCAGGTTGCATTGCAGACCGGAGAAATTGCAGAAGATTTAACCTATTATTTTGCAACCTCCGAGCAGATACCTTCTGCGGTCGGGTTAGGAGTGTTAATGAATAAGGATAACACGGTCAGACAGGCAGGAGGTTTTATCATACAGCTTCTGCCGTTTACCGATGAAAAAATCATAGAGCAGCTAGAGAAAAAAATTACGGAAATGAAATCTGTCACCGAGATGTTAGAAGAAGGCATGACACCGGAGATGTTATTAGAAGAAATCCTTGGAGATTTCGGTTTGGAGATTACCGATACACTGCCGGCACAGTTTTCCTGCAACTGTTCTAAAGAGAGAATTACCAAGGCGTTGATTAGTATTGGTAAAAAAGACCTACAGGAAATGATTGATGATGGAGAACCGATTGAGGTCAACTGCCATTTTTGCAATACAAATTATACATTCAGTATTGATGAGTTAAAGGAGATTGCAAAGTGAAAGACGGATATATCAAAGTAGCAGCAGTCACTCCGCAGGTAACCGTTGCAGATGTCAAAGAAAATACAAAGGAAATCTTAAAAGTGATCCGTGAGGCAGCAGTCCAGAAGGCAAAGATCATTGTATTGCCGGAGCTTTGCATTACCGGATACACCTGTCAGGATTTATTTTTGCAGGAAATCCTGCACCGTGAGGCAAAGGATGCACTGATAGAGATCAGTAATCAGACAAAAGGAATTGATGCACTGATTTTTCTGGGAATACCATTGGAGTATCACGGAAAACTCTATAATACAGCCGCTGTATTAAATCAGGGAAAAATCCTTGGCTTTGTGCCAAAGCGTTATATCCCAAACTATAACGAATTTTATGAGGTAAGGCATTTTACAAAAGGCATGGAAGAGCCGGTTTATGTGCGTTTAAATCAGGAAATTACCGTTCCGATGGGAATGAACCTGCTCTTTTGCTGTGAAGAAGTATCGGAGTTAAAAGTAGCAGCAGAAATCTGTGAAGACCTTTGGACCATGCAGCCGCCAAGCATTGCGCATGCACAGGCAGGGGCAGTCTTGATCGCCAATCTGTCAGCGTCCGATGAAGTGACGGGAAAAGAAGCCTATCGCAGGGAATTAGTCAAAGGACAGTCTGCAAGACTGTTGTGCGGCTATATTTATGCAAGTGCCGGAGAGGGAGAGTCTACGCAGGATGTGGTATATTCCGGTCATGATCTGATCGCAGAGAACGGAGTAGTATTAGCGGAATCCGAGCGTTTTACCAAAGGAATCCTTTATTCTGAAATCGATGTGAAAAAACTCATATCGGAACGCAGACGGATGAGTACGTTTGAAACAACCAATGGAAACTATCAGGAAATTTATTTTTCTTTAGAAGAAGAAGAGACAAAATTGACACGTTATATCGATCCGATGCCATTCGTACCGGGAAGTAAGGAAGACCGTGAAAAACGTTGTGAAGAAATCTTACTGATACAGGCGCACGGACTGAAAAAACGTCTGGCGCATACCCATGCAAAGAGTGCAGTCGTCGGAATTTCGGGAGGACTGGATTCTACGCTGGCACTGTTGGTTACAGTAAAAGCCTTTGACCTGTTGGGGATTCCAAGAGAGCAGATCGCAGCAGTCACGATGCCGGGATTTGGAACAACCGACCGGACTTATGACAATGCGGTGCATCTGATCCGGGAATTAGGAGCAGAGTTCATCGAAGTTCCGATTGCCGATGCAGTCCGCCTGCATTTTCGTGATATCGGGCATGAAGAAAATATCCATGATGTGACTTACGAAAATTCCCAGGCAAGGGAGCGTACCCAGATTTTAATGGATATTGCCAATAAAAAAGGAGGTCTGGTGATCGGAACAGGAGATCTGTCAGAACTGGCTCTTGGCTGGGCGACCTACAATGGAGACCATATGAGCATGTATGCGGTCAATGCTTCCGTACCAAAGACACTGGTACGCCATCTGGTACGTTACTATGCCGACACCTGTGGAAGTGACAAACTTGCAGCAGTGCTTTATGACGTGTTAGATACGCCGGTCAGCCCGGAACTTCTGCCACCGGAGGACGGCAAGATTTCACAAAAGACCGAGGATATTGTAGGCCCTTACGAACTGCATGACTTTTTCCTGTATCATATGTTAAGGTCCGGATATTCTCCGGCAAAAATTTACCGGATCGCAAAGATCGCATTTGCAGATGTCTACGATGAGGAGACCATTTTGAAGTGGTTAAAGATATTTACAAGAAGATTTTTTGCCCAGCACTTTAAACGTTCCTGCCTGCCGGACGGACCAAAGGTTGGAACGGTAGCAGTTTCACCGCGCGGGGATCTGCGGATGCCAAGCGATGCTTCCGCACAGCTCTGGTTAGGAGAATTAGAGGAATTATAAAAATAAAAAATAGAAATCGTGCAGCTTTAGCTTCACGGTTTCTATTTTTATCATTCTTAAATATGATGAAACTGTTTCTCGTAGGACTCCTCAGCAGCAGGAGACTTCATATAGATCAGGCAGAAGAAAATGCCTGCCATTGCAAATGCAGTGATCACATCAAAAAAGGAATGTTGTTTTAAGAACATCGTCGATAAAATGATGCTGACACATAACAGTAAGGAGACAAATTTTGTCTTCTTTTTTTCACGGAAACATTCACTCTTTGTCACGGCAATATGTACACCGAGAGAGTTGTAAACATGAATGCTCGGAAACAGGTTCGTCGGTGTGTCGGTAGAATAAAGCCATGCAACTGCCTGCGTAAAAATGTTATCGTGTGCAAAACTTTCCGGTCTGAGTGTGTGTCCGTTTGGATAAATGGTGGAAACAACCAGAAAAATGGTCATTCCGGCAGCTAAAAAGCCGCACAGCCGATAGAAATCATGTTTGTTCTTAAAAAAGAAGTAGGCAACTGCCGCTGCAACATAACCGAACCATAAAAAGTATGGAACGACGAAATATTCAACAAACGGAATGGAATCGTCGATCGCCATATGTATGATATGAAAGTTGTTTGTTACATTTTTTTCTAAATAAGTAAACCATGGGAAATAGATCAGACCATATAAGAATACCCATGCATGACTGTATTTCACTAAAAAGTTCCGGATATATTTCAAGAGTATCACCTCGTGTCTATTTTATTCGTGTCTATTCTATGTTTCTAAAATCTCATTATTACCTGTGGATTATAGCACAGAGAAAATGAAAGGACAATGTGCGAAAATGGATTTTCACAAAAAATTAAGAAATTACAAGTTCTTAAAAAAATGTTACAATTTAACGAAAAAGTTGACATCAAAGGCGAAGATAATATAATACAATATAGGGTAACTGCAAAAGTTAAAGTAAGTGAGGATAAAAAATTGAATTCTGGAAATGAACAAGGAAACAAAAAAATATCAAAAAAAGGAATGATCATTGCAGCTTCCGTAGTGGGAGCACTGGTAGTCATTTATCTTGCGGGAAGCATTTTCTTTCAGTCACACTATCTGCCAAGGACAGTGATCAACGGAATTTCCTGTGCCGGAAAAAATGCGGATGGCGTAAAAGATGCGATCACGTCAGAGGTTAAGAACTATAAGCTGACGATCCGGGAGAGAGGAAAAAAGAGCGAAACAATCAGCGGAAAAGATGTCAATATTTCCGTAGAGTTTGATGATACGCTTCAGAAGATTTTAAAGAAGCAGAACGGGTTTAAGTGGGTAGTTACTTTATTTTCCCCGGAAGTATATGAATCAAAATCCATTGTAAGCTATGATGAGGCTGCCTTAAAGCAGCAGATGAACCAGTTGTCCTGCATGGATAAGGACAAGATGAAGCCGCCGGTAGATGCGACTTTAAAGGAAGATAAAAAAGACGGTTATGTCATCGTAAAAGAAGATTTAGGTACCACCGTAGATGAAGAAGCATTTTGGAAAAAGTTACAGGACTCTGTATTGAATTTACAGTCCGAGCTTTCCATGGATAAAGAAAAATGCTATGTAGATCCAAAGGTAAAAGAAGATTCTAAGACCTTAAAGAAGACATTAGCAAAGATGAAGTCTTTAAAGGATGTCAAGATTACATATACCTTTGGCGATAAGCAGGAAGTATTAGCCGGAACGGAAATCTGTAAATGGATGAAAGTGGAAGAAGGCAAGGCAGTGGTAGACGATGAACAGGCACTTGCTTATGTCAAGAGTCTTGGTTCTAAATATAATACCGTTTATAAACCAAAGACTTTAAAGACTTCCTGGGGCAGCACCGTACAGATATCAAACGGAAGTTATGGCTGGAAGATCAGCAACGATAAAGAATTAGAACAGTTGAAAAAAGATATTGATGCAGGCAAGGATGTAACAAGAGATCCTGTCTATGCGCAGACCGCAAACAGCCATGGCGAAAATGATTATGGTGATACTTATGTTGAGATCAACCTGACAGCACAGCATCTGTATTTTTATAAAAATGGTAATCTTGTAGTAGATTCCGATTTTGTATCAGGAAATATCTCAAAAGGAAACGGCACTCCGGTTGGAGCTTATCCGGTTACCTATACAGAGCGTAATGCAACCTTAAAGGGAGAAAACTATTCTTCTGATGTAAGTTTCTGGATGCCGTATTGCGGCAATGTCGGAATGCATGATGCTTCCTGGAGAAGTACCTTTGGCGGAAACATCTATAAGAGAAACGGTTCTCACGGATGTGTCAACTTACCATATGCAGCAGCAAAGACCATTTTTGAAAATATTGCAGCAGGTTATCCGGTCTTAGTATATGAATTACCTGGAACCGAGAGCCCGAAAGCGATCGCCATGGATCAGGGTGCATCGGTTGTGGATGCGATCAACGGTATCGGAGAGGTATCCTTAGGCAGTGAAGGTGCGATCACCAATGCAAGAAATGCTTATAACGGACTTTCCGAGGAAGCAAAAAGCTATGTAAGTAATTACAGTACCTTAGAGGCAGCAGAAGCAGCTTATGCAGGATTAGTCAGCCAGGAGGCAGAGAATCAGGCAAATAATGAGGCACAGGGACAAGCTAATGGGGTTATCGACCTGATCGGTCAGATCGGTAAGGTAACGACAGGCAGCGGAGATGCGATCAAAAGAGCAAGAGATGCCTATAATGCACTTTCCGACAGAGCGAAAGCCATGGTATCAAACTATGACACATTAACGGCAGCAGAGGAAGAGTTTAAATCTTTGTCTGAATCATAAAAATATATGGAAAATATAATACCTCTGAAGTGGATGGATGAAATAGAAAAATCTGTTGCTTTGGAGGTGTTTTTTACTTTACTTTACTAAAGAGTTGTAGTAGAGTTATTTTTAGAAATGTCAGGAAAGGTGGGAGCATTTTGGTTTCAAAAAAGATAGCACAGGCATTGGCGGGAAGTTCTGTGATCCGTGCAATGTTTAATGAAGGAAAAGAAATGGCAGCACGTTATGGTGCTGAGAACGTATATGATTTCAGTCTCGGAAATCCGGCAACTCCGGCACCGGAGTCGGTCAACCGCTCGATCAAAGAGATCGTGGACGAGATGGACCCGTTAGAGTTACATGGCTATATGTCAAATTCCGGATATGAAGATGTCAGAAGGGCAATGGCAGAGAATCTGAACCGGAGATTCCAGACCTCCTTTGATGCACATAATATCATCATGACGGTGGGGGCAGCAGGCGGTCTGAACATTATCTTTAAGACACTGTTAGACCCGGAGGATGAAGTCATCGTCTTTGCCCCTTATTTTGGAGAATATAAGTCTTATGCAGCAAATTTTGATGCAAGGATCGTAGAGGTAGAACCTGATTTTGCAAGTTTTCAGCCTGATTTAGAAAAATTTACAGGAAAGATCACGGCTAAGACGAAGATCGTATTAGTCAATACACCAAATAATCCGACCGGTGTGGTCTATACGGAAGAGACACTGCAGGAAATGGCAGAGATTTTAAGAAAAAAGGAGCAGGAATTTAAAACGGACATTTACTTAGTGTCAGATGAACCATACCGTGAGTTAGTCTATGATGACGTAAAAGAAATATTTTTAACAAAGTATTATCACAATACGATCGTGGGATATTCGTTTAGCAAATCCCTGTCACTGCCGGGAGAGCGGATCGGTTATGTCGCAGTACCGGATGAGGTTGCGGATGCAGAGAATGTCATTGCCGGCTTAGAGGTGTCGAACAGAACCCTTGGATTTGTCAATGCACCGTCGCTGATCCAAAAGGCAGTCAGCCGATGTGTGGATGAAAAGACAGACATCGCATTTTATGATAAGAATCGCAAGTTACTGTATGAAGGGCTGATAAAGCTCGGTTTTACCTGCATCTATCCGCAGGGAGCTTTCTATCTGTGGATGAAGTCTCCGGATAAGGATGAGGAAAGATTTGTACAGGCAGCGAAAAAATATCACATTATCATGGTCAAGGGAGCAGCCTTTGCATGTCCGGGCTATGTGCGGCTTGCATATTGTGTTTCTCCACAGATGATAGAAAAATCCATGTCAGGATTTGAAGAATTAGCGAAAGAATACGGGTTAGTAAAATGAAGAACTGGGAAAAAAATGTAAGGCTGGTGACTCCATATACACCGGGGGAGCAGCCGAAAAAAAGAGATATCATTAAGCTGAATACAAATGAGAATCCATACTCGCCGGCACCGGGAGTACAGAAAGTACTGAAGGAATTTGAAACAGACAGACTGCGTCTTTATCCTGACCCGGCATCTTCTGAGTTAGTGGATGCGATCGCGTCAGAATATGGTGTAAGATCTTCACAGGTGTTTGCCGGAGTAGGATCGGACGATGTCCTTGCAATGGCATTTATGACGTTTTTTAATTCTAAAAAACCAATCCTGTTCCCGGACATTACCTATTCGTTTTATGATGTCTGGGCAGAAGTATTTCGGATTCCTTATGAGACCGTGCCGTTAGATGAGGACTTTCAGATCTGTACCAAAGATTATCAGCGGGAAAACGGTGGGGTTATTTTTCCAAATCCGAATGCACCGACCGGCGTTCTCATGCCGTTAGAACAGGTAGAAGAGATCATCCAGGCAAATCAGGATGTTGTGGTCATCGTGGATGAAGCCTATATTGATTTTGGAGGCGTATCCGCACTGCCTTTGATTGAAAAATACGAGAATCTGTTAGTGGTACAGACGTTTTCAAAATCACGCTCCATGGCGGGCATGAGGATTGGATATGCGTTTGGAAGTGAGAAACTGATCGCATATCTGAACGATGTTAAATATTCATTTAATTCTTACACCATGGATCAGCTGACCCTGGCAATGGGAAAAGCCTCGGTGGAGGACCGGGAATATTTTAAGCAGACCACCGACAAGATCATCCGTACCAGAGAGTGGACAAAGGAAGAGTTAAAAAAATTAGGCTTTTTGTTTGAAGATTCTAAGAGCAATTTCGTATTTGTAACACATCCGAAAGTTTCGGCAAAACAGCTCTTTGAGAATCTCAAAAAAGAGAATGTCTATGTGCGTTATTTTGCAAAACCGGAGCGTATCAGTAATTATCTTCGGATTACGATCGGAACCGATGAAGAAATGCAAAAGCTGATCTCTCTTTTGAAAAAATACTGCTAAAATAGGAAAATATTTGCTGCCTCGTGAGGCAGTGCAGAGATTTCATTTATGCATAGAAAAAGGAAAGTGCAGGAAATCTTGCGCAAACACTCACGGGGCAGATGCTATTTTCAGATAACTTAACGTGCTTCTTTCGCATAAGTAGTGGTGATCAAGTCCTTATAAGGCGGTCTGTCGGTCAAAACGCCTGCTTCCTCTAAAATATCAAGTAAAAGCTCATAGCTGTCCTTAGTGAATACTAAATCGTCCTTCCAGGTGTCCTGTTTCTGATAACGTTCCACGATCATGGCAATAGTGGCTTCATCCGTATCTTTGAATTGAGGGGCAATGACTTTTGCAATTTCCGCAGCAGAATGATTGTTGACATAAGTCATGCCTTTTTGCAGAGCATTGGTAAAGCTCTGGATGAGTTCAGGGTGTTTTTTGATATAGCTTTCTTTTGCAGAAAAAGCCGTGTAAGGGACATAACCGGAATCCACACCGAGGGAAGCAACCACATAACCGGAGCCTTCTTTTTCTAAATTGGTTGCACCCGGTTCAAATTCAACGGAAAAATCGCCATTTCCACCGGAAAAAGCAGCAGCAGTGCTTCCAAAATCAATGCTCTTGTCAATGGTTAGATCTTTTTTGGGGTCGATTCCCTGCTGCTTTAAGACATATTCAAAAACCATCTGTGGCATGCCACCTGTCTGCCACACGACCATGTAAATAATCGTCCGATATTTGCTTCGTGGTCATTTCCTCTGATAAATCCGGTAAATAGTTACGGGCAAGCAGGGAGATTTCTTTTTCGGATTTCATAATACGGTAAGGCTTTCGTGGATTGTCTGTATCCTCTAAAATATCGAGTATTTTCATCAATTCGATATAAGGTAAAATACTCTGCTTTGTCTTTGGAAATCCCAGATCGGTAAGATGTTCTGACAGGTATTTTGCAGAAGTGTAACCGCGTTTGTCCTCTGCGATCAGTTTCATAACGATTGCAATGATAGTATTTTCTCTGCAATTCATTTCTTTGGTAGGGTTGTTATTTATGAAGCTGGCTAAGCCATATTTTAACGTGATTTCCGGCATTCCGTTTTCATCCACTATGATTTTTTGGATCAGTAGTTCGATATCTTTATGCCCCAGAGTTCCTTTTGCAATTATGTGCTCCATGATATCCAGAGGATTTTTTAAACTGTCCGTTGCATCCGGTGCCTCTGTGGTAGATTTTTCCAGTTCTGTTAGCTGCATTTCCAATTCGTGAATTTGTTTACATAAATCTGCTTGCATAGAGTCATAAGCTTCACGGATAAAATCTTCATTGTGGATGGAAGTCTCATTTTCGGCAGCCAGTGATAAATCCTTTATTTTCTGTGTAAGAAGAATTTTTAGTTGATTTTTTCGGTCATCGATCGTGGTATGCAGTTCCTGTCTTTTTTGTTCTAAGCTTTTTTTCTCTGTTTGAAAATCCTCCGGATCATAGCCGGCAATTACGTCACTGAAAGCATTTTTGCACACTTGAAGATAGGTCAGGACGTCTCTCATAAGATCGGCTTCTTCAATCAAATGAGCCTTAGAACAATAACGTTTCCCTTTCGTATTATAAGTGGTGCAGATATAATATTTGCGTTCTCTGTCGGAGGTCCGGCGTTTGATCGGTGTGAGGCGGCTTCCGCAATCCTTACAGAACAGACAACCGCTAAATGGATTTGGAACTTCTGAACCTGCCCATTGTCCAAAGCTACCACGGTAGTTTGTGTGATTGCGTTTTTCTTTTAATTCCTGCACCAGAGAAAACGTAGTCTCATCGATAATTGCCGGATGATGATTTTCAAAAAGATACTGTTCTTCCCTGGGGATGCGACAGTCTTTGCCATGGATGGTTTTTCTGGCACGTTTTCGTAAGCGGAGCGTACCGATATAAAAATCATTGTCAAGTAAATCCCGCACCATGCTGTCTGACCAGCGAAAAGCAATGTTTCTTTTGGTTAACTGTCTGTTTTCTATTTCATGCTCGTGCTGTTTCATAGAGGGAGTAGGGATTTGCTGTTCATTTAAATAATTGGCAATCTTCCGGTAGCCAAGACCGGAAAGATAGAGCCGATAAATGGATCGGATGGATTCCGCTTCGGCAGGATCAATGCTGAACATCGTCGGATTGTCTGTGTCACGCCGATACCCAAACGGCGGTCTTGTCAGCAGTGCACCTTCTTTTTGCTTCGCACCTATGGCACGTTTGATTTTTTTACTGGTGTCTTTTACATATCGCTCGTTAAACCAGGTTTTAATCCCGATCGTATCATCGGCTGGTTCCATAGAATCATAGTTATCGTCGATCACAACCAAATGTTTTCCACGCTCCTGAAATTCGTCCAGTAATAAAAGCACTTTTGCGTTATGTCTGCCAAGGCGTGAAAAATCCTTGACATAGACAGTATCAATATCGTGATCCAGATCAGCCATCATCTGCTGAAATCCCGGTCGGTCAAAGACATAGCCGGAAACGCCGTCATCTTCGTACCAGCGATCGATGGCGATGCCATGATCGGCTGCATACTGGCTGATGATCAGCTTCTGGTTTTCTATGGAAACATAATTTTTTTTATCATCGTCTTTTGAGAGACGGACATATCCTGCATTCATAGAGGAGCCTTTCTGCTTGAATGTAAATAGTTTATGAAGCATTATGGAATGATATGACATCGTCTTTTGCCCCCCCTAATCGTTAAAAAAATTGACATATAGATCGCAGTGTGATATATATAATATATCGTAGTTCGATATATCGCACTAAAAAAGGAAATGGACAATGGATGCACATATAAAAAAAGTTTATGTTCCGATGACGGAGACCGGATTTTATATTCTGTTATGTCTGCGTTCTCCGAATCACGGATATGGAATTGTACAGAAAGTAAAGGAAATTACAGACAATGAAGTCATACTCGGTCCGGGAACCATGTATGGAAGTCTGTCAAAAATGGAAAAAGACGGATTGATCCAATTTGTCTGTGAAGAAGATAAGCGAAAAATTTATCAGATTACAGATCTCGGTACAGAAGTTCTGGAATTGGAGTGGAAGAGGATCCGCAGATTGTATCGCAATGCACAGGAGAGAATGGAATGAGTGATAAGAAAAAAGAAGTTCGCTGGTTTTCTATTATGGATTATGAAAAAGAAGCAGATTATCTGAGTAAAAGGCATCAGGAGGGATGGGAGTATCTGATGGATTTTAATGGATACTGTTATTTTCGAAAACCGATGGCTATGATGCAGCAAAAAGAAGAAATTTTTGCTGTCTGATCATAAATGGTTATATGTCCACGACCGAACATGGAGCACATAGACTTACGATCGTGTTTGCTGTATTAATGGTTTTATATATGGTTATCTTTTTACAGTTTGCCGTAAAATACTTTTTCTTCCGACAGAAATTAAAAAAATAAGATCAGTCGGTATCAGCCAAATGATTTTTGATCAGTGCCCGGATGCCATTATGGATATCGGCATCCGGATCGCCATCTGAAAAAGTGACAACCCGAAAACCGATGTCAGCATATTTTCTACGTTCGGCTTCAAATTCTTCCTGTGAAGGAAAATCACTGTGCCAGAGATAATACGTCGGTTTGTGCAAAAGACTCACATCTTTCAATGAAAGGTTTTATCACTATCATATAAAAGGTGGACAGTGTTGATGTGTGGATTTTGGGGGCAGTTATCTGTTTATTACTGCCGGATATGGAAGTAGATAAATAAAAAACTCTGTTCATTTTAGAACAGAGCACTTTTTTCTCATTAACGATAATGTCATCTCCTATGTGAACCTGATGATATAATATCATAGGCATGTAATGGGGGCAAATAGGCATTCCCCATATCTAAATCGTAACAGCAACCTGCGTAATATAATCCGAACTCTGTTCTCCACGGCTGGGTGGACCCTCTAAATAGATGTTGCGAAACGGTCCTGTGGTCTGGATATGGTTGGTCTCTACATAGGTATTTAAGGTAGCGATCGCAGTTCCGATCCCCTCATAAGGCCCGCGGTAATAGACACATAGAGCAGGGGATTCGGCAAACTCTGTCCGTTCTTCGCCTGCAAAATCGTCCTCGACCGGAATGCAGCACATCAGATCCAGACCCGTGTCAGGTTGTCCGATACGCATGGTAAACATTCTGGCAGACATGGACATCTTTCCGGTTCTGGCGGCGGCAATATAAGTGTCACGCAATTTGTCAGCCGCATCCTTTATATCCTTACATTGATATCTGCGGCAATAACATACCTGTTTTGGCAGGCGTACACGATGAATGCTTAAATCGCCCGGTTTTGCAGCACGAACCTGAAGTAACTGGATATTGCGGTCTAATGCAGCACGCAGATCCATCAGACGTGCCAGATGGTGGTCTAGATTTTTGGAATCATAATAATATTCCCGGATTTCTGAGAGAGACAGTCCTAAAGTCTGCAAAGAGCGGATGGAGCGGATCTGTGTCATATTGTCTGCAGTATAATAGCGGTATCCGCTGTTTTTATCCTTGATGGCGGGTGTCAGTAACCCCATTTCTTCATAGACAAGGATGGTTTTTCTGGTGATACCAAGAATTTTTGCGATTTCGCCTATTTTAAATAAATGATCGTCCTGCTTTTTCATGATCGTTCTCCGTTCTTTTTTGAAAAAAATATGTGGAATAAGGGTAGTTATCACTTGACTTGTCCCTTAGGGTACGATTTATAATTACTATAACAAAAAGTATGTAAGTTTACAAGGAGAATGCATATGAGAAAACGAAATCAAATGAAAAAAGGAATTGCAGCTTTGCTTTCGGGCGTATTGGCATTTGGAATGACGGCGGGAGTGATTCCCGGGTTCGAGGGAAGTAAGCAATCTGTACAGGCGGCAACCGGTATTGAACCGAGTGTGACAGCCTATGCAACAAAGGAACAGATGATGGATGGTACTTTTGCAACGGATTGGAGGAGCGGAACGGCTGCAAATGTAGGTGTGCTGGAATTTGGTAAGAATAGTACCCAAAAGACGCAGAAATGGTATATCTTAGGAAAAGATAAATATGTAGACGGTGATAATACCGTAATTTTTACAGTACAAGACGGAATTATTCCTCTCACAAGACCAAATGACGCACAGAAATATTCAACGACGACAAATGATAGAGCATATAAGGACATCTATGGAACATATCCAACCGGAAAGGAACCAACAACTGTACCTTGTAATCATTATGGAGCGAGTACTTTAAGAGCGGAACTGAATAAGATAGCGAGTGATACGGCCTGCTTTTCTACAGCGCAGCAGAACCTGTTGAATACGACCACGATAACAACAAAGTATACACTTTCCAAAGTGGAGTATTCCTATACGAATTCAGATAAATTATACGCTCCTGTTTTTAATCCTTCTTACAAACAACTCATAAGAATAGGAAGCAATGATCAAATATGGATATCGACGCGGGTCTATTGGGATAGCCAAAACCCGACATGGACGCGTTCGCCTATGAAGAATTATGGGGATCGTGTGTACGCTGTGTCGAGAACATTGAATTCGACCGGCTACCTTCCCGAACAGCTGATTAAAGCAGGCAGTGCTGCTTCTAATCTGAATCTGACAGATGTTCTCTTTGCATCATCGGCAGAAGCGGCAACTTCTGATACCGCAGTGTCAGGTGAGATTGCACAAGGGAAAGCAATGACTTTGCGACTGAATGGAGGCGGCAAGGATATTGGTACGGTAACCTGCAATGCTGACGCAGGACAGATCAATGCGAAAAAAGGAAATACCGCAGGTAATGTGGCACTTGTAGTACAAGGAAATGACGGAACGAAGGACTGGTATTACAGTAAACAGATCAGTGGAACAGATAATGTGATCGTAAATGCCTCTGATATCGCAGCAGAATCGAATACACCTTCTGATATTGATCTTGCAAATTGTAAAATCTGGCTGGAGGTAACGGAAGATAGTGTGGCTTATGCGGTTGAGGCAACAGCGACAACAGATGTGGTTAAGACCAATATTTCATCGGTAGAGATTACAGGGATTGACACACCGGTATCCAATACGGCATTAGATACTTCTGCTGTATGTGCAACCCAAGGGGTAAGCACAACTGCACCTGCTGTTACATGGACACCGAATGACATCAACGCAGGCTATAACACAATCTATACAGCAAGTGTTACACTTGCAGCATCTGCAAACTACGAGTTTACAGATTCTGTAATAGTGACCATAAATGGAAATAACGCAAATGTAACAAAGAATGAAGATGGAACCTTAACGGTAATATACACATTCCCTGCAACGGCAAAGGATAAACTTACAAGCATTACGGTACCGGGGACTGTTACAGTGGCGAACGGTACTGCTTATAAAGATATGAACCTTCCAACGCAGGTTAACATTGTGACAGAAGGAAATACGGTAGACAAAGCAGATGTTACATGGGATACAGCAAGTGGTAATTATGATCCGTCGGTATTGACAGAGCAGGTTGTAACTTTAAACGGTACGGTAACATGTCCGGAAAATATAGATGCAAATGGAGTAGCACTTACTACCAGTATCACCATTACAGTCAGTGCTGCAGGTATTGTAGGCGCACCGACTCCATCGGTAGAAAGCGGTACATATACTGAGAACCAGAAAGTTGCATTAGCATCTTCTACAGAAGGAGCAACCATTTATTATACAACGAATGGTTCAGAGCCGGGGAGAACGAGCGGAACAAGATATACAGGCCCGATTACTGTCCCGGGAACGGAAGGTCAGAGTATAACGACAACCCTGAAAGCCATTGCGGTAAAGAATGGTATGCAGGACAGTGAGGTAAAGACATTTACCTACACGATCAATATTCCAAAACCGATCGTTAAGCATACGATTACAGCTACAGCCGGAGCAAACGGAAGCATTTCTCCAAGTGGAAAAGTGGAAGTGGTCGAAGGAGCTGACCAGGCGTTTTCTATTACAGCAAATGAAGGCTATGAGATCGAATCCCTGAAAGTGGATGGAAAAACAGTAAATACTGCAGCAAGCTATACATTTCCAAATGTAAGGGCAGCGCATACGATAGAAGCAACCTTCAAACAAAAGATTACAGTAGAGAAACCAAGTATCGGTAAACAGCCACAGAATGTATCCGTAAAAGCAGGAGAACAGGCAACCTTTACAGTGGCAGCTACCGGAACGGACTTAAAGTATCAGTGGCAGATAGACAGAAATGATGGTAAGGGATTTGCAGACATTGCCGGAGCAGACAGAGCAAGTTATACGACATCTGCAGTAGATAAAAATTGTAACGGTTATAAATATCAGTGTGTGATCAGCAATTCCGCGGGTTCTGTTACAACCGGTACAGCAACTCTGACTGTAACAGAGGATGTAACGCCTCCGGTTCAGCCTACAGTAAAGAAACCAAGTATCGGTAAACAGCCACAGAATGTATCTGTAAAGGCAGGAGAACAGGCAACCTTTACAGTAAAAGCTACAGGAACAGACTTAACATATCAGTGGCAGATAAACAGAAACAATGGCAAGGGATTCGTAGATATTACCGGAGCAGACAAAGCAAGCTATACGACTGGTGTGGTAGACATGCTTTGCAATGGTTATAAATATCAGTGTGTGATCAGCAATTCTGCGGGTTCTGTTACAACGAATGCAGCAACTCTGACAGTGACAGAAAGTACGACACCATCACCGGATCCGGTTTCCTATAAAATCCTTGACGGTGCCAACAGTTCATGGACAGAGAATACAGATGGAAGTCTTACCATTCGGGGAAACGGTGAAATGGAGAAGTTCCAGAATGTAAAAGTGGATGGTAAGATCATTGATAAGAAAAACTATACGGTTACAAAGGGTTCCACGATCATCACATTGAAAGTGGATTATCTTAAGACACTTGCTACCGGAGATCATACGTTTGAAATCGTCTGGACAGATGGTTCTGCAACTACGAAGTTTGCAGTAGCAAAAAATAAATCCGGTGATAACAACAAAAACAACAATAACAATAATAAGAAGAACAACAGCAACAACGCTAAGAATAACCAGACAACACAGAACAATCCTACAGATACCAAGAAGAAGGAACAGAGTGTAACAGCTCCAAAGACGGGAGATACATCTGATATGACACTTTGGACCACACTTCTGATCGTATCCTTTGCAGGAGCAGCGGGAATCGTTGTAAGAAGAAACAATAAGACTTGTAAATAGGATTTCTGGTGAATAGCCGGAAGGTAAAATAACCGGAAGCGGTTTATAAGACAGGATAGAACAAGCTTCACTGACACGAGAGTGTTGGTGAGGCCTGTTTTTTTCTATAGGAAATACCGTGTTTCCTATAGAGCAAGAAGCCCTTCGGGCGAAGATGCGTATATCCGGTAGTTCGGATTGCAACTTTAAATTGCCATAGAAAATATATCTTGCTATAATTTATGGTAAAGAATAACAAAACAGGATTTTTCAGTATAAAGTTGAGGGATGAAAAGATGGAACTGGATATCATAGGATTGGTAAGTGCCTGTTCCTATGCACTGGACTGCATAGAGGCCGAACTGGTACATGTTACAAACAGGCATGGAAAAAGAGTTGCATACATCAGTGTATGTATGGCAGAAAAATTTGGAATTATAGGAGAGGCGCTGCAGGATTTAGCAATGTGTGCGCTGCTACACGACAATGCATTGACGCAGTACATATCGGAAGAGGTACGGCATGATCTGATCAAAGATCAGACCATGGATATTTCCTCTAAAAAATTAGGTGTTCACTGTGTATATGGGGAGCAGAATATCAAAAAACTTCCCTTTTATACAGATGTGACAAATGTGATCTTATATCACCATGAAAATGCAGACGGTACAGGACCGTTTAGAAAAAAATGGGAGGAAATCCCGCTGTTTGCAAGGATTATCCATTTGTGCGATACCATTGACATCATAGGAAATACCGGTGGTTATGATCAGCAGAACTGGGAGCAGGCAAAGGCATATTTAGTGAAATATGAAAATACGATCTTTGATGCGGAATGTGTGAAGGCATTCTTAGAAGTCTTTTCCGAAGAAAAATTTGCAGACATGGGAGGAGAAGAGTTAGAAAAACGCCTTTGGGAAAAGGTACCAAGAAAGAAGCAGTTCTGCGATGAAGGGACCTGTAAAGATCTTGCGGATTTTTTTGCACAGATCGTAGATTACAAATCTGAATTTACGGGGATGCATTCGATCGGAGTTGCCAAAAAAGCGGCAGCACTGGCAGAACATCTCGGTTATGACCGGTTAGATATTCAAAAAATCTATTTAGCAGGCGCACTTCATGATATTGGGAAAATGGCAATCGGAAATGAAATTTTAGAAAAGCCCGGACGGCTGACCGATGAGGAGTTTTCTAAGATGAAAAACCATGCCGGATATACCTATATGATACTGTCGGAAGTAGAGGATTTTGAAGAAATACGGGATTGGGCAGCACTTCACCACGAAAAGTTAGATGGCAGTGGATATCCTTTTGGTAAGACGGCAGAGGAGCTGAACGAGCCGGAGCGTATCTTAGCATGTGTGGATATCTATCAGGCTTTGACCGAAGACCGACCATATAAAAAGGGCATGACGCATGAGCAGGCATGTGGAATTTTAGAGGATATGGCACAAAAAGGGTGGATTGATGCCAAAATCACAGGGCAGGTCAGAGAGTGCTTCGGGGAAATTCATTAAAAAATCTTTTCCCGATATTCTTTCGGGGTGTTTCCAACCTGTTTTTTAAAGATCTTTGTGAAATAATTCACATCGGGAATTCCGCAGGCTGCGGCAATCTCCTGAATTTGTAAGTTAGTAGAATTTAAAAGAAAAATAGCATGTTCCACACGTTTCCGGTTCACATATTCTGTCAATGTTGAACCGGTTTCTTTTTTAAAAAGAGTGGAGAGATAACTGGAGTTGACACCGAGAAGCTCTGCCTGGGATTTAAGACTCAGATCGGCAGTTAAATCTGAGTCAATGCGTGTGAGGACTTTTCGGATTAACAGGGAATAGCCTTTCATGGAGTGATTTTTGACAAGCAGACAGTACTTGTGAGCCATTTCTTTTTGCAGGGAAAAAGCATCTTCCTCGGAGGTGAGAGCCTCGATCTGATGGGCAAAGCGGGAGGAAAGGCTGTCAATATGAAGAGGGTGGACCGTACCGGCTTCTGCGGCTTTGCGAAGCAGGGTATTGAGGATGATCGTGTAATTTTTCACATTACGAAGAGAGTCACTGGTGCGTGGCTCTAAATCTTTTGCCGGAAGGGCATGTAAAAACATCTCTGCTTTGTGAATCTGTCCTTTGGAGACTGCCTGTATCAGCATATTTTCTTTGTGATAGCGTTCCTCTAAAAACTTCATACTGAAAAGAGTCTCTTCCGGTGAGGAAGGAACCGGACGTTTAGCGACAGGCTGGTAATCAGAGGAAACAGATTTGTTGATTTCCTGAATAGAAAAAGCATCCATTCCACCGAAAAGTTCAGAACAGAGAACGTGTAAGGCAGTCAAAAGGAGCTGTTCATCAGAAACAGTGGTCAGTGACTGATAATAAAGCTGTAGCTGTAACAGCAGGGAATCGGGAAAAGATAGTTTTTTTGCATTTTCTAATAAGGACTCTGTGGAAATATTGCTCAGACGGTAAGGACCGAGAAGAGCATAGGCAGTTTCCGTGCCTTCAGGAAGCCGGAAAAAGAAATAGTGACAGAAAAACTCATCCTGAATCTTATAGACCCTTTGGGGCTTACAGTGGGAACAGAGGCGTTGAAACTCCAATAAATAATCGGTGTCCGGATTTAAAAGACGGCGCAGTCCTAAATCCGGATCAGGTATTGTTCCATGGCTATCGCAGAGAATACGGAAGTTTAGATGAAATTGTTCCAGTAATTTTTGGAAAAAATGAAGTTCAGCTTCGTGTTGCATGGCAGAGTCCTTTCTAAATTACATTTTCTTTTCGTAATATTATTTCCCATTTTCGTAGATTTTTTAGATTAATTTTAAAATTTATAAAAATTCATAAAAAAAGTACCAGAATAGCAAGAAATTCTACTCACGCTGTAACGAACAGATACGTTACAATCCGAATCACAACAGAGATAGAGGAGGAAAACGATGTTAGAACATTCTATGTTATATCCAAAGACAACATTGACAAGAAGAAGAATTTCCATGGATGGAATGTGGAAGTTTTGCTTAGATGAAAAGGCAGTCGGAGAGAAAGAAGGCTGGATGGATGGGATTCCGGGAGAGGAAATGATTCCGGTTCCGGCAAGTTTTCAGGATTTTTATACAGAAAAAGATATCCGGGAATATACCGGAGACTTCTGGTATGAGACAGATTTCTTTGTGCCGGGCGAATGGGAAGGCAGAGAGATTCTGCTTCGCTTTGGAGCGGCAACGCATCGTGCAGGTGTCTATGTCAACGGTATTCTGATTACGGAGCATGAGGGGGGATTTCTTCCTTTTAGTGCAGATGTGACAACTGTGGTACGCTACGATTCTTATAATAAGGTCGTCGTAAAAGTCAATAATGAATTGAACTGCACCAATATTCCATGCGGAGAGACGATCACACTGCCAAATGGAAAGAAGATGTCAAAGCCGTATTTTGATTTCTTTAATTATGCAGGATTACAGCGGTCGGTATACCTTTTGGCACTGCCGAGAGAATCCGTAGTAGATTTTGATTTGGATTATGCAATTCATGGGAAAAATGCGGAAGTTTCCTATCAGGTAAGAACGAATGGAGAGCATGCGGTACAGTTGGAACTTTTGGACGCTGAAGGTAACTGCGTGGCACAAAAGGATGGAAAAGAAGGTGTTCTGTATGTGGAAAACGCACATCTATGGCAGGTTCGTAATGCTTATCTTTATCGTCTGCGTATCCGCATTATGGATGGCGAAGAACTCATTGATGAGTATGAGCAGGAGATCGGAATCCGTACTGTGAAGGTAGAGGGAACGGATATCCTGTTAAACGGAGAGCCGGTTTATCTGCGAGGTTTCGGAAAGCATGAGGACAGCGATATCGTCGGACGAGGTTTTAACATTGGTATCATGAAGCGTGATTTTGAACTGATGAAGTGGATCGGAGCAAATTCCTTCCGTACTTCACACTATCCGTACAGCGAAGAAATTTATCAGATGGCAGACCGCGAGGGATTTTTGATTATAGATGAAGTTCCGGCAGTGGGAATGTTCCAGAGTCTGATGAATTTTATGGAGGCAAGTACCGGAAAGCAGACCGCTTTCTTTGAAAAAGAGACAACGCCGGTTTTATTAAAGGCGCATTTAAGAGCCATTGAAGAGATGATCGCAAGGGACAAAAATCATCCGAGTGTCGTTGCATGGAGTCTTTTGAATGAGCCGGAGACTACGAATGAGGCAGCCGTGCCATATTTTAAAGAAGTATTTGATCTTGCAAATAAGTTAGACATGCAGAAACGTCCGCGTACGTTTGCACTGATTATGAACTCCTTGCCGGATACCTGTAAATGTTATCAGTTCAGCGACATCATTGCACTCAACCGTTACTACGGATGGTATATGAAGGGGGGCTATGAGATCAGTGTCGCAGAAGAACTTTTCCGCAAAGAAATGAATGCATGGAAAGAGAAAAAATTAAATAAACCTTTTATTTTTACAGAATACGGTGCAGATACACTTGCTTCTGAACACAAACTTCCATCCGTGATGTGGAGTCAGGAATATCAGGACGAGTATTTAAAGATGACACATGAAGTCTTTGATTCCTATGATTTTATTAAGGGAGAACAAATCTGGAACTTTGCAGACTTCCAGACCACAGAGGGAATCATGCGCGTCAACGGCAATAAAAAAGGTGTCTTTACAAGACAGCGTCAGCCAAAGGATATTGCATACAAATTAAAAGAACGTTGGGAAAATCTGCCGTTAGATTACAAAAAATAAAACAGACGAGGAGAATACCATGGATAGAGAAAAGACAGTCCGTCCATTCGGTTGGCGGGATAAAGTAGGATATATGTTTGGCGATTTCGGAAATGATTTTACATTTCTGTTTGCCAGTACATTTTTGATGATTTTTTACACAAAGGTATTAGGGATCAGCATGGGACTTGTGGGAACCTTATTCCTGACAGCACGATGCATAGATGCATTTACCGATGTGACAATGGGAAGGATCGTAGACCGGATGCATCCGAAAAAAGACGGAAGATTCCGTCCATGGCTGCGTCGGATGTGCGCTCCGGTCGCAATTTCAAGTTTTCTGATGTACCAGTCCTCGTTAGCGGGTGCATCCATGACGGTCAAAGTCATTTATATGTTTGTCACTTATATCTTGTGGGGTAGCATTTTTTATACTTCGATCAATATCCCATACGGCTCCATGGCATCTGTCTTAAGTGCAGATTCCGATGACCGTGCCGCACTCTCCACTTATCGCAGTGTGGGGGCAACGTTGGCGGGACTTATCATTGGTGTCGGTGGACCGATGTTGGTTTATACGACCGATGCAGCGGGCAACCAGCTTGTGCATGGACCGCGTTTTACACTGATCGCAGGGATCTTTTCCCTAGGGGCAATCGGCTGTTATCTGTTGTGCTATTTTATGACCACGGAACGGGTAAAAATCGCCCCGACACACCATGAGGAACAGGTCAGCTTCAAAGAAACCGTCAAAGCGCTTGTTTCGAACAGAGCCCTGCTTGGGATCATCGCAGCCGCAATCTTATTGTTGTTGGCATCCCTGATGACACAGTCTGTCAACCAGTACGTTTTTGTGGACTATTTTAAAAATAAAGAAGCACTGGCGGTAATGAGTGTTGCCGGAATCCTTCCAATGCTTCTGATGGCACCGTTTACCGTGCCGATCACCAGAAAATACGGAAAAAAAGAAGTGGGAGCAGTCGGCTGTATCCTCGGCGGGATCGCGAGCCTGTTAATGTTCGTACTTCAGGTAAAATCCGCCGCAGTGTATATTGCCATTTCCGTGATCGGATATTTTGGCTTTGGCTTTTTTAATCTGATCATCTGGGCATTTATTACAGATATCATTGACGATCAGGAGGTGCGGACAGGCAAACGTGAGGATGGAACGATCTATGCAGTATATTCATTTGCAAGAAAAATCGGACAGGCACTCTCCGGAGGTCTGGGAGCATATGCACTGGCACTCGTAGGATATGATTCGACTGTTCAGGTGCAGACCGCAGAAGTGGCAGGCGGGATCTACAATGTGGCAACGTTAGTGCCGGGAATCCTTTATATCGGCGTGGGACTTTGTCTGATCTTTATCTATCCGTTGAATAAAAAGAGGGTAGAAGGGAATATTGCAGTTTTAAAAGAGAGAAGAGAGGTAAGCTATGAGTAAACGAGTGGTTACATTTGGAGAGATTATGCTGCGTTTAGCACCGGAGGGATATTACCGTCTGGTGCAGGCGGACAAATTAGGGGCAACCTATGGAGGAGGAGAAGCGAATGTAGCAGTGTCTTTGGCAAACTATGGATTTGATGCTGCATTTGTCACAAGACTTCCACAGCATGAGTTGGGACAGGCAGCAGTCAATTCCCTAAGAAAATACGGAGTAGATACGTCACAGATTGTACGAGGCGGAGAACGCATCGGCATCTATTATCTGGAAAAAGGAGCATCGCAAAGACCGTCCAAAGTCATCTATGACCGTACCGGTTCAGCACTCTATTCTGCCCTCAAAGAAGAATTTGACTGGGAAAAAATCTTAGAAGGAGCCGAGTGGTTTCATTTTACGGGGATTACTCCAGCGTTGAACGACGAGGTAGCGGCAATCTGTTTAGAGGCATGCAAAACTGCAAAAAAAATGGGTGTGAAGATTTCCTGTGATCTGAACTACCGTAACAAACTCTGGAGCAAAGAAAAAGCCGGACAGGTGATGGGAGAACTCTGCCGGTATGTGGATGTATGTATTGCCAATGAAGAAGATGCGGCAGATGTTTTTGGCATTCATGCAGCAGACACCGATGTCATCACAGGCAGCGTGAATCGTGAAGGCTATAAAGAGGTTGCGTCACAGTTAGCCCGGCAGTTTGGTTTTGAAAAAGTAGCCATTACTTTAAGAGAATCTATTTCTGCAAATGACAACAACTGGTCGGCAATGCTCTTTGACGGAACAGACTATTATTTTAGCAGAAAATACGCTATGCACATCGTTGACCGTGTAGGCGGTGGGGACAGCTTTGGCGGCGGTCTGATCGCAGCATTGTTAGAGGGTTACGACTCTGAAAAAGCAATTGAGTTTGCGGTGGCAGCTTCCTGTCTGAAACATTCCATTGAAGGAGATTTTAATCTGGTATCCAAAGAAGAAGTCCTGAAGTTAGCAGGTGGAGATGCCAGCGGACGTGTGCAGAGATAAATAATAAGTCTTAAATAGAACATGTTATATGAAAATATCATATAACAAGAAAGTTACATGGTGCTGTGTCAGTCACCTGACCGACCACCAAGGACTTTCCTGCCTTTTAAATCTTCCCAGCGAAAATCCGGCATTTCTTCCCTTGCAACTAAGAAGTTGCCGGCACGCTGGGTGAGCTGTGCAAAGTTTACAATTTTATCGTTTGCACCTTCATTATAGGTATAGACTGTCGTCTCCGGTCCCATGAAGCCGATATCCGCTTCATTCGAGAGCACGGCAGTCATTGTTTTGTCAGCACCAAAACCGGTTACCAGTTCTAAATCAATGCCTTCATCCTTAAAATAATCTTTTTCGATGGCAACATACATCGGTGCATAGAAAATAGAGTGAGCCACTTCGTTCAGTGTGACTTTTTGCAGTTGCTTTTCGGAGTCTTTAGAATCGGAACATCCGACAAACAGTGTCAGAACCATAGAAAGACTCAGAAACAGAACCATACATTTCTTTTTCATAGAATCCTCCGATTGTTTTTAGTTTAGCGTATGCCAAAATAAAAAAAATGTTAGAGGAATGTAAAGATTACAGGTAAGGATGCATACCTTCACACAGCTTTTCTTCAATCTTAATCAGGCGGTCGCAGATGTCTAAGGCTTTTTTGTCGGCATCCTCGTACTGGTTTCGGTATTTGTAGAGAGATTTGACACCCATATTGCAACCCTCGGTCATGAGGTCCGCAATCGAAGCATCACTGCTATCCATACTCAGTTTCATATTGGTTTTCATCCAGGACATTCCTTTTGCAATCGGATTAGGCTCCTTGTCAGAACTGTTGTACTCCGATAAGAGACTGTGCAGCTCGTTCCCTAAGGTTTCGTGGTGTTCTTTGCTTTCCGTGAGCAGATTCTTTAAATTATCATCGTGCACAAAGTCGAGTACCTCGTCAATCGAAGCCACTGCCATCTTAGTGCCAGCGTCACATTCCTTTAATAATTCAATCGTGTTTTGATTTTTCATAAAAATACCTCCGTTAAAGTTTAAAGTTAGGATGTCCCTATTTAAGGGAAATATGAGAACATTCAAGTATCCACATAATATTTTTTTGTATACTCTGTAACTTACACCAGCCAGATATTCCAAGTTTCCTTGTGCAAACCATTCCAATGAACCTCTGAAATCAGAAATCGTGTGCACCAGAGGGTTTCACGATTTCCTGAGTTTCATTTCCATTGCACAAAAAGAAACTTTCTATATCTGACTGGTGTAAGTTACAACAAGACATTGAGAAAATATCCTGTAGATATTTGAATCTTTATGGAAAAAAGCGAAAGGTTGTGCTATACTACATACGGACAAATCAGAGATACGATACGAGGAGTGATTGACATGAAAGATATTTTGGATTTGCACACACATACCATTGCGAGCGGACATGCTTACAATACGATGAATGAGATGATTGCAGCCGCTAAATTGCGGGGGCTGGAAATTTACGGAATTACCGAGCATGCACCACGGATGAACGGAAGCTGTACAGAGGTGTATTTTCAGAATTTCAGGATTCTTCCGAGAGAAAAAGATGGAATGACTGTTTTGCATGGAGTCGAATTAAATATTTTAGATGCGGAGGGTCATGTGGATTTAACAGAGAGAGTGCTTGCGGAGATGGACATTGGAATTGCAAGTATGCATCTGCCGTGCTATACAAGCGGAGGGATTGTGGAAAATACAAAAGCCTATCTGAATGTGATGAAAAATCCATATGTCAACATTATCGGACATCCTGACGATGCAAGATTTCCTATTGATTATAAAGAATTAGTATTAGGGGCAAAGGAGCATCATGTGCTGTTAGAGGTCAACAATTCTTCCCTGTTACCGACAAGCTATCGTGGAAATCCAAGAGAGTCCTATGAAAAAATGCTTGCATACTGCAAGGAATATCAGGTGCCGGTGATCATGGATTCGGATGCCCATGCAGACAATGCAGTAGGAAATCACAGTGAAGCCGTAAACGTATTAGAGAGTGTGGATTTTCCGGAGGAACTGATCGCGAATACTTCTACCGAACTGATCCGTCAGTATCTGAACTATTATATATATATGGATTAGGGTGTCAAAAGGCGCCTCACAACTTAGTGGCTGGCAACTTGTACAAAGCTGAGTCTATTTTGTTCCGTTGTACGAAAATAAGAAAATCTAAGTCTGCCTGAGTCAGGTTATGATGGAATGACGTGTACGTCTTAAACGCCCCGTCCATGGGGCTTAAGACTTTTGCTGCCGTCCATGGCAGCAAAACACTATGCATGAACAGCCAGACTAAGATTTACTAACTTTCGTCCAAAGTCACAAAAGCAGTCCCGGCTTTGTGCAATTTGCCAATCAAAAAACTTGGAATCGCCTTTTAACACCCTGATCATACATGAAAAAGAGCATCGAGGTCTTTACAAGTAGTTTTCAATACTATATAATATAATTCGAGGTGAATTTATGACAATAGATATGAAAGACTTCTTAAGTGCAGTGACCGATGTTCTGCATAGAATCGACTATATAAAGCCGGAGGATCTGCCGAATATTGATTTATATATGGATCAGGTCACTACGTTTATGGATTCCCAGTTAGAGGCATCGAAGCGTTATCCTGAGGACAAGATCCTGACAAAGACGATGATCAACAACTATGCGAAGAATAATCTGATCCCGCCACCGGAGAAGAAGAAATATACCAAAGAGCATATCCTCTGTCTGATCTTTATTTACTATTTTAAAAATATTTTGAGCATCAGTGATATCCAGCGGATATTAAACCCGATCACGGACAAGTATTTTGGAACAGACAAGGAAAGTTCCGTGGGTATGACGGATATCTACAGTGAGGTGTTCAGTTTAGAAAGTGAGGAGACAAAGAATCTTTTAAAGGATTTAGCGAGAAAGTATAGTATCAGCCAGAAGACTTTTTTAGATTGTGAGGATCTCTCAGAAAAAGACAGGGAATTTTTACAGACATTTGCATTTATCTGTGAACTGAGTTTTGATGTGTATATCAAAAAGACGCTGATTGAAAAAATAATCGATTCCCTTCCGCAGGAGGATAAGAAAGAATCTAAAAAAGATGCTAAAAAAGAAGCGAAAAAGACAAAGAAATAGAAGTATAGAAGAATAAAATAATCTAACGAATCCAAAAGCGGAATCATGAGTGGGACAGAGCCAGTGCATCATATTGGCATGGCAAAGTTTCACCTATGATTCCGGTATTATTTTTAGTGTAATTTCAGTATTATTAGTATTAGTAGTATTTTATTAGTTTTCTCCGGCTGTTATTTTGAATATATTGATCAGGTCTGTTATCGGTTCTTCTTAGGATTCGGAATCATCATCTACAGATACCCGCTCAAATACCATATCATAACCGTCATTTCCGTAATTTAACGAGCGGTTGACACGGCTGATCGTTGCAGTAGAAGCTCCGGTTTTTTCTGCAATATCCAGATAAGTTTTCTGTGCGCGCAGCATTCGTGCTACTTCATAACGCTGCGAGAGTGAGAGCAGCTCATTGACGGTACAGACATCTTCAAAAAAACGGTAACACTCTTCTTTATTTTCTAAAGACAGAATTGCATCAAATAAATGATTCACTGCCTCAGTATGAACATTTTTACTCATAGTATCAATCTCCTTTGGTCAGTCCTTTGTTTACTTAAAATTTTAGCATATTAAAGTTTTGACGTAAACCCATTTTTTAAAGATTGACACTGAAACAGAAAAATGCTAGCCTTTAACAGAGATAAAAGAAAGATAAGGGGAATTTTATGTACGAGAAGTTAAATAATATGCAAAAAGAAGCCGTCTTTCAGACCGAAGGACCGGTACTGATCTTAGCAGGAGCGGGTTCAGGAAAAACGCGTGTGCTGACCTACCGGACAGGCTATTTAATAGAAGAAAAGGGCGTCAATCCCTATAATATCATGGCAATTACCTTTACGAATAAAGCCGCAGGAGAGATGCGGGAGCGTATCAGTGAGCAGGTCGGATACGGGGCAGAGAGCATCTGGGTATCCACCTTCCACTCCACCTGTGTACGGATTCTTCGCAGACATATAGACCGGCTGGGGTTTGATAACAATTTCACGATCTATGATTCCGATGACCAGAAGACGTTGATGAAAGACATCTGTAAACGTTTAGAGATTGATACAAAAATTTACAAAGAGCGGACATTTTTAAATGCGATCTCTTCTGCAAAGGACGAACTGATGGACCCTGTGGCGTTTGAACTGTCCGCAGTGGGAGATTACAACAGACAGCGTCAGGCAAAGGTATACCGGGAATATCAGGCAGCATTAAAAAAGAATAATGCGTTGGATTTTGACGATCTGATCATGAAAACAGTAGAGCTGTTCCGTGCGGATGCAGAGGTGCTTGACTACTATCAGGAAAGATTCCGCTATATCATGGTCGATGAGTATCAGGACACCAATACGGCACAGTTTGAACTGATCCGGACATTAGCGTCCAAATATCAGAACCTCTGTGTGGTCGGTGATGATGACCAGTCCATTTACAAGTTCCGTGGTGCGAATATCTATAATATTTTAAATTTTGAAAAACATTTTCCAAATGCCAGAGTGATCAAGTTAGAGCAGAACTATCGTTCCACACAGACCATCTTAGATGCTGCAAACGGAGTCATCAAAAACAATGAAGGACGAAAAGAAAAGGCACTTTGGACAGAAAACGGCACAGGAGACAAGATTGATTTTGAACAGTTTGATACGGCATATGAAGAGGCAGACTACATAGCAAAAGATATCAGAAAAAAAGTAGAGGCCGGTGATTATCAGTATAAAGACTGTGCCATTTTGTATCGTACCAATGCCCAGTCACGTCTTTTTGAGGAGCGTTTTGTCATCAGCGGGATTCCTTACAAGATTGTTGGCGGAGTCAACTTCTATGCGCGAAAGGAAATCAAGGATTTACTGTGCTATTTAAAAACGATCGACAATGCAAGAGATGATTTAGCAGTGCGGAGGATCATCAACGTGCCAAAACGCGGGATCGGAGCGACAACCTTAAACCGTGTGCAGGAATATGCAGATGCCCATGATATCAGCTTTTACAATGCGTTGCGTGGTGCAGAAGAGATCACCACATTAGGCCGTGCCGCTTCAAAGATCAAACCGTTTGTAATGTTTATCCAATCCATGCGTTCTAAAGCGGAAATTTTAGGCGTATCAGAGCTGTTAAGGGATATTATCGAGCAGACCGGATATGTGACGGAATTAGAGGCCGAGGATACGGAGGAAGCAAAGGCAAGGATTGAAAATATTGATGAGTTGATCAGCAAGGCGGCAGCCTATGAGGATGTCTGTGAAGAAAACGGAGAGCCTGCGAGTCTGAGCGGATTTTTAGAAGAGGTTGCATTAGTTGCTGATATCGACAGTCTCGATGAAGATCAGGATTATGTTATTCTGATGACACTCCACAGTGCCAAAGGGTTAGAGTTCCCGCAGGTATATCTTGCAGGAATGGAGGACGGACTGTTTCCAAGCTATATGAGCATTGTGGCAGACGATGCGGCAGCGGAATTAGAAGAGGAACGCCGTCTGGCATATGTGGGGATCACAAGAGCAAAACAGAATCTTGCCATTACCTGTGCAAAACAGAGAATGGTTCGTGGAGAAACACAATATAATAAAGTATCACGATTTGTAAAAGAAATCCCAAGAGAACTGTTAAGCGGTGCTGTCCGTAAAGAAAAAGAGCATAAAGAGCCAAAAGCGGCAACGTATCAGCAGGCAAAGCAGATCTTCCGGGCAAAACCATACGGTATGCCGCAAAAACCGGAAAAATCCTTTGGAACACCGGGCAATCCGGCATCGCTCGGCTATCAGGAAGGAGACCGCGTCAGACACATGAAATTTGGCGAAGGAACGGTGCAGAATATCGTGCAGGGCGGACGTGATTATGAGGTAACTGTGGACTTTGATAAGGTCGGTGTGAAAAAAATGTTTGCTTCTTTTGCAAAGCTAAAAAAAGTATAAAATTTTTAAAAATTTACGAATTATGTATAGGCTATTAGGAAAAAATATGATATACTGAAAAAAATCAAACAGTAACCAGCATATGGAAATGGAGGAGCGTGGCTATGAGCAGAGTAGAAGAGATGTTAAACGAGTTATTAAAGAAAAAAGAGGAAGAAGAGAAAGAAAATAACAAGGTTCTCAAAGTACTTGCAGTGGTAGGAATTGTAGCAGCAGTAGCAGGAATTGCATATGCTGTATATCGTTTCTTTGCACCTGATTATTTAGAGGATTTTGAAGATGACTTCGACGATGAAATGGACGAAGACTTCTTTGACGAAGATGAGAATGAATTTGAGGACGATGCAGATTCAGAATAAGAAAGAATAATACGAAAGGGCTGCAATCATATTGCAGTCCTTTTTTTGCTCTATAGGAAATACCATGTTATGTTAAAGCATAAAAGTCGTGTTTCCTATAGAGTAAAAAGCCCTTCGGGCGAAGATGCACAGCTCGCGGAGGAGTAAATAGCTGCTATGCAGCATCGCTCGCGCGCGGAACAAAAGCTGTGTTACGAATGAAAATAGAGTGTGGAAGTGTGCGAAGCACACTTTTGTTGAGTATAGGTATAGGAGTATGTATGAAAAAAGGACAGGTTTTAGAAGGAATTGTAGAACGAGTGGCGTTTCCAAATAAGGGAATTGTCAGTGTAGAAGGAGAAGAACAGAAGGTCATTGTAAAAAATGCCATCGAAGGACAAAAAATCCGTTTTTCCATCAATAAAAAAAGAAAAGGCAAGGCAGAGGGAAGACTCTTAGAGGTCATAGAAAAGTCCCCGCTTCAGACAGAAGAAGAGTGTGCCTATTTCGGAAAATGCGGCGGTTGTATGTATCAGGGAGTACCGTACCAAGAGCAGCTTAAGATCAAGGAAACGCAGGTAAAAAATCTGTTAGCACCGGTGCTTTTGAATGCAGGTTATGAGTTAGATGAGATTTTCGAGGGTGTCAAAGAAAGTCCGAGAAGTCTTGCTTATCGCAATAAAATGGAGTTTTCTTTTGGAGATGAAGTCAAGGATGGCCCGCTCAGTCTTGGAATGCATAAACGCGGAAGTTTTCATGATATTGTAACGGTGGACGGATGCCGTATCGTGGATGAGGATTATTCGAAAATTTTAAGAGGTGTACTGGACTTTTTTACCGAGCGTCAGGTTCCTTTTTATCATAAAATGGGTCATGTGGGTTATCTGCGTCATCTGCTGGTACGAAAAGCCGTCAAGACCGGAGAGATTTTAATTGACCTCGTAACGACCACGCAGATGATCGAGGGTATTGATACAAAAGAACTGTTATCAGAAATGGTATCTATGATCTGTTCCCTGGATTTAGAGGGAACGGTTGTCGGAATCCTGCATACGGAAAATGACAGTGTGGCCGATGCCGTGATTAATGAACGCACGGAACTTTTATATGGTCAGGATCATTTTGATGAGGAACTGCTCGGACTGCATTTTTCTATTTCGCCGTTTTCATTTTTCCAGACAAACTCTCTTGGAGCGGAGGTACTCTATGAGACGGCACGGGAGTATGTTGCCGATGCAGGAAACGGAAAGGTAGTCTATGACCTTTACAGTGGAACCGGAACGATCGCACAGATTCTAGCCCCGGTTGCCAAAGAGGTGATCGGAGTAGAGATCATTGAAGAAGCGGTGGAAGCAGCGAAAGAAAATGCAAAACGTAACCATTTAGAGAATTGTGAATTTTTAGCAGGCGATGTTTTAAAGGTGCTCGATGACATTGAACAAAAACCGGATTTCATTGTCTTAGATCCGCCAAGAGACGGGATCCATCCCAAGGCATTAGAAAAGATCATCAGCTACGGAGTAGAAAAGATGGTCTATATTTCCTGCAAGCCAACGAGCCTTGCAAGGGATTTAGAGGTGTTGTTAGCGAGAGGGTATGAGGCAGAGCGGATCTGCTGTGTGGATATGTTCCCGCAGACGACCGGGATAGAGACTGTGTGCCTTTTGGGCAAACGAAAACCAGATGCCAAGGTAAAAATAGGCATTGATATGGATGATTATTACCGTATCAGGGAGAATGCTGAAAGCAAATAAACCTTTACAAAACCGAATAATACACTGAATTAAAGCAGGATAGAAGCTGTTGATGCGTTAGAAGATAACGTGTCAGCGGCTTTTTCTTTTTATCTGAAAATCTATTAGTCAAATCTGAAAGGAGTCAATTCTATGGCAAAGAAAAATGTAAGAAACATGAAGGTTTGTGGACAGAGCGCTTATAAATATGAGACAGTTCCGGCAATTACATTAAAAGGAAAGTGGCTGGAAGAACTGGGATTTCATCTTGGGGATAATGGCAGGCTTATTTTTTTGTTTGAGGTCTCAAACTTTTATGTGAGAAACATAACTGTCTGTGCTATTATAAAAACGATATAAGCGAAAATGACTTTTGCGGAAACGAAAGTATCGTTATATTTTTTTATCCCTATACTTCCTATAATGGGAATGAATACTTGCAAATTTGATTACTAATATTTTTTCATTATTACAGGTACAATAAAAACATGTAATAGCGGAAATGAGGTATAGTTACTTGCAGATAGAGAAGTATATTGCGGATAAAATAACATCTTTATGTGAAAAGCGTGATATCAGTAAATACAGATTATCGCAACTGTCGGGAATTTCCCAGTCGTCACTGGGAAGAATCATGGTGCAGGAAAACCTGCCGTCGCTGATCACACTTGAAAAAATATGTATAGCTTTGGGCGTGACATTATCGCAGTTTTTTCAGGAAGGTAATTCAGAGAATCTGACAGAAAAACAGAAAGAAGTTCTAGGGATATGGAACGATCTGAGTACAAATGAGCAGGAAACAGTAATGTCAATGCTGCGTGGACTTCGGAAGTAGAAGAACAGTTCGAGTATATGTATCGGCTGTTCTTTTTTGTTTTTCGGGCGCTAAAACGGTAAATTTTTCTTATGTATAGTTGAGCGTTAAAGTATAATAAAATCATTTTTTGGCATAAGATTAAGGCTATATTAAGGAAATTGGCAAACCAGATGAAAGTCTGGGACGCAAAGCTACAGGGCCTGTGAAATGGCAGCCAGTTGCATAAAATGAGGTGCACTGTCTGTCTGACGGTACTTTTTTACGGTGTTATTTCACAGACGTAACAATAATGATTTTATCAGGAAGAGAGAAAAATATGAAAATCAAAAAAGTACAAAGTGTATGTCTTATTCTGGCATGTGTAGTAGCAACAGGACTTATAGGGTGTGGGAAAACAGATGAAACACCAAAGAAACACGAAGCAATTACTTTTATGGCTCCTTATTTGGATATAGACAGCTTCATAGAAGAAGTACACAAAACCTATCCGGAGATTGAACTGGAAGTTGTTCCGTACAGCGGAGCAAATACAACAACCTATCTGCAGAATATGTTAGAGGCGGATGATCTTCCGGACATCTGCACACAAACTTTTTATAAGCCAGATGTGGTGGATGTCAGTGATAAGATGATTGATCTCTCTGGATACGATTTTACAGATAATTATGTGGAATCACGCCTGAAAGAGGTATCCGATGAGGGGGCACTTTATATGCTTCCATCTTTGTACAACTGTTATGGAATCACTTATAATAAAACACTGCTTGAGAAAAATGGATGGAAGCTGCCAACATCTTTTACAGAGCTTGAAGAACTTGCAGACAAAGCAAAAGAAGCAGGAGTTACGTTATGTATGGCACAGATTCAGTACCCTGGTTCCGCCTTTCAGTATGTATGTAATATTGCGGATGCGGGATTCCTTAGTACCATGTCTGGAAAGCAGTGGCAGAAAGATTACCTGTCAGGAAAGGCAAATGTAAGCAATACACCAGGCATGATGGAAAGTATGGAATATATCCAAAAATGGAAAGACCTTGGGATGCTTGACTGTAGCAATAGTGATCCGGCAGATGATGGCAAAACAAGAGAAGCTTTTATAAAAGGAAACTCGCTGTTTCTATTGGGACCACAGAATGGCATTATGGACGCAGAAGATACAACGGACAAATTTGGTCTGATGCCATATCTGTCTGAAGACGGAAGCAGGAATGTGTTTATTTTAAATGTAAACCGTTTTTATGGATTGAGTAAAAAGCTGGAGAATAATCCTGAAAAACTGGAAGATGCATTAAAAGTCATGAAGGTGCTGTCTACGGTAGAAGGAACCAGCGCCCTGTATCCGGATAGCACATTAAAAGCAGGATTACTTCCTTTCAAAGATGCAAAGGCGGATGAAACCTTCTATGCAGATATTTCAGATATGATCAATGCAGGGAATACGACACCGTTTATTTATTCCGGATGGGAAAATACGATTGTAAATACCGGAACAAAAATGCTGGAATTCATGCAGGATCAGGCATCAATAAAGGATGTGGCAGACCAGCTGGATGAGGATCAGAACAGCGTGGTAAATAACCAGCCGGAAGTGATCACAACAGCCACAGAGGAAATCTCACAGGAAAGCTGTGCAAAGCTGGTGGGCAGATGTTTTGCCGAGGCGACCGGAAGTGACATTGCTCTTATATCCCTTGGAACATGGGTCAGTGGAAATAGCACGAACCAGAACAATGATGGCGTGAGCGGAAAACTGTATGCAAAGAATATTACAGATTATGATGTCTGTACCATTCTTCCGACTGGCTGGTCACGGACGATTAATACAATCAGACTGACAGGAAAACAGATTCAGGCATTGTATGAAGAAGGTTATGATGCAGTTGGTACAGGCAAAAATTATCCATATATGCTGGTAAATCCTGAAAATCTGAAACTGGAGGAAGGAAAGACTTATCAGGTCGCAATTTCCGGAATCAGTGAAAAACTGGCATCAGAAACAGAAGTGACAGACAGTGGTATTGTAGGCCTGGATGCGGCAAAAGACTTTTTGGGGCAATTTAAGACTTTAAGTGAAGCAGACGCTGAATGGAAATAAGCGGAGGGGAAGGATGCAGAAGGCAAAGAGTTACCGGAACTTAATATTGGGCTGCTGTATGGCTGGCGGAGCGATGCTTCTTGCATTCTTTTTCCTGTATCATACTTATATCCAGGATATTATCTATGAGGAACGATTAAACCAGATGGAAGAGATTACCCATCAGATGTTTCAAAATCTGGAGGATGTAATCGATTCCCACTGGGACCGGGTAACGGAAGAATGTAATTATCTGAAAGATGCAAATATACAGACTACAGATGAGCTATGCAGACATATGAAAAAGAAATATGAATTATCAGCATATGCAGATCATAAGATCATGTTGATGGCAGTGGATTCAGAAGGCGGATATTATACAGAATCCGGAAACAGGGGACTTTTCCGGGATCTGGATTATTTTGAAGAAAATCCTGAAAAGATCAGTTTTGTTTTTGATTCTATGACGGACAACCAGTCAAAGATGATATTTCTGAATCGTCTGCAGGAACCCATAGATCTTCAGAATGGAGAAAAGAAAACTTCAATTCTCTATTTTGGAATTGTTCAGGACATGGAACAGCTGAATCCTTATTTTAACTGCGAGGCATATGATGGAAACAACAGTGTGTATGTACTGGATGATAATGGATTTAAATTGTTTAATAGCAATCAAGTAGAACTAATCAAGGGACATAATGTTTTTTCTGTTTTACAGAACATGAAGTATCTTCACAATTCTTCCTTTGAGAAAACAAAGGCGAAACTGGAAGAAAAAGGCTGCAGTTATTCTAATGCAGTTCTGGATGGAACAGAATATTTTTACGGGTTAAAAAGAATGGAAAATGCCGAATGGACCCTTATCTTTCTGGTTCCGGCAGAATATGTTGCTACGAATACCTTAAAACTTGTCAATTTTGTTACGATAGTTATCGTTATCTTTACGGTTATCGCAGCTGTCTGCGTTATGCTGGGAATTTCTTTTATTATGCGTAGAAATCAACAGGAAGCGATTCGTGTGGAGCGGGAAAATAATGCGAGACTGGAAACAGTGAATACAGAACTGCGGCAGGCAAAAAAAGCGGCAGAGGAAGCTTTTCAGGTGGCAGAGGAAGCGAACAGATCCAAGAGTAGTTTTCTTGCCAATATGTCTCACGATATACGTACTCCTATGAATGCAATCATTGGTATTACGTCATTGGTCCGACATGATGCCGCTGATAAAGGCAAGGTAATAGAGTATGCAGATAAAATAGATATTTCATCACAGCATCTGTTAGGAATTATTAATGATGTTTTGGATATGAGTAAGATTGAGGCAAGAAAAACAGTCTTCAAGTATTCTGACTTTTCTATTCTGGATTTTATTCAGGAACTTGACACTATATTTCATTCTCAAATATATGAAAAGCATCAGACCTTTACAATTATAAAAGAAAATATCAAGCATGAGTGGGTGAATGGGGATCAGGTTCATTTGATGCAGATTTTCAGTAATCTGCTGTCTAATGCCATAAAATATACGCAGGAGGGTGGAAAAATTCAGCTTCTGGTAGAAGAATGTGAGACAAAGTCATCTGTCTATGCAAAGTACCGTTTCTTAATTAGCGATAATGGATTGGGAATGTCGGCAGATTTCAAGGATACAATTTTTGATGCGTTTACCCGTGCGGAAAGTTCCCTTACAAACAAAATACAGGGAACCGGACTTGGAATGGCTATTACTAAGAACCTGGTTGAGGCAATGGGAGGTACCATTGATGTGGACAGTGAATTGGGACAGGGAAGCTGTTTTGAGGTTCTCATGGATCTGAAAATTGCAGAGGATAGAACGGTTGCTCTGGCGGCACAAGAAGAAACAGATGAGCAGGATGGTAATATCCTTCAAGGAATGAGATTCCTGTGTGCAGAGGATAATGAGCTGAACGCAGAGATCCTGACGGAACTGTTAAAGATTGAAGGTGCGGAATGTACCATCTGTGAAAATGGCGAAGAGATTTTGAAAGCATTTGAACAGTCTGCTCCAGGTGATTATGACATGATTCTAATGGATGTGCAGATGCCTGTTATGAATGGTTATGAGGCAACGAAGGCAATCCGCAGAAGTTCCCATAAACTGGCAAAAACGATTCCGATTATTGCCATGACTGCCAACGCATTCTCAGAAGACATTCAGCATTCCCTTGCGGCTGGCATGAATGCACATGTTTCAAAACCGGTTGAGATGAAGGTGCTGGAAAAGACGATCAGAAGCATAAAATCTGGTGGGGGGGTACCGAACCGCAGGTCACTGTACAGTGACGAATGGAAAGTAACCGGACATAGAAGAATCAAAAAGGATAGTTAGGGATGGACAGAAAATGAAAGGAAAAAGAGTGATTGCAGGCATTCTGCTTGCGGGAATTTTAGCAGTCACCCTGGCAGGGTGTAAAAACACAGATAACACGAAAGAAGAAACCGAAAAGCCTGTTATTACCCTCGGCAGTGACAACTATCCACCATACAATTATCTGAATGAGGATGGTGTACCGACGGGAATCGATGTAGAACTGGCTACAGAAGCTTTCAAAAGAATGGGATATCAGGTGGACGTTGTCCAGATCAACTGGGAGAAGAAAAAAGAACTGGTGGAGAGCGGAGAGATTGACTGTATCATGGGCTGCTTTTCCATGGAAGGACGCCTTGATGATTACCGCTGGGCGGGACCATATATAGCAAGCCGTCAGGTGGTTGCTGTAAATGAGAATAGTGATATCTATAAACTGAGTGATCTGGAGGGTAAGAACCTGGCTGTTCAGTCCACAACCAAACCGGAAGGCATCTTTCTGAACCGGACGGATGAGAGAATCCCAAAGCTGGGCAATCTGATCAGCCTGGGACACAGGGAGCTGATCTATACATTTCTGGGAAAAGGATATGTAGATGCAGTTGCAGTACACGAGGAATCTGTTGTCCAGTATATGAAGGATTATGACGCAAGCTTTCGTATCCTGGAAGAACCTTTGATGATCACTGGAATAGGTGTTGCTTTTGCAAAAGATGATGACAGAGGAATCTGTGAGCAGATGAGCCAGACGCTGGAAGAAATGCGTCAGGATGGCACATCCCTGAAAATTATTGAAAAATATCTGGATGATCCCCAGAAGTATCTGGAGGTGGATGATTTTGGGTATTAAGAGAAAGAAAAGAGAAAAACGAATCCAGCTGTTCGGTGCTCTGATTGGAATCTGTGTGGCTGTAGTATCTCTGTGTTATTTCTTTCACGCAGAAAAAGCAGAAGCAGAGAAAAGAATGGTAGAGATTGTAAACTATGTGAAAGTGCAGTGTTCCACCTACACTCATTATAATGAATCTTCGGAATCCAAAAGTCTTCTCCGTGCGATTGAAAGTGCCAGACAGATGAGTACGAATATCGATATGGAAATAGAAAACAGCGGTCAGCTAAGCCGGGATTTCCTGAAGGAAAACCTGCAGACTCTATGGGTGGATGGTATCATTGTACTGGATGCAGAAGGAAAGACGGACTGTGAATACAGCACGGATGAGTCTCTGGCTAATGAGATTACGGAGTATCTGCAAAAAGAAATTATCATGAATTTTGCCGGATATGAAGAAAGAAGCTATTCGGAACGGTTTACCAGGGAAGACGGGTCACATATCGACATTGCAGCCTGCGCCAGAAAAGATGCACCGGGTATCGTTGCAATCTATTATTACACATCTCCTGAATTTGCCAGAAACTATACGCTGACGATACAGGGGCTTTTAAATGGTTATAGTATCCAGAAAGATGGAACGATTATTGTTGCAGACGACGGAATCGTTGTTGCCAGCAATAATGAGAGCCTGTTGGGGCAGAATACGGCTGGCAACGAGGTTGTTCAGGCAATGAAAAAGCATACAGACAGTCAGCACATTTATCATTTTAAGAAGGAAGGAACCGGATGTTACGGAATCATGCTGAAGCAGCGGGATTATTATATCTATGCGTATCTTCCGGATACGGAAGTGTTTCATAACCTTCCATTAAGTGTAGCAGGTGTTATTTTTCTTTATTTTCTGATATTCAGTATATTTTTGTTCTGGGGTCACAGAACCAATCAGGCACATCAGAAACAGGAGCAGGAAAAAGATGAAAAATATAAAGCAGAACTTCTGACAGCAGCAAAAAAGGCAGAAGCCGCCAATGAGGCAAAAACAGAGTTTCTTCAGCGGATGAGCCATGATATCAGGACTCCGATTAATGGAATCTACGGTTTGATCAATATGGCAGACCATTATGCAGATGATATGGAGAAGCAGAAGGAATACAGAACAAAGGTTAAAGCGGCAGCCAATTTGTTGCTGGAACTGGTAAATGATGTTCTGGACATGGGTAAGCTGGAATCCGGTGAAGTTGTTCTGGAAGAGAGTCCATTTAATCTGAGCAAAATTTCTGAGGAAGTGCTTGTTGTGATCGAACAGATTGCTGCAGAACAGAATATCCGGATTGTATGGGAGAAAAAAGAAATCATACACCGTGATCTTATTGGAAGCCCGGGGTATGTGAAACGTGTGATGATGAATATCCTGTCCAATGCGGTGAGATATAACAGAGAAAACGGACATATCTATATCAGCTGTATGGAAATCCCATCCGAACAGCCGGAAATGACGACGATGGAATTTGTCTGTCGGGATACAGGAATCGGAATGACTGAGGAGTTCCAGAAATATATTTTTGAACCATTTGCACAGGAACATACGGGAAGCCGCACAAAGTTTGCCGGAACCGGACTGGGAATGGCCATTTCAAGGAAGCTGGTTGAGAAAATGGGTGGAACCATTACTTTTGAAAGTGAAAAAGGCGTAGGGACGACATTTGTGATCCGGGTTCCATTTAAAATAGATCCGGATGCGGATAAACGTGAAGAACAGAAGGATGTATCCGAAAAATCTATAAAGGGATTGCATATTCTTCTGGCGGAAGATAATGAGCTGAATATGGAAATCGCTGAATTTATGCTTCAGAATGAGGGCGCGGACGTGATCAAAGCGTGGAATGGGCAGGAAGCGGTTGAGCTGTTCAGAAATAGTGAACCTGGTGAATTTGATGTCATTCTTATGGACATTATGATGCCGGTAATGAATGGTTATGAAGCTACAAAGATGATCAGGTCTCTAGACAGAGAGGATGCAAAGGAGGTACCGATCATTGCAATGACAGCAAATGCGTTCACGGAGGACAGAATAAGAGCAAAAGCAGCAGGGATGGATGAACATGTTGCTAAGCCAGTTGATGTGGAATTACTGATAAAAGTAATTCATAAATTGGTGAAATAATGGATACGACAGTGTCAAATAAGCGGTGAAATATAGGCAGGAGGATTAAAATATGACAATGCAAGAGTGTTATGAAGCTATTGGAGGAAACTATGAAGCTGTCTTGGGACGCCTTCACAGCGAAGCACTGATTCGGAGATTTGCATTAAAGTTCCTTGAAGATCAGAGTTATATACAGTTAAAACAGGCATTGGAAAATAAAAATTATGAAGATGCTTTCCGCGGTGCACACACACTGAAAGGGGTGTGTCAGAATCTTTCATTTGATCGTCTGTATGAGGTTAGTAACGATTTAACAGAACTTTTGAGAGATAGGACCGGAGAGCAGCCGGGGATACCAGAAGCTATGAAAAAAGTAACAGAAGTATATGAGATGACGATTGAAGAAATAAAGAAGGGAATGTAGCATTAAGCGATGCGAAATTTAACAGGGACATATTGAAGGAGATTCTTGGAGATGCTTATAACTATCTGGAAGCCGAAAACGGAAATCAGGCAATCCAGATGATAGGAGAAAATATTGGAATTGATCTGATGCTTTTGGATATCAATATGCCACAGATGAATGGTTTTGAAGTCTTGAAAATAATGAAAAGAAGCCAGTGTATTGCTGAAACTCCTGTAATCATGATATCTTCTGAAGATGCTGTTGATACTATGCGTAAGGCATATGAGCTGGGAATCACAGATTATATCACACGACCGTTTGATTCTGTGATTGTAAAGAAAAGAGTTCAGAATACCTTGGGCCTCTATATGAACCAAAAGCATCTGATAAATGTGGTTTATGATCAGGTTTACGAAAAAGAAGAAAATAATAATATCATGATTCGGATTATGAGTAATATATTGGAATCCCGTAACAGCGAGAGCAGAGAACACATCCTGCATATAAAAACAGCAACGGAGATGATGCTGAGACAACTGGTAAAAGTAACAGATGCTTATCCTTTGACAGAGGCAGATATTGCTTTGATTACAACTGCTTCTTCCCTTCATGATATTGGTAAGATCCGTATTCCGGAAGAATAAGACAGTTGTACACGGAGCTATATAAAGAGAAGAAAAAGACGAATCCCAAAGCGGACTGTCTGTTGTCTATATGTGATGCATTGGAGATTACTCCCGAACAGCTTTTGACAGGAAAAGGCATTGATCCGGAATATAAGGATGAAGATGCGAATTATGAAGTAACCAGGTCGGATATTAAGATTTTAAAGCAGATTCACAGCCTTGGAGATGAGCAATATAAAAGACTCATGGCGTATATGAAAGCCTTGCAGAAGTTGGAACAGATGGAGAACATGGTGGAGGAATAGAGATGGCAAATAAAATAGTTAGGGAAATTATTCACGCAAAAGGAATTGATATTGGGATTTACACGAAAGATTTTGAAAATGAATATATTTCGTTGACAGATATTGCAAAATATAGAAATGATAATGATCCCAGATTTGTCATTCAGAACTGGATGCGAAACAGAAATACAGTTGAGTTTTTGGCTGTTTGGGAAGAACTTCATAATCCAGATTTTAACCGTGTGCAATTCGAGGCGGTTAGAAGTGAGACAGGATTAAACAGGTTTGTTATGACGCCAACCAAATGGATTGAACAGACCAATGCTATTGGAATAGTGTCAAAAGCAGGCAGATATGGTGGGGGAACTTATGCACATAGCGATATTGCAATGGCATTTGCTACATGGATTTCTCCGGAATTTCAACTGTATATTATGAAAGATTACCGCAGGTTAAAACAAGATGAAAACAGTCGACTTTCATTGGACTGGAACTTGAACAGGGCTTTATCAAAGGTGAACTACTGTATTCACACGGATGCGGTGAAGGAAAATTTGATTCCACCAGAGCTGACACCAGAACAGATTGCTTATACATATGCCAGTGAAGCAGATCTTTTAAATGTTGCGTTATTTGGTCAGACTGCAAAGCAATGGAAAAATAATAATCCGGGTAAAAAGGGGAATGTGCGTGATGATGCAAATTTAAATCAGTTGTTGGTGTTGGCAAATATGGAAAGTTATAATGCTATTTTAATTGAGGAGGGGAAATCTCGGGAGTATCCCAAGTAATTACGCCATTTGATATGGTAACATCTAAAACTTCATTCAATGTAATTCCTGCACTTTTTAATACTTCTTTTGGCAGTCTGATTCCCTGGCTGTTACCCCATTCTTTTACTTGTGTTTGCATGAAAAAACTCCTTACAGATAGACGTATATACTTAGTATATACACAGAAAACAAATTTATCAATACCTTATTATCACTCTATCAATAAGGCCACCTGCGTAATAAACTTACTCGGATCTGTATGTGCCGGGGGACCTTCGAGATAGATATGCCGACAGGTTCCCTTTAAAGAAAATCCATGTTCTTTTGCATATGCGATCAGTCTGTCGCGTATATCCGGGATCGATTCATAGCTGCCGTGGTAAAAAATGCAGAGTGCTTTTTCTTCCGGCAGTCTGTGAATGTATTCGCCCTCACTCTGCGGTGGGACTGCAATACAATAGGAAATCAGGTTCGGGTCATCTAACGGATATTCAATAAAATACATGCGTTTGCTGGTGTCTGAGCCGTATTTTCGCATAGCATCAGGGATAATATCCCGTAAATGCTCCTTTCTCTGTTCTACGGTGTCAGCACGCATCGTGCGGCGGTAGATGGTCTGTTCCGGGATCGTGACCGTATGGAGTTCAAAGTCATTGTCGCTTTTTACACGCTGTTTTAGTTTTTCAATATTGAGATTTAATTCATCACGAAGCTTTTCTAAACGCTCGATCATAGGCTCCATATCAGTAGTTCCGTCGTAATATGCCTGGATGTCATCCAAAGACAGACCGAGGTTTTGCAGTACGCGGATCGTCCGTATCTTCGTCAGGGAGTCTGCCAGGTAGTAACGGTTGCCGGTAGCCCCGTCTTTTACATCTGCCTGCAACAGATTTTTTTCTTCATAATTCAATATAATTCTTCGTGTGATGCCAAGGGATTTTGCAATTTCTCCGATAGACATCAGACGATCTTCTTTCTGACTCATAAAACCTCCAAAAATGCTGTAAAATTTAGAAAAAACTCTTGTATCGTACACTGATGTACGGTGTAATATAATTATATAAAAAATGTAAAACTATGTCAATTTGGGAGTATGGATGTAAGGAGGTAACACATGAGGCAGACAAATAAGATAAGAAAAGGGATTGCCTGGCTGCTTTGCACAGTGCTGGTACTTGGAATATTACCAATGCTGCCACAAATGTCAATGCAGATATCCGCAGCAGAGAATGCCGCGAGCGTATGTGTAGATGGTGTGGAATTGTATGCGGGCGGTAAGGAGTATTTTAAAAATGGTGATACTGCTGATAGCGGTGCAACAGGTACTTATGAGGACCATAGTGCATATTACGATACGGCGGGTGAGCTTTGGCTGAATAATTTAGAGGCACATACGATCAAAGCAGATGGAAATCTTACCATATATGTATGCAACGATCAGGAAACAAATACGAATATCGTGACTGCCACGCAGAATGAAACAGCGATAGAGGTCACCGGTTATTTGACGATCCGCTATGGCGGATATGGTGGCGGAACGGGCAGTCTGACAGTGGAAAGCGACGGAAAAGAGGCAATACAGGCTGGCTCCGGCATGACGGTCTCGGATGGCGTGGAAGTGAAAGCCCGGGCGAAAAGTGGTGCTACAGCCATATCATCGGGAGGAGTGCTGAAAATCGATGGGATCAGGACGAAGCTTGAGGCAGCGGGCGATGGCAGTACGGGAAAAGGTATTTTTGCACGACAGAGTATTTATGTGAAAAACTCTGCTGTTCTGACAGCTTTTGGAGGTGCTGCTGCTTATGAGTCTCCTTCCGGTATAGATAAGAGTGGGTATGGTTATGAAGACTATAATGTATTTATCGGCGATGCTGCACCGGGAACACAGGCAGCCAAGGATACGGTATTAGATGATTATAAATACATACAGATCGAGCCAACAGGTGTTGCAAATGTTAAGACATTGACTGAGCTGCAGGCGGCAGCCCAAAATCAATATATCAGTCTTATCAATGTCATGAATGACATAACGATCACAGATAAGGTATATGTCAGAAGAGCAGTGACGATCCAGAGTCCGGATGCATCCAATGTATCAAAGTTGATCCGGGGTAAGAGTCATACAGATGTAATACTGGATTTTGATGGTGCCAATGGTCATAAGTCAGATGTCGTTACATTGAAGAATATCATCGTGGATGGAAATAAGGACGGAAATACACAGACTGCATCACCGGCACTTAAATCTAAGAGTATTTTGGTAAATTTAGAAAGTGGTACCGTGATTGAGAATAACCATGCAAAGGAAGGCGCAGCCATATATGTAAATCATTATAGTACGGTGACTATGAAAGAAGGCAGTGAGATCCGAAATAATGTATCCGAGAGTGACGGAACGGTTTATGTGATTGGCAATGGTGGATATTTTGAAATGGCTGGTGGAACTATCAGTGGTAACACAGTTGCCGGCAATGGAGGCGGAATCTATGAATTTGGAGGTGGTTCCGCCCGCATGACCGGTGGAACCATCAGTGGAAATACTGCTAAAGGAAACGGAGGCGGTGTCTATAATGTAGAGAGACTGTATGGAGGTACGATCACCGGCAATAGTACAAGTGGAAACGGAGGCGGTGTTTTCGTTCCGGTAAGTGGAGCATGTCTTTTAAACAGTGATATCAATATCAGTGGCAATTATAAGGACGGTATCTGGAGTACAACAGAACAGCGCTATACCACAGGAACAGCCAATAATCTTTATCTGTCGGATTTCGGATCAAATGTATATGTGGAAGGTTCCTTAGCGGGAAATGCTAAGATAGGTATTACCAGTGCTCTCGAAACCTATCCTGTTTCCATAGGTGGAGGAGATGCCAGATATATCTATGGTAAAGGTTATGTGTTGAAAGAGTCGGATGTATCTAAATTTGTCAGTGATAAGGATGGTTTCGTAATAAAAGAAGACAATAATGAGCTTTTTTTGAAAAAAGAAGCTGCTACATTAAAAGCATCCGATTTTCAGTTTAAAGCGCCACAGAGTCTGATCTACAATGGGGAAGCAAAGGCAGCAGAAATATCGAAAAAAAATGGGACTTCCTGCGGAGATATCACAGTAGAATATTATCAGAACGGAAAGAAAGTCACACCGGTCAATGCCGGAACATATATCGCAAAGATCAATGTGGCAGAAAATGATAATTATCTTGCAGCTTCCGGTCTGACAGACAGCAGCTGGACATTTACGATTGAGCCGAGAAAACTGTTAGTATCCGTTGCGGATGTTGTGATCGACAGAGGTGATGCAATGCCGGAACTTACCGTCAGAGTAGATGGATTTGCAGATGGCGAGGATGAGAACAGTATTGCAGGATTCCAAAAACCAACTGCCAAAGTAAAAGGAACCGTGAATACAAATGATACCAATGTTAAGAATTTTGAAGTAACTTACAGCGGTGGAAAGGCAACTGCAAACTATCAGTTCGTAGAAAATACAATTGCAAAGATTAAGATCAATTCTACGGACACAACAGCACCAGAGATTACCGGTGTTACGAACGGAAAGACCTATTGCAGTAAGGTGACCGTAACCGTTACCGACAAGGACTTAGATACCGTAAAATTAGACGGCAAAAAAGTAACTTTAAAGGATGATAAGTTTACGGTCTCTCCAAAGAGCGGAAAACAGAAAATAGAAGCAGTAGACAAAGCAGGGAACAGGACAACCGTATCCATTACCGTAAATAACGGACATACCAAGAGTGACTGGATCATCGACGAATTACCTACTTCCACGAAAGAAGGAAGCAGACATAAGGAATGTACCGTATGTGGAGCAGTGGTAGATAGTGTCAGCATTCCAAAACTGACACCAAGTAACCCGGAGAATCCAACAAAACCAGATCCGGAGAATCCGACCAAGCCGGACCCGGAAAACCCAACCAACCCGGAGAAGCCTACACAGAAGAAATATAAGGTGATCGAGGGGGCAGATGCTACCTATACAATTAATAAAGACGGAAGTCTGACCATGCGTGCAGACGGTAAGTATAAGAATTTTAAGGGAATTGAAATCGACGGTAAGACCGTAGACAGCAAAAATTACACGGCATGGAGCGGTTCTACTTATATAAAATTCAAAAAAGATTTTGTAAATACATTATCTGTAGGAAAGCATACCGTAAAATTCAAATTTACGGACGGCTATGCAACTACCAGTCTGACGATTGCAAAGAAGGATAATTCTGATACTAAGAATCCTTCCGATAATAAAAAACCGGATACAAATACGAACACATCGGGCAATGGAACAAACAATACAACAACCACAGCCAATGCACAGGTAAAAGCACCGAAGACCGGTGATATCTTTCAGCCGATACTCTGGGCAGGAATACTGTGTGTTTCTGTAGTAGGAATGGCAGGAGTTGTAGCAGCCGATAAAAAGAGAAAGAAATGTCAGTAGGAAGTAAAAATAAGAAGTATTAATATAAAGAGTTCATAGGAAACACAAACTGAGCCTCATCCACAGAAAGAAGTGGATGGGGCTCAGAGTTTTATTGCTAATCACAGAGGTGGGGAAGGGTCAATCTGACTAATTATTTTCATATCATAGAGCATGCAGATGAATTGACGCAGATGTTAGCGGAGAATCAGGGCATACAGTGAGGATGGACAGAGCCTGACCGTTGCGATCATCTTAGAATCTTAACATATTACAAAAATCCTTAAAATCCTCCTTTACATTACTGTTTTATCATGGTAGTATACTAAAGTACAGTGAATGAAAAAGGAGGATTTTTTTATGAAAAGAGCAACCGGATTTGCAGCAGTGCTTATGGCAGCGGCAATGGTATTTACAATGGCAGGCTGCGGAAGCAGTAAAGACGCAGATACATCTGCAAAGAAAGAGACAAAGACAGAGGATTCTAAGGATAAGGAAAATTCCGATAAACAGTTTATCGTTGGATTTGATGCAGAATATCCTCCATACGGATATAAAGATGACAATGGCGAATATGTAGGATTTGACTTGGATTTAGCACAGGAAGTATGTGCCCGTAATGGCTGGGAACTCGTAAAACAGCCAATTGATTGGGATTCTAAAGATATGGAGTTAAATTCAGGTTCTATCGACTGTATCTGGAACGGATTTACGATGACAGGACGTGAGGATGACTATACATGGTCAAAACCATATGTAGATAACTCTATCGTTGTAGTAGTAAAAGAGGGTTCAGGAATTGAGAAAAAAGAGGATTTAGCAGGAAAAGTCGTAGCCGTACAGGCAGATTCTTCAGGACTTGCAGCTTTGACAGATGAAGAGGACAACGAAGAAAACTTAAAATTAGCAGCAAGTTTTTCAGACTTACAGCAGGTAGCAGATTATAACACAGCATTTATGAACCTTGAGGCAGGAGCCGTAGATGCGATCGTAGTAGATATCGGTGTGGCAGATTATCAGTTAGAATCCAGAACAGGATTTGCAATGTTAGATGATAAGATACGTACAGAGCAGTATGCAGTTGGTTTCAAACTTGGAAATGAAGAGTTAAGAGATCAGGTACAGAGTACATTAGATGAGATGGTAAAAGACGGTACATTTGATGATATCGCAAAAAAATGGGATTTATCAGATATGGTATGTCTTGGTAAGTAAGGAGCAAAGAAATGGCATTTGATATCATGTTTCGTCAGCTTTTACCGGGTATGGGGGCATCTGTTTCCATATTTGTGCTGACGTTGCTGTTTTCTCTTCCATTGGGACTTTTAGTGGCATTTGCGAGAATGTCTAAGATAAAACCGCTTCAATGGATCACAAAATTTTATATATCCATTATGCGTGGAACACCGCTGATGTTACAGCTTTTAGTGGTTTATTTCGGACCGTATTATGTATTCCGGCAGAATATTTCCACCGAGTACCGGTTCTATGCAACAATCATCGGATTCAGTATCAACTATGCGGCGTATTTTGCAGAGATTTACCGCTCCGGTATCCAGTCGATCCCGGTAGGACAGCGTGAGGCAGCAAAAGTCCTTGGATATTCCAGGGTCCAGACATTTTGGAAGATTATTTTTCCACAAATGGTAAAAAGGGTGCTGCCGCCGGTAACAAATGAGGTAATTACACTGGTCAAAGACACCTCACTGGCATTTGTATTGGCATATGCAGAGATGTTTACGATCGCAAAACAGATCGCAGCGGCACAGACCACGATCGTACCATTGTTTGTAGCAGGACTGTTTTACTACATATTTAATCTGATCGTAGCGGTAGGTATGGAATATTTAGAAAAACGCCTGTCTTATTATCAGTAGGAGAAATGCGATGAAGTTATTAGAGATAGAGAATTTAAAGAAAAGTTTTGAAGACCTCGATGTACTGCATGACATTTCTCTTGGGGTAGAAGAAGGAGAAGTCGTTGCGATCATCGGTCCGTCCGGTTCCGGAAAATCTACGCTGCTGCGTTGCTGCACAGGCTTAGAGCAGGCAGATAGCGGAACGATCCATTATGAAGGAAGTTACGGACTGGTATTTCAGAATTTTAATCTGTTTCCACACTATTCGGTGTTGAAAAATATTATGGATGCGCCGATCAGTGTCCAGAAGCAGAGTAAAAAAGAAGCAGAAAAAGAAGCAAGACGTCTTTTGGAGAAGATGGGCTTAGGGGACAAAGCAGATGTCTATCCGTGCCAGCTTTCAGGGGGACAGCAGCAGAGGGTAGCCATTGCAAGAGCACTTGCATTAAAACCGTCAATTCTGTTTTTTGATGAACCGACAAGTGCATTAGATCCGGAACTGACCGGAGAGATTTTAAAAGTAATCCGTGAACTTGCGGAAGAAAAAATGACCATGGTGATCGTGACACATGAGATGAGCTTTGCAAGGGATGTAGCAGACCGCGTGATCTTTATGGATGGCGGATATATCATTGAGCAGGGTGATCCAAAGGAAGTCATCGAACACCCGAAGGAAGAACGGACTAGACAGTTTTTGGCAAGATTTATGCAGGGATAAAAATCGAATTCACAAATATAGTTTGCATTAGAGGGAAGGTTGTACCTTCCCTCTTTTTTGCTCTATAGGAAATACCCAAAACTACCCTTTACACAGGGGGAAAATACTCTTATACTACTATAGAAAGAAAAAACACAGAAAAGGGGACGGTATGAAAAGAACCGAAGAAAAACAGGGAACATTAAGATGGGATAAATTAGACAATACAGCACATGTATTTCCGGTCATTGCCGGAAATGAGATGACGAATGTGTATCGGATCAGTGTTGTCTTAAAAGAAGAAGTACAACAGGATCTGTTACAGCAGGCATTGGATATTGTATTGCCGAAATTTGAGATTTTTCATGTGCGGCTGCGGCAGGGAATTTTCTGGTATTATTTTGAAGAAAATGTAAAGCGGGCTCCGCGGGTGCATGAAGAGGAAACCTATCCATGCCGTTACATTGTACAGAATAAGAATCGGAGTTATCTGTTCCGGGTAACTTATTATAAGAAGCGGATCAATTTAGAAGTTTTCCATGTGCTGACCGATGGAATGGGCGGTATCAATTTTTTACGGGAGCTGACTTATCAATATCTGCGTCTGGCTCATCCGAAACTTCGTGAGCAGGTGGGCGGCGATGCTCTTTGCAGTGAGACTTCGTTAAATACAGAGGATAGTTTTATCAAGAATTACAGAAAGAGCAGCCAGAAGATTTATAAGACCCAGAAGGCATATCTGCTCAAAGGAGAAAAATTCAAAGAGCCGGAGTTTGGCGTAATACACGGATATTTGAATATCCCACAGCTAAAAAGTGTCTGTAAGAAGATGGGAGCAAGTATCAATGAATATTTAGTCAGTGTCTTTATCTGGAGTATTTATACGGAGTATATGCATGGGATGCCGGAGAAACGTCCGGTCCGTGTCGCCGTTCCGGTCAATCTGCGTCCGTTTTTTAACTCTGTGACGACAAAGAATTTTTTTGCAATGGTCTCGGCAGAATTTGAAGCCAAAAAGGAAACCTATACCTTTGAAGAGGTACTAAAGATCGTGTGTGAGAGTCTGCGGTCACAGATCAATAAAGAGCATTTAGAGGATATTTTTTCTTATAATGTATCCAACGAAAAGATATTGATCGCAAGGGCAGTCCCGTTGGTATTGAAAAAACTTGCCATTCGTTCGGTCTATACATCGGCGGCACTGGCAAATACTTCTACCATTACCAATATAGGAAATATTTCCGTGCGGGAGGAATATGAGCCATATATAGAGGGATTTCATGCCTATCTTGCGATGTCCAAAGGGCAGAACTTAAAAGGAACGATCTGTTCTTACAAGGATACACTGGTGTTTACGTTTAGTTTTATTTTAAAAGATACTTCCGTACAGAAAGCTTTTTTTAGAAAGTTAGCGTCCGATGGACTGGATGTTTCGATAGAAAGTAATGGTGTGTGTTATGAGTAAATGCAGAAATTGTAAAATAGAGATTTTAGACCGTACCGGAGTCTGCCCGCTGTGCCATTGTGTGGTGGAACAGGACGGAAGCGAAAGAGAAGCGGCATATCCTGATGTGGGAATCCGGGAAAAACGTTTTGCACTGATCATCCGTATCTATGTATTTTTAGCCGTTATGGCAGAGGCACTGTTGGTATTCATCAATGTAAACCATCATAAGGGAATCTGGTGGAGTGCGATCACGGCAGGAGTATTTATTTACATTTATCTGATCATGAAGATCGGAATCCAAAACGATGCAGGCTACCGCAGTAAGATTATTCTTGTGACGATATTCAGTATCGGACTGCTCTTTCTGATTGATGAAGTGGCCGGTTATCGTGGCTGGTCTTTGAACTATGTCCTGCCGGCAGGCGTGATCATGCTGAATGTGGCGATCATACTTTTGATGATCGTCAACTGGAGGAACTGGCCGAGTTATCTGCTGTTTCAGCTTTTTTGCATTTTGTGCAGTATCTTTCCGATCATTTTATGGAAGAAGGATGTCATTACAAAACCGTTTTTAAGTGAGATCGCACTTGCTGTTTCGGTATTTTTGTTCCTCGGCACCTTTATCATTGGCGGAAGCCGTGCGAGAGCGGAATTGAAGAGAAGATTTCATGTTTAGGAAACTGAGGCGTAAGGAGTAAGAAGAAAATATGGCAGAAAGTATCAGAGGAAAAGTGATCCGCGATCTGATTGCCCGTTTTTCAAATGATCTGTTGATCGGCAAAAAGATAAAAAGCGGAGAGTTAAGAAAAAGAGCTGTGGATTTAGAACCGGAATGGAAATGTCCGGAGCAGTTCACAAATACAATGATTCTTATGGAAAATTTTACCATGGAGCTGTTAGAGCCGGTGGAAAATGTGGGCAGCCGGGTGGTGCTGCAGCTTCATGGAGGCGGATATATTGCCACGATGAAGAATGCATACCGTTCGTTTGCGGCACTTTACAGTGAGTTGGGCGGCAACTGCCGTGTATTGACCATTGATTACCGGGTTGCACCGGAGCATCCGTATCCGGCGGCATTAGAGGATACGATCGCGGCATATCACTGGCTGTTAGAGCAGGGATATCCGGCAGAAAAAATTGTTGTGGCAGGAGATTCCGCCGGTGGCGGATTGGCATTGGCACTCTGCCTATGGCTGAAAAACCATCAAGAACCGCTGCCATCCGGTGTGATCGCCATGTCACCGTGGACAGATCTAACGATCAGCGGCGAATCAGTGGAAACAAACTTTGAGAAAGACCCATTGTTTGGAAAAACAAGGGACAGCATGTTATATAACAAGGACTACCTTGGAGACAATGACCCGACGAATGAGTATATTTCTCCATTATTTGGTGATTATGAAGGATTTCCACCATTGCTGATACAGGTGGGCTCCTATGAAATGCTCTTAAGCGATTCGACCAGAGTTGCGAAAAAAGCAAAAGAAGCCGGAGGCAAAGTAAAACTTTCCATATATGAGGGAATGTTCCATGTGTTTCAAATGGCAATGCTGCTGATGCCGGAATCGAAGAAGGCATGGGCAGAGATCAAACGTTTTTTGCATTACTTAGATGCAGAAGAGAAAGAAGAGAATGAAATGCAGAACATAAGTAAAGAGGAAAAAGCATAGGATTCTACAGAAAGAAAAATACTGTGGAGTTATCATGAAAAAAGCTGCAAAATGGTTGTTATGTATCAATCTGCTGGCATGGACACTGCTGGCAGTTCAGGTTTTGACTGTAAACATGGAGCAAAGAGTCGCACAGAATACGGTTCCTGTTCAAAATGGAGACGTGCAGGCAAAAGGAGAGGACGCAGATGCAGTGAAAAAGAAGGTAGCACTGACTTTTGATGATGGTCCTGATCCGGATTATACGGAGATGCTCTTAGACGGACTGAAAAAGAGAAATGTCAAGGCAACCTTTTTTTTGTTGGGAAAGCAGGCAGAAGCATATCCCGATATCGTAAAACGCATGCATAAAGAAGGGCATATGATAGGAAATCACTCCTATGACCATGTCAATCTAGCGAACCTTTCTAAAACGGATGCGGCAAAGCAGATCCGGATGACAAGTGAGGCAATCCATAAGATTACCGGAGAATATCCGCAGTATTTAAGGCCGCCGTTTGGAAATGAGCCACCGGAATGCAGTTGTGCGAAGAATATGATGACCGTGCTTTGGGACGTGGACCCGCTCGACTGGTGTTGCGGAAGCTCCTCTACGGTCATAGAAAAAGTAGTAAAAGCGGTGGAGGAAGATGATATCATTTTACTGCATGATGCATCGGAAAGCAGTGTGGAGGCAGCACTTGGGATCATTGATGCCTTAGAAAAACAGGGATATGAATTCGTTACCGTGGATGAGGTGATTTTTGAATAAAAATCCATAAAAATGAAATTTGTATTGCTTCAACTTGCAAAATGATGTATATTTTATAAGGATAAGGGGATAAAAATGGATTTATTTGACTACATGAGAGAACAAAATATGCAAAATGAATCTCCGCTGGCAAATAGAATGCGACCAAAGACATTAGAGGAGGTGGTTGGACAGCAGCACATTATCGGAAAGGATAAGCTGCTTTACCGTGCGATCCGGGCAGACAAGTTGAGTTCGGTTATTTTCTACGGACCACCCGGTACCGGAAAAACCACACTTGCAAAGGTCATTGCGGGAGCAACGAAAGCAGAATTTGTGTCGATCAATGCAACTGCCGCCGGAAAAAAGGATATGGAGGCTGTGGTCGAACAGGCGAAGAACAGTCTTGGCATGTATGGAAGACGGACGATCCTTTTTATAGATGAGATCCATCGCTTTAACAAGGGACAGCAGGATTATCTGCTTCCGTTTGTCGAGGACGGTACGATCATCTTGATCGGGGCAACCACAGAGAACCCGTATTTTGAGGTAAATGGGGCACTGCTCTCAAGGTCAGTCATTTTTGAATTAAAGTCATTAGATAAAGAGGACATCCGCATACTTTTAAGACGTGCCGTAACCGATGAGGAACGGGGAATGGGTGCCTACCATGCCGTTTTAGAGCCGGATGCCGAGGATTTTTTAGCGGATATCAGTAATGGAGATGCAAGGGCAGCATTAACGGCAATAGAGCTTGGCGTGCTGACCACGGAGCGGAGCGAGGACGGTAAGATACACATTACCCTAGACGTAGCACAGGAATGTATACAGAAGCGGGCAGTGCGGTATGATAAAATGGGAGATCAGCACTATGATACGATCTCTGCATTTATCAAGAGTATCCGCGGTTCGGATCCGGATGCAGCCGTTTATTATCTCGCCAGAATGTTGTATGCAGGCGAAGATATCCGGTTTATTGCAAGGAGAATGATGATCAGTGCATCCGAGGATGTGGGAAATGCAGACCCGAATGCATTGAATGTGGCAGTTTCTGCAGCATTAGCAGTAGAGCGGATCGGGATGCCGGAGGCAAGGATCATTTTAGCACAGGCAGCTACTTATTTAGCATCGGCTCCAAAGAGTAATGCATCCTATTTAGCCGTTGACCGGGCAACCGAGTGCATGAAGCAGACGATGACTGCTCCGGTGCCGGTACATTTACAGGACGCCCATTATAAAGGAAGCGAAAAATTAGGACATGGTCTGGGTTATTTATATGCACATAATTACCCGAACCACTATGTAGAACAACAATATCTGCCGGATGCCTTAAAAGACGAGGTCTTTTATGAGCCGACAGAGATCGGTTATGAAAAACAGATTAAGGAGCATTTACAGTTTTTAAGAGGCAATCAGACAGAAAACTAATATGATAAAGCATGAAGGAGTTTAGGAGGAAATATGAAGTCTTATCAGGAAATGTCAAAAGAAGAGTTGTTACAGGAAAAAGAAAGTTTGAAAGCAGCGTATAAGGAATACCAGAAGATGGATCTGAGTCTGAACATGGCAAGAGGAAAACCGGCAGTCGAGCAGTTGGATATGGTCATGGATATTTTAGACGTACTGGATTCTAAGAGTGAGATGGTTGCAGAAAACGGAATTGATGTACGCAATTACGGTGAGATGGATGGTATTCCGGAAGCCAAAAAACTGATGGCAGATATGATGGGAACAAAAGCTGAGAATGTGCTGGTATTTGGAAATGCAAGTCTTACGATCATGTATGATACCGTGTCACGTTCTATGACACATGGTGTCTGTGGAAGTACGCCTTGGTGTCATTTAGATAAGATTAAATTTCTCTGTCCTGTTCCGGGATATGACAGACATTTTGCGATTACCGAGCATTTTGGCATCGAAATGATCAATATCCCGATGACAGAAGACGGACCGGATATGGATATGGTAGAACAGTATGTCAATAATGATCCTTCCGTAAAAGGAATTTGGTGTGTGCCGAAATATTCCAATCCACAGGGTTATGTCTATTCCGATGAGACGGTAAAACGTTTCGCGGCGTTAAAACCGGCAGCAGAAGATTTCAGGATTTTCTGGGATAATTCCTATGTAGTACATCATTTATATGAGGACAGACAGGCAGAGCTTTTAGACATTATTTCAGAGTGTGAAAAAGCAGGAAATCCGGATATTGTCTATGAGTTTGCATCTACTTCTAAAGTGACCTTTGCGGGAGCAGGAATTGCAGCCATGGCATCTTCAAAAAAGAATCTGGATTTTATCAGAAAGAGTATGACCATTCAGACGATCGGTTATGACAAAGTCAACCAGTACCGTCATATAAAATATTTCAAGGATTTAGATGGCATCAAAGCAAAGATGAAACAGCATGCAGACATCCTGCGTCCGAAATTTGAAATGGTGGATGAGATCTTAACCAAAGAATTAGAAGGTCTTGGTATCGGAACCTGGACAAAACCTCTTGGCGGATATTTCATTACCTTTGAAACTTTAGAAGGCTGTGCAACTTCTGTGGTAAAAAAAGCAAAAGAGGCAGGCGTAGTCCTGACCGGAGCCGGAGCACCATTTCCATATGGAACCGATCCAAGAGATTTTGTGATCAGGATTGCACCGTCTTATCCGACTTTAGAGGAACTTCGTCAGGCAGCAGAAGTCTTTGTCCTCTGCGTTAAATTAGCTTCGGTAGAAAAATTATTAGAGGCATAAAAACTGCTACAACATCAGGGCAGCGTAAACATGTGATATAGAAACTTCATATAAATAAACAGGAAATAAGTGGCAGAATGTCAGAAATCCGCAGGTATGGTTATGGTAAGGGCTGTACTTTGCGTAAGGGATGTTCTGCCATCCTGCTTTTTTGATAAAGGATTTTCTATAAAAAAGACACATTCTGCTACAAAATATGCCTATGAGAAAAATGTTCCGAAAGGTACAATACAGATAAATAACAAGGTGGAGGGCATATCATGTTAAAGATTAAAAATCTGACAAAAGTATATGGAGACAAAAAGGCAGTGGACAATCTGTCCTTACATATCCGGCCGGGAGAAATCTATGGATTTATCGGGCATAATGGTGCGGGGAAAACGACAACCATTAAATCCTGTTGTGGAATATTACAGTTTGACGAAGGGGAAATCCTGATCGACGGAACCTCCGTAAAGGAACAGCCGCTTGCATGTAAAGCAAAGCTGGCATATATTCCGGACAATCCGGATCTGTACGACTTTATGACGGGGATACAGTTTTTGAATTTTGTGGCAGACATTTTTGAAGTAGGTGCAAAGGAACGTCAGGAGTGTATTCGCAAATATGCAGATATGTTTGAATTGACGGAGGATCTTGCACAGCCGATTTCTGCTTATTCCCATGGTATGAAGCAAAAACTGGCGATCATTTCCGCTCTTGTCCATGAGCCGAAGCTGATCATCATGGATGAACCTTTTGTGGGGCTTGATCCAAAGGCATCACATCTTTTGAAAACGACCATGCGGGAGCTTTGTGAATCCGGCACGATGGATGAAGTCAGAGGCGATGCTTCTTTAGAAGATGTATTTTTGGAATTGGAGCATGTGCAATGACAAAAACATTGATCAAAAAACAACTGATGGAAGTCTTTGCATGGCTTTATATGGCTCTGATGGGTATTGTCAGTGTGACCTTAGGAGTGTTCGGAGGGAGTTTTTAACACATTTTCCACTCTGTATCAGGCAAAGGACAATGATCTTTTGTTTGCAATGCCGATCACTGAACGGAGCTCGCTGGGATATACGTTTTCTAAAGCAGTTCGGGAGGAGTGAGTTGAGTTTTACATTGAGATTTCCTATACTTACATGAATTAAAAATTTTAAAATACAAGTTCTCAAAACTTCTGATTAAGTAATCTTAGTGATTTTCTACACAATGTAGCAGTTCCCAGCTATCCCCACAGACAGTTGCGAGGCTTCCGTCGTGATGAGCAAAAAGGCGTGTGAGACGAACAGGAAACGCAGCATGTCAGTGGGGATAGCCGAAGACAGCGGCATCCTATAAAGGAAAAAATACTCATAATCGCATTCAAAATCGGTTGTAACCCATTCGCCCCCATGCTATAATACCCTCAAAGCATATTTTCTTATATAAGGCGGCATTTCTGCCGTAGTCTATTACAAATCTTATTCAGATCAGAAAATTCATGCTTTTCCAACATTATGAACAGCAGGAGTTTTCGCGAAAAAGGATAAGAACTCCTGTAAAACAATTTCAAACAGGAGGTAATACTATGACAGAAACCCAAAATGAGATCAGTGTTGCAAGAAACCACAAGGACAGATTATTTCGCATGATATTTCGTGAAAAGAAGGAACTATTGAGCCTTTATAATGCAGTCAACGGAACATCTTACACAAACACAGAAGAACTAGAGATTGTAACCTTAGAAAATGCCATCTATATGAATATGAAAAATGATCTGGCATTTATCATGGATTCATACCTGAATCTTTATGAACACCAGTCCACTTATTCCCCGAACATGCCATTGCGGGATCTGTTTTATATTGCAAAAGAATTGCAGGGGCAGGTCGATTACAGGGATCTGTATCGCAACACACTGATTAAGATTCCAACACCGAGATTTTTAGTTTTTTACAATGGTTCGGAGGAGCAGGCAGAAAAGAAATACTTACGTCTGTCGGATGCTTTTCAAAAATCCATGGACGACCCGGATTTAGAACTGGTAGTAACCATGCTAAACATCAATCTCGGAAAGAACCGGAAACTTTTAGAACAGTGCCAAACCTTAAAGGAATATGCTATCTATGTGAAGAAAGTAAGAACCTATGCAAAGAGCATGAAAGTAGAAGAAGCGGTAGACCGTGCGGTGAGAGAATGTATCAATGAAGGAATCCTGCGGGAGTTTTTGCTTCGAAACAGGAAAGAGGCGGTGGAAATGAGTATTTTTGAATATGATGAAGAAGCAGTCTTTGAGATTGTCCGGAAAGATGAATATGAGAAAGGACATCAGGAAGGAGTCATTGCAGGGAAGGCAGAGGATATTTTAGAACTGCTAGAAGATATTGGCACAATACCAGAGGAAGTGCGTGAAAAAATAACAGGTGAAATTGATCTTGAGATTTTGAAAAAATGGCACAAATTGGCGGCTAAGTCAGAGTCTATAGATGAATTTGTGTCGAAAATGTAAGTAAGGGAAATGTAGTTAGAGAGGGTATTTGTTCAGCGAGTTTCCGATGATTATTCCAAGTTTCCTTGTGCTGAGCATTCCGATGAACCTCCTCCAAAGCAGGAACCGTGTTCGCCAGAGGGCTCCACGCTTCCAGGAGTTTCATCTCCATAGCACAAAAAGAAACTTTTCATAATCGTCGGAAGCTCGCTGGGATATATGTTTTCTAATGCGGTTGGGGAGAGTAAGTTAAGCTCTACGTTGAGATTTCCGAGAAGGTGTTGCCGGATGATAGTGGCGAAAGAGACATAGATATATAAAACGGTTTTAGTATCGTGAATAGATTTTATTATGTAAACTTATCGATTTGTTGAACCTTCTTTACAATCATTAGAGAATCTTCTATATTGATACAATGCTGTTTCCCGGCTATCCCCACAGACAGTTGCGAGGCTTCCGTCGTGAGGAGCACACTGCCGCTCATGTTTTGTGTCTGTTTGAGCCTGTAGGGCGAGTTGCATAAAACATGAGCAAAAAGGCGTGTGAGACGAACAGGAAACGCAGCATGTCAGTGGGGATAGCCGGGAACAAGAATACCCCTACGAGCATTTCCGATATTTCTGTATCCATTTCATCGGTATCGCAGAACCGAAGATAATGCCCAGTGCAATAGCACCTGCCATCTTGAAAGTTTCCAGCCCCATAGAGGCAGCCATTCTGCCGTGATTCATGATCAGGTGGTAAGAAGTATAATAGATTCCGGCACCCGGAACTAAAGGAAGGATTCCTGTTACCAGATAGATAGTAACGGGAGCTTTTTTTATAATAGAAAGTATTCTTGCTAAAACGGTTACAAAGAAGGTAGCAAAAAGGGCAGCGATTACAACACTGTTGCCGAACTTTTGAAAAAGCAGGTACATTCCCCAGGTAAAGCAGCCGCAAAGACCGCAGGCAAAATACTGTGAGCGTGGAGCAGAAAACAGTATGGCAAAAGCAAAGGTAGAAATAAACGCTAATAATAATTGTCCGATCATAATAAAGTACCTCCGAAAAACTGGTAACAGGTCATCACGGCACCGACTCCCACAGCGATACAAAGGGCTGTTACAAGTGCGTCTACCATGTGAATGACACCGGAAAGAAAATCTACATTAAAGAAATCCCGAATAGCATTGGTTAAAAGCAGTCCCGGAACAAGTGGCATGATACAGCCGATGACCATTTTATCGACCATGACAGGTGCATGCAGGGCATAAGGTAAAATGCTGAGTGCCGTTACGAGAGCACTTGCGGCAATCGTATAAAAAAAGCGGGAGGACTGCCGTATTCTGGCATGGTACAAAAAGGACTGCAGGGCAATTCCAATAAAAAGAGAAAAAAAGCAGTCTAAATATTTTCCACCAAAAAGCAGGGTAAATGCGGCACAGCCAAATCCGGAAGCCAGGTGTCGGAGTAACTGTTTTTCACTGAGAAGGGTGCTGCAGTTTTTCATTTTTTTGATAGCTTCGCCCGGAGGATAGTGGAACTCACAGATTTCGCGGGAGAGCTGGTTTACGGCAGCGATCCGTTCTAAATTTACATTGCTGAAAGCAACATGACGGACCAGACTGTAGGGGTGGCTGCCCTGTTCATCAATGGTGGCAAAAATTCCGTTTGAGAGAACATAGACATTGTAGTCTGTGATGCCGTAGGATTCAATGATCCTCATCATCGTATCTTCCACGCGAAAAATTTCGCCTCCGTTTTTTATGAGAATTTCTCCGGCAAGCACTGCCAAAGATAAAATTTCCTGATTTTTATTCATAGTGACCTCGTGTATTTGTATCATTGTAAATTAGCGATGTGTGAGAAATGACCTCACGCAATCTATAAATAAAGTATGCAAAAAAGAGGAGCTTGTCAATATTTATTTCAATAAAAAAGAAAAGAATATTTTTAGAAAAAACTGACATACTAGAGGCAAATGGAAAAACGAGGTGATAAGATGAAACAGAAGACATACAGACTGTGTCTGTTTTCCATGATCGTCATTGTATTGGTAGTTGGGCTCCTTTGTTATGATCGTGCAGGAAAACAGGCACAGAATATGGCAGGTGCTGTGCTGGTGATGGAGGAATAGATGAGCAGTCAGACGATTTATATTAAGATAGATAAAAATGTATTGGTGCATAACCGCAATATTACGCTGGGTGACATCGCGAAAATTGAGTGTACGGATGTCGGGATGTTGCGCAAGATCCGTCAGAAAAAAGTGTATTCTTTTCAGGGAACGCATGCGAAAAAAAATCAGTTTCAGGTATTTTCCATATTAAAGATCATTCAGCTGATCCATGAGGATTATCCGAATGCAGATGTGCAAAATGAGGGTGAGGCAGACTTTATTGTGGAATATGTGCCAAGACTGAATCCACCGATGGGGGTTGCTTATTTAAAGACCATTTTATTGTGCATTGTGATCTTTTTCGGTTCCGCCTTTACGATCATGGCATTCAATAACGATGTCGGCGTCAGTGAAGTTTTTGCAAAATTTTATATGCAGGTGATGGGAAAAGAGTCCAGTGGATTTACGGAACTGGAAGTGTTTTATTCTATCGGTATTGCGTTTGGAATCCTGGTATTTTTTAACCATGTCGGAAGAAAGAAGATCACACCGGACCCGACTCCGCTGCAGGTGGAAATGCGTAAGTATGAAAATGATATAGATACAACATTTATCGAAAACAGCAGCAGGGGAGGAAGCAATATCGATGTGGGTTAACCATGTGATCTTAGCATTGATGGGATTGTTTGCAGGCTTTGCAGTATCTGCCGGAACATTTGCTTTTTTAATTGCCATCGGTGTTATCCCGAGACTGATCGGAAAGTCGAATACGGCAAGGGCGGTATTTTCTTATGAAACGATGATCCTGTTAGGGGGCGTTGTTGGAAATGTGATCTCCACTTATTCGGATATGTCCATGCCGGCAGGCAGGATTTTGTTGATCATATTTGGTTTTTGTGCAGGCATTTTTGTGGGCTGCATTGCCGTTTCTTTAGCAGAGATCATCAATACATTTCCCATTGTGTTCCGGCGTTATAAATTGAGTATCGGACTGGCATGGGCACTGGCATTTATGGCATTTGGAAAAATGGCGGGTGCATTGTTCTATTTTTGGACAGGGTATATGAGTACGCTGTAATAAGGAGGAAAACAGAGTGAAGGAAGAAGATAAGCAGATTCAAAATGAAGAGTATAACGAGTATGTAAAACAGGTGACTCCGACGAATAATCTTTTTGGAAATATGGTAAAAGCGTTTATCGTAGGAGGCGTTATCTGTGTCATCGGTCAGGTGATCTTAAACGTAGCTATGAACCGGTTTGGACTTGACAAAGAGACGGCGGGAAGCTGGTGCAGTATGTTGTTGATCTTGTTGAGTATTATTCTAACAGGATTTAATATTTACCCAACGTTCGCAAAATGGGGAGGTGCCGGAGCATTGGTGCCAATCACCGGATTTGCCAATTCCGTGGCTTCGCCGGCAATCGAGTTCAAAAAAGAGGGTCAGGTGTTTGGAATCGGATGTAAGATATTTACGATCGCAGGGCCGGTCATCCTCTATGGAATTTTTACAAGCTGGGTGTTAGGACTCATTTACTGGATCGGACGATGCGTGGGATGGTTTTAAAAGCAGATGTTGTCCGGACAGATGTTGTATAGCCGCAGTAGCAGGACATCATGGATGTTAGAGTTTGCTATTGCGGTTTTTTTACTCTATAGGATTAGGGGCAAAAGACGGTTTGAAATTTTTGGATTGGCAACTTGCACAAATCCGGGTCTATTTTGTTCCGTTGTACGAAAATAAGAAAATCTAAGTCTGTCTGAGTCAGGCTGCAATGGAGTGACGTGTACGTCTTAAACGCCCCGTCCATGGGTCATTAAGACTTTTGCTGCCGTCCATGGCAGCAAAACACTGTACATGAACAGCCAGACTAAGATTTACTAATTTTCTCCCAAAGTCACAAAAGCAGTCCCGGTTTTGTGCAAGTTGCCGACCACTAAGGTTGTGAGCCGTCTTTTGCGATACTAATCTCTATAGGAAATATTGTGTTACATAAAAGTATAAAATTCGTGTTTTCGATAGAGCAAGAAGCCCTTCAGGCGAAGATGTGCAGCACACTTTTGTCTGTAACATATCCAACATACTTGACAACCAATATTATACGTCATATAATATTGACTATCAAATAGCAAGGAGAGATTCCATGATTTTTCAGACGGGTGCGGCTCTTTTGGATGCAATCGTTCTTGCAGTTGTTTCCAAAGAGGAAGAAGGCACATATGGATATAAGATCACACAGGAAGTACGCAGTACGATCGAGGTTTCGGAATCGACACTTTATCCGGTACTCCGACGACTGCAAAAGAACCGGTGTTTAGAAGTATACGATGTGGAATGTGCGGGCAGGAACCGGCGGTATTACAAGATTACAGATGCCGGAAGAGCACAGCTTTTATTATATCGCAGGGAATGGGCGGATTATTCTTCTAAAATCAGTCTGCTGTTTTCTGGAGAGGAGATTAAATGAACCGAAAAGTATTTATGGAGAGACTGCGTGAGTGTTTAGCAGATATTTCTGCGGAAGAAAGAGAAGATGCACTTACATATTATGAGAGTTATTTTGAAGAAGCCGGTGTGGAAAATGAGGCACAGGTCATTGAGGAACTGGGTTCTCCTGAAAAAGTAGCAGAGAACATCAAGCGTGATCTGCTCGAGGAACCGCAGAGCAGTATCCAGGCACCGGAATGTATGAAAAAGGAATCGTCAGAGGATTTTTCATCAGAAGATTTTGAAAAAAACGAACAATACGAAGAATATGAACAAAAGGATAAGTCAGGAAGGATTGCTATGATCATTGTAATTGCTGTTTTAACGTTTCCAATCTGGATCACTGTGGCAGCAACATTATTTGGACTGATCGTGGCAGCTTTTGGCGTGTTGTTCGGATGTGCAGCGGGAGGCATTGCCGCAACAGTGGGACTTCTGATATCAGGAGTGGCATTAATTGGCATGGGAATCGGTGGATGTATCTCCGGAAGTATTGCAGCGGGAATCCTTGTGACGGGAGCCGGATTTTTCGTAATGGCAATCGGAATCCTTTTATTGATCTGTGTTGTATGGATCTGTGGCAGGGCAGTTCCGATATGTTGCCGTTGGATCGTTAATCTTTGTAGAAAACCATGGCAAAGAAGAAAGGAGCGTATGTCATGAAAAAATTTGTGAAAGGCTGTCTGATCTTAGCAGCCGTATGTGCGGTACTTGGCGGTGTGGCATGCGTGACCGGACTGGTATTAGGAGCCGGAACGAGAGAATTGCAGCAGGCATTTCGTGAGAGTGGATTAAAAGACTGGATTTGGGAAATCGGTTCGGATAGTTCAGAGGAATCTTTTGACTGGGAAAAGGAAAGTGACGTGTCAAAGACGCTGGATAGTTTTTCAAGTGAAGAGATCGATTCTTTAGAAATTGAATTAAAATATGGAACATTAGATATAGAAGAAAGTGATACGGATGAAGTCACGGTAAAAGTAGAAAAAGATCAGGAAAAATGCAAGGCTACGGTCAATGACAGGGTATTAAAGATAGAAGATACGCGAGAAAAAGGGATCAAAGGACATAATTACCATGTGCTGTTACTGATTCCAAAAGGAATGGAGTTCGACCAAATAAAAATTGATAATGATGCAGGAACGGTGGATGCACATGACACTACTTTAAAAGCACAAAACATCAATTTCAAGGTTTCTGCCGGAGAGATTATGGCGGAGCGTTTAGAGACAGAAAAGTTAAAGCTGCGGGTAGGTGCCGGAAATGCAGACATCGATGAGCTGAAAACAAGTGATGCAGATCTGACCTGTGGAGTTGGAAATATTGATGTAAAACTCATGGGCACTGAAAAAGATTACAATTATCAGGTAAGCTGCGGAGTAGGAAATATTTCAATCAATGACCAGGATTTTTCTTCACTGGGCAAGGATAAAACCGTGGATCATGGTGCTAAAAAAGAGATACGCTTAGATTGTGGAGTAGGAAATATTACATTGGTTACAGAGAAGGAGGAAATTTGAGATGGAAACAAAGAAATTGTATCGTTCTAAAAAAGACAGAGTTTTTGCAGGAGTATGTGGAGGAATCGGTGAATACCTTGGCGTGGACCCGACCGTGATCCGACTTCTGGCAGTGATTTTAGGATTTACGGGAAGCGGTGTGCTGGCTTATATTGTGGCAGCTATCCTGATACCGGAAAATCCGGTGTATTAAGGAAGTACCGAAAGACCCTGATATGCAGTCTGTGTATCAGGGCTTTTTGCGTTAAAAATTTCATAAAAGTATTGAAACTTTTTGCTATGTAGGGGAATCTAATGATTAGAAAAGAAAAAAGGAGGTACAGGCAGGTAATGTTTTTTCAAAGAAAAGACGTAAAGGAACAAAAGATAGAAGAACTTTTGTTAGAAAACTATAACAGATATTACCGATTGGCATACAGTTATGTACACAATGAAGCGGATGCAGCAGATATTGTACAGAATGGAGCCTATAAGGCAATACGAAATAGTGATTCGTTGAAAAATGTGGAATATGCACAAACGTGGATCTATCGGATTATGCTGAATGAGATTTTTCAATGTGCCAAAAAGAAACAGATGGTTTCATTAGACGAACTGCCGACAGAACAGGGACAGGAAGATCACTATGAAAATATTGATCTGAAAAGAGCATTAGATCAGATGAACCCGCAGGATAAGGCAGTGATCGAATTAAGGTATTTTGAGGATATGAAGATAGAAGATATTGCAAAGGTGTTAAATGAAAATGTCAATACCGTAAAAAGCAGACTTTACCGGGGACTGAAAAAACTTCGGTTAGAACTGACAGATGCGTGGCAGTGGGAATAGAAAGGAGATATTGTTATGGAAGAAAAAAAGAAGAACAATGCAGCAACATTAGAACAGGTAAAAAAAGAGTATCAAAAGCCGTGTATGACACAAGAACAGGTGGAACAGATGAAACAAAGGATAGAAGAAGCAAAAGCAGAAAAACAAAAGAAGGCCGCCAATTCCTATATGGGAAGAAAAATAGCAGCCGCTGCAGCAGTGGTTGTCGCAGCGTTTATCGTTTTGCCAAATACATCTGAGAATGTGGCACATGCAATGAATCAGATTCCTGTGTTAGGAGGTCTGGTAGAAGCAGTTACTTTTCGGGATTACAAATATGATAACGGAAAGCATACCGCGGATATTGAAACTCCAAAACTGTCTGTGAAAAAGAGTAAGACAGATCAGGAGGATTCAAAAACACAGCAGAATCTAAAAGAGACTACGAAGGAAGTAAATGCAGAAATTCAAAAACTTACCGATCAGATCGTAACGGAGTTTGAAAGTGGTCTGAAAGATCAAGAAGGGTATCAGGAGATGCAGGTAAAGCATGAGGTACTCAGCACCACAAAAGATTATTTTACATTGAAACTGATCTGTTATCAGGCAGCCGGAAGTGGTGCGGAAACCGATTATTATTATACGATCGATTTAAAAACAGGAAAACGGCTGGCGCTGGCAGATCTGTTTGTAGAAGGTGCCGATTATATTACTCCGATCAGTGAAAATATTAAACAGCAGATGAGAGAACAGATGAAAAAAGATGAGAATGTTATATACTGGTTAGATGATCCAGAGGTGTCGGAATGGAACTTTGAAAAGATTACGGACCAGACATCATTTTATCTGAACCAGGATGGAAAACTTGTCATTTGCTTTAATGAAGGTGATGTGGGACCGATGTCCATGGGATGTGTACAATTTGTAATTTCAAATAAAGTCATTGCAGATATAAGAAAATAAATTATCATTTAATAAAAATACCCTTTACCGGTCAGAAACCGGCGAAGGGTATTTTTTAAAATAAAGCGTTACACGCTTTGGTATTTCATCTTTTAAGCACAGATCCATTCTCTTGCATCTTCAATTTTCATAAGTACCGGAAGCAGTACCAGACTGATGACGATTCCGGTAACACCCTGTAAAATGTTGAAAGGAATACCGGAGGCACTAGAAGCAATACCGGCAGCAAGTGTTGCAGAGTTAAAATGTCCACTGGCGAGAGCAGCAAGTCCTGCTTCATAAACAAAGTAGCCAAATACCATAACGGCTTCACCGATGATACCACCCAAAATGATGCTTAAATATTTTGCACCATTTCCGTTAAAACGATGCTGCATGCGGTGGAATAAGAAGCCTGCAACAAAAGCGGTAAGCGCTTTGATGATCAGTGTGGCAGGTGCCCAGGAAGCATATCCTGAAAAAATATCTGCAAACATAGAACCGATGCCGGCGGAAAGTGCACCGCCTAAAGGTCCAAGAACGATGCCACATAAGAGGACAAGACCGTCTCCTAAATGAATATAGCCTAAGGTAGGTGTTGGGATTTTAATGATCATGGTGGCAATGCAGGTCAGAGCAGCCATTAATGCACCAATCACAAGTTTTTTTGTGTTTTTCATATCCAATTCTCCTTTTCTTTGTCTGTTGTTACTGCACATTATAGAGAGAAGATGGCTGTTGTAAAACATCCAGTTTCAAAATAATTACACAAGCCAGTTTAGATATGATCCGATATCAGGAACGATAATGAGATAAAGAAAAACAGAACATAACCGGTTCTTTTTTAATAAATATTTCGTAAATTATAAAAAACGGAATTTTTTATATGAATAATGAAAAATTAGAAAACCAGTTAAATCTTGCCTTGGAGGCAACCCGGCGGGAAAGAGAAAAGTCGGAAGAATTGGAAGTCGGATATGAGAAAAGTACCAATACATGGGAGCTGATTGTCAAATATAGTGGGAATATCAGTCCTCTGGAAGATGTAGAGCGTGGAATTGTGATTGAACAGTTGAGTAATGAATATGCGATTGTCCGCATACCGGAGAATCTGATTGCGGAGTTTGTGGCAAACCCGGAAATTGAATTTGTGGAAAAGCCTAAAAACCTGTATTTTTCACTGGTGCAGGGAATCCGTCAATCCTGTGTTTTTCCGGTGCGCAGAAGTCCCTATTTTTTAGAGGGAAAAGATGTTATTACGGCAATTATTGATTCGGGAATTGACTATTTTCATCCTGATTTCAGAAATGAAGATGGCAGTACCAGAATTCTTGCATTATGGGACCAGACATTACAGCCGGGAGAGGGTGAAAAACCGCCATATGAATTTCGCCGGGGGGTAGAGTTTTCAAGGGAGGAAATTAACCGTGCATTGGAGGCTGGAAGTGAGGCGGCGGGGCTTCAGATTGTGCCAAGCCGTGATGCGAGCGGACATGGCACCCATGTGGCAGGCATTGCGGCAGGAAATGGCAGGGCATCCGCAGGGCGATATACCGGTGTGGCACCGAAAAGCGAGCTGTTAGTGGTAAAGCTGGGATATCCGGGAGAAAATGCATTCCCAAGAACCACAGAACTGATGACGGCGTTGGATTATGTCATACAAAAAGCTATAGAGTATCGCAAACCGGCAGCCGTGAATATCAGCATTGGTAACACTTATGGCGGTCACAGTGGGAGGTCTTTGTTAGAGACTTATATAGATGATATTTCTAATTACGGAAGAAATGTAATCTGCGTTGGCAGTGGAAATGAGGGGGCAGCCAGAGGACACGCACAGGGAACTTTGAGAGAGGGATTTTCAGAAGAAATTCAGTTAGCCGTAGCACCTTATGAGGCAACGTTAAGCGTTCAGATATGGAAAAATTATGCCGATGATTTTGATATCAGCATCATTGCACCTTCCGGTAAAAAAGCCGGACCACTTCAGCAGATTTTAGGTGCACAGCGTTTTACACTGGATGGAACAGAAATTTTGCTTTACTATGGAGAACCGAGTCCATATAGCCCGTATCAGGAAATCTATATTTCATTTTTGCCGGTCGCAGATTATATCGATAGCGGTGTCTGGAGATTTGAATTAATACCGCACAGGATCGTACAGGGAAATTATAATCTGTGGCTGCCAAGTCAGGCAGTATTAAGTTCGGGAACCGGTTTTTTATATCCGTCAGAAGAGATTACGCTGACCATTCCATCTACAGCCTCCAGAGTCATTACCGTAAGTGCCTATGATGCCTATTCCATGCAGCTTGCTGATTTTTCCGGGCGCGGCTATACCAGAGAAACAAATCAGATCAAACCGGATCTTGCAGCTCCGGGTGTTAATATTACCTCCTGTGCACCGGGCGGAGGATATGTCACGGCATCGGGAACATCCATGGCAACACCGTTTGTAACCGGAGGAGCGGCACTCCTGATGCAATGGGGTATCACCGATGGTAATGACCCGTTTTTATACGGTGAAAAAGTAAAGGCATATTTCATCAAAGGAGCAAGACGCATTGAAGCGGTGGCGGAATATCCGAATCCGGAGATTGGGTGGGGGACGCTGTGTGTGGCGGAGAGCTTGCCGGGGTAATTTGAAAGACATTGATAATATACAAAAAAAGAGATATAATTATATCGATAAAATGATATATCTATAAGATGATAGGAAAGGATGAAGAAAATGATTATTAAGGCTTCAGCAACACTTCGGAACGATTATGCTTCTATTTCTGATCTTGCGAAAAAAACAAGAGAACCGATTTATATAACAAAAAATGGGGAGGGAGACGGAGTATTTATGAGTATTGATGCTTTTGAGAAAAGAGAGCAGGCATTAGAACTTCGTGCAAAAATCATGCAGGCAGAAGAGGAACGGTTAAGCGGAGCAAAGACAAAAAGTATCTCCGAAGCAAGAAAGGAATTGAGGAAACGTGCAGGAACAATATAAAGTTGAGATACTTCCGACAGCATGGGAAGATTTGAAAAAGATTGAAGATTATTATCTGCTTCAATTTGGCGTGGAATCCGCTATGAAAGTTACAGAACAGATTTTGGACAGTATTGAACGATTAGAGAGTTTTCCTGATTCTGGTTCTCTGACACCGGATAGATGGCTGAACGGGCAGGGGTATCGAATGGTCATATCTAAAAGGTATGTTTCTATATATCGACCGATAGGAAAAGTAGTTTATGTGTATCATATTACAGATACGCAGACAGAGTATACGAAATTGTTTTCGTGATGGTAAAGAGGTAGCAGGATGAAAGAATGTTCAGTTTGCCAATCCACTGGAAAAATTAAAAATCGAAAATATAACCAGAGCAAAAGTAACGAATACAAAGAGGGTAGAGAAAAATTTGCTTGCCGGGGTAAAAAATAGCACCTTTTGATTTTGGGGAAATCCAGTAAATATACGGCTTTACAATGGATTTTGACAAAGTAAATCATGTCGTTGATGAGCATATTAGATTTTGTTAAAATAAGATTAACAGTTAGTGCTAAGTGTAATATAATCGAAAGGTAACGATATACTATGAAACGTAAAATCAGATATCAGGCAAAGACAGATTTAAAACTATTGAGACGTATTAATGGAATATCCAAAGAATATGTGGCTGATAAGATTGGCTATACTATAAGAAGCCTAGAACGGATGGAAAAAGAAAATGCGGTTACAACAGAGCGTACTGCACATCAATTATGCAGTTTATATGATTTGGTGTATGAAGAACAATTTTTTATCGTGGATAAAAAATCACTGGAATGTGTTCGGCGATGTTTAGTGGAGAATAAAAAAGTACCGGAGCATATTGTCTACCATAATAGTAAGTATTATCTTTTATATGTCAGGAAGGTGGGATTGTTTCAAGATTGTATTGCAGGAAATGTAATGTGGGTTGGAAATTATAATCGAAATATGGAACGGCGAAGACTAAGGGAAGTTAATGCGAATGTAGTTTTGCAAGAAGAGCCTGCCATTGAGATAATAAATAGTGAAGATGAGTGATGTTATTGGTATCATAATCTAATCATTGGTAAGTTGTATAAGGTGATTGTATCAGAAGGGTGTATGGAAAAGTGTCTACGAACATGTTTAGATGAAGTGATAGTTACACAAGATAATCTTCATTCGTATGACGGAATGACAGACATTGCTTTTTTGGGAACTAAAAAAAGATATTACTAAAATTCGTGCAATGCACAAAAACAAGGAGCAACACTATGGAAATTAAAAGAGATGTATACCTTGAACAGTTTAAAATACGAAAAGATAATGGAATGATTAAGATTATTACAGGGAAATGCGTTAATATAGGACGGCACCGAACAAAAGGAGAAGATGAAGCAGCAGAGTACAATTAATGTTTACGGAAGGATAATAACCCACAGAGGGCTGAGATGCTCCTTATCCTCGCAACACCAATATCCATGAGAAGATTGCTGAAGCCAAGAAGCATAATATAGATGATAGGGTTTCTTCGGTGTCACCTCAGATTGGGAAGCAACATCGAATATATGTAGGCACAGTAGTTGTTTGCAATAATCATAAGTATCTGATTCCATTATCACATCCGGTTGAAAAACACAAGAGAATGAGCCAAGAGCTGATTTTGATAAGATAATAGACAAAAAAGGAAAACTTTTGGGAGTGCTGAATTATAATCTTATGATTCCGGTAGAGGACAATCAACTTATAAAAGTTGACTTGAAGGAGAATAAAAAAGATACTCCAGCTGAAAGACATTATAAACAACTATGTATAGATGAGCTTACATGGTGTAGAAAAAATGCTGAGATAATAATTAATAAGGCTAACTGCTTATATAATCTATGTATGGGAGATTCAAATTATAAGGGGAAGACAAGATGCCTCAATTTTGGTAAAGTGTCAGGTGTGTCTCAGTTGCGGAAATGTGCTGGAATTTGTAAAAGAGGCGGTTACAGATGTAGTTTTTTCCTATCTTGACATAATAAAAGAAAGATGATAAGATAACACTGTTATTAAATAACAGTGTTATTTTTTCTCTGAGAAGAAAGATGATGAGTCGAAGAGCCTATACAAAATTCTTCTTACAGAGCAAAACGAGGTGCACCATGAAACCAACAAACGAAAAGCTGGCAGCAGATATTCTGTCGGCAGGGAAAAAAGAATTTTTAGAAAAGGGATTCCAGAAAGCGTCTATGCGTAGTATTGCATCATCGCTTGCGGTGACGACCGGAGCAATTTATCGCTACTACACGGACAAAGAAGCCATTTTTGAGGCGTTGGTGGAAGAACCGGCAAAAGAATTAGCTGACCGCTACAGAGCGAGTCAGCAGAAATTTGCAGAAATGTCTTTAAAAGAACAGTTAGAAGGGCTGCCGGATGTGGCTGATCATGAGTATGTATGGATGGTAGATTATGTTTATGACCATTTTGATGCATTTAAACTGATTGCCTGCTGTTCGACAGGTACCAGATATGAACATTATCTGGATGCATTGATAGAGATAGAGGTCAATGCCAGTCATCTGTTGATGGAAAAAATGCAGCGGGAGGGTTTGAATGTCCTTCCACTGGATGATGACATGGTACATATTTTAGCAAGTGCACTCTTTAACGGGCTGTTCGAGACGGTACGCCATGACACGCCAAAGGAGAAGGCGGTAGCATATGTGGATACACTGCGAACCTTTTATTCGGCAGGATGGTTTAAGATTTTAGGAATCCAATGAGAAATGTAAAAGGCATTTCTCTTATTTTTCGATGATGAGTTAGTTGAATCTAACAAAAATTAGTGCAGGAGGAAATGCAACGATGGAACAGGAAAAGAAACGTTCGCCCTATCAGATGTTATGGGAATGGGCAAGAGCATATCACGGTTCGTTTTATGCCGCAGTTATCTTTGCGGTATTGGGAGTTGTGTGCAGTATGATACCGTACTTTTGTGCGGCGGGTATCATAAAACTTTTGTTAGAAGGATGTGAGGAAATAGAAAAATTGTTGCCGTATTTTGGAGGAATGCTAGGAGGCTATGCAGGCAAGGTGATTTTTTCCTGTATTTCTACGGGAATTTCACATAGGGCAACCTATGCTACGCTTCAGGATTTAAGGAAACAACTGATTGCAAAGCTATCGAGAGTTCCAATGGGAACAATTTTAGAGACACCTTCCGGGCAATACAAGACAACGATTGTAGACCGTGTAGAGGGTATGGAACCGACCCTGGCACATCTCTTGCCGGAGATGACAGCAAATGTATTGGTGCCGCTTGTCATTGCGGTTTATATCTTTGTACTGGACTGGCGTATGGGCCTGGCATCTTTAGTCACTCTGGTAATTGGCATGGTTGTCGCGGGACAGAGTGGAAAAACCTATGCAGTACGCTGGGAAGGAGCGGTAAAGACCGGGAAACGAATGGCAGACGCAATTGTAGAGTATGTCGGAGGTATTCAGGTAGTGAAGGCGTTCAGCCAGTCAGCCGGTTCTTATCGCAGATATGCGGATGCAGTGAATGATAATGCACAGTATTATGTAGACTGGATGCATGATAATCAGAAATATATGGCATCCATGCAGTCCATTGTGCCGGCAGTTCTGGTAACGATACTTCCGGTAGGTACGGGACTTTGGGGAACAGGAAGTTTAAGTGCTGCGGAATTTTTTACCATTATTATCCTGTCATTGGGACTGACCGGACCGTTGATGGCAGCAATGACATTTGTGGATGATTTAGCAGTAGTGGGAACCAATGTAGGAGAAATTGCAGCAATTTTAGAAGCAGACGAATTAGAGCGTCCAAAAGAAATCGCAGAATTAAAAGGAAACGGTATTGAACTGCATCAGGTGGAATTTTCCTATGGTGAAAAGACGGGCGAAGTGCTGCATGGCATCAATCTTTCCATTCAGCCGGGAACAGTCAATGCATTGGTAGGACCATCCGGTTCAGGAAAATCAACACTTGCAAAACTGATTGCAGGTTTTTGGAATGTAACCGGAGGAAGTATCACATTGGGAGGAACGGATATCCGCAAGATACCGTTTGAGCAGTTAAACGGACAGATTGCTTATGTATCACAGGAAAATTATCTGTTTGACCGTTCTATCCGGGATAATATCCGTATGGGGAATCCGAATGCAACGGATGAAGAAGTGGAAGAAGCTGCACGTCAGTCAGGATGCGACAGTTTCATTCGTGCATTAGACAATGGATATGATACCGTTGCAGGAGGTGGCGGAGGTCATCTTTCCGGAGGAGAAAAACAGAGAATTTCCATTGCAAGAGCCATGTTAAAAAATGCACCGATTGTTATTCTGGATGAAGCAACAGCCAGTGTGGACCCGGAAAATGAAGCACAAATACAAAAAGCACTGTCAGCATTAACAGCAGGGAAGACATTGATTGTTATCGCACACCGGCTTTCCACAATTGTGGATGCAGATCAGATTATAGTAATCGAAAACGGATGTGTTGCGGGATGCGGAAAGCAGGAAGAATTATTAGCAGACTGCCCGCTGTACGCAAACATGTGGAAAGCACATCAGGAATCCAAAGACCGGATGGGAGAGGAGGAACAAAAAGATGCTTCAAATAATTAAAAAAATATTTAATTTTGCAGGAAAGAAGCGGGAATTACTGAAAAAAGCAGTACTTACAGCATTTGTGGGTGCGATTTTTGGAGCATTGCAGTTTGCGGCTTTAATGATTGTTTTAGATGCAGTGATCGCAAAAGAATATACGGTTGCCGTTATCTTTGGAGCATTGGGAATCATGCTGCTTTCCATCATAGGAAGGCTGATATGCATGTATCATTCAACCAATGCGGAAACAGAGGTAGGATACTTTATGGTGGCACAGAAGCGAATAGAGATCGGTGACCGTTTACGCTACATACCAATGGGATATTTTAATAAAAACAGTTTGGGAGCCATTACCGGAGTTGTTACCACAACCTTAGGAGATGTGGAAAATTCAGCAGCAAGATGTTTAGTCACACTTTTTGGTGGATTTTTAAATACGTTTGCACTTTGTCTGATGCTGTTTATTGTGGACTGGCGGCTGGGACTGTTGTCACTGACAGGAATTGCAGTATATTTGTCAGCAACCGAAATTTCCACAAGAAAATCTAAAGCAACCGGACCTGCAAGACAGAAAGCACAGGAGCAGTTGTCTGAATCCGTATTGGAATATGTACAGGGTATGAGCGTGGTCAAAGCATATGGATTAGAAAAAGATAACCGTCAGACCGTTCAGAAAACCATCGAGGAAAGCTGTAACAAAGCATTAAAACTTGAGTATACGGTACTTCCTTGGTCAGGAATCCGGCAGGGAGTCGTATGGATTTTTAGTCTGCTTATCGGAATATGCAGTGTGATGTTTTATTTTCAGGGAAGTATGCCATTATCCCGTTGTATTCTGATGTTGATCGCATCCTTTATGATTTACAGAGAATTGGAAAATGCAGGAAATATGTCGGATTTGCTTCAGATGCTGGGGGCATCCATAGATACCGCAAACGCCATTGATGGGATTCCGATTATGGACGAAAAAGGAGCAGAGCTTGCACCGCAGGATGCTTCCGTGACATTTAAGGATGTGGAGTTTTCCTATGAGGAAAGAAAAATTTTAGACCATATCAATATAGAAATAAAGCCGCAGACTACGACTGCTATCGTTGGACCTTCCGGCAGTGGAAAAACCACACTTTGTCATCTGATTGCACGTTTCTGGGATGTGCAGGGCGGTCAGATTTTAGTAGGCGGGCATCCGGTACAGGAGTATAAATTAGACAGTCTGATGAAAAATATTTCTATGGTATTTCAAAATGTCTATCTGTTTCAGGACACCATTGAAAACAACATCAAATTCGGCAGACCGGATGCGACCCGCGAGGAAGTGGAAGCTGCCGCAAAACGTGCCTGCTGCCACGAATTTATCATGGCACTTCCGGATGGATATGATACCGTAGTAGGAGAGGCAGGAGGAACTCTTTCAGGCGGCGAACGGCAGAGGATTTCCATTGCAAGAGCATTGTTAAAAGATGCACCGATCGTCATATTAGACGAGGCAACCGCCAGCGTAGACCCGGAAAATGAGAAAGAACTGCAGGAAGCCATTGATGCACTGACACAGAATAAGACCATTATCATGATCGCACACCGTTTAAAAACCGTGCGTCATGCCAACCAGATACTGGTATTGGACAATGGCCATATCGTGCAGCAGGGAACGCATGAAGAACTTGCAGGAGAACCGGGACTGTACTACGACTTCTTAAATGCAAGAAAAGAAGCAGTGGGCTGGAAAGTAAGCCGATAAAGTATTGAAGCAATATATATTTCAACATAAGAAAATATAGCCGGCACCTGAAGTATCTGACAGGTGCCGTTCTGTAACTACTAAAGTGTAACCAGCTTTCTTATAATGGAGTATTAATGAACCACTAACGAGAAAGTTTCTCAATAGCAAAAAAATACTAAAATTTCCGAAAAGAAACGTTATAATAAGGTTAGAAATAACTAACTATCATAAGAAGGAGATTGTTATGTATTTAGAGTTAAAAAATATTCATAAATCCTTTGGCAGCGGTGACAACCGGACAGAGGTGCTCCGTGGGATCAGCTGCGGAGTAGAAAAAGGAGATATCTGTGTTTTACTTGGACCATCCGGTTCGGGTGGTCATGTTAAAATAAGACTAAGTTAGCAGATTCCTTATAAATTAAGGGTTCACGCCAATTTAGTCTTTTTTCTATTATACCATAAATGGTAGAAATATCATAGACCGGGAATGAATTTCGCATAATGGAAATTAGGTGGCAGGGACTTTTAATGATAGAAACCCTTTGCTACTGGTCCTGTTAAAAGTATATCCATTCTCACAGGCGGTCAAGTTTGTGAAAGACCATTCGGTTGCAACATATTGTAAAAAAAGATATGGACTAGGTTAGTTAAAAGTGATTCTGTTAGCTGGCTTAGTCCTTTTTTCATGGGAGGATGGAGCAATGATAAAAGTAATCATAATAATTGGTTTACTTATTTTTCTGTTTCCTTTGTATGCGTGCTTAGTTGTTGCCAAAAAAGCAGATGAAAAAATGAGAGTTTTATATAAGTACAAAGAAAAATGGGAAAGTGAGGATAACATATGAATGGAGGTATATACAGCACAGGAAATGAAATTGTAGACGAAAATGCAAAACTGAATATATCTGGAAATATCATTCCTCAGGTATGGTATCGGACGATTATCAGAGAAAGCGGAAAGCCAAATCTGACGGCTATTATCATACTGGCAGATATTGTGTATTGGTATAAGCCTACAGAAATCAGGGATGAAGGAACCGGGCAGGTAATCGGGGTAAGAAAAAAATTTAAGTCTGACCTTCTTCAGCGAAGTTATCAGCAGATCAGTGAGCAGTTCGGAATTTCCAAAAAAGAAGCAACAAATGCAGTGGTATTTTTGGAAAAACTGGGTGTGGTAAGGAGAGTATTTAGAACTATATCCATGAATGGGATTGTGGTCAATAATGTCCTGTATCTGGAATTGATTGTAGACAGGCTAAAAGAATTGACTTATCCAGAAGAAACAGGTGCAGTTTCGTCTTCCTTTGAAAACGGCAGAAGGAAATCGAAAATGGAAGAACAAAGTCCCTCTATAAACATAGACGAGGAGGTTCATTTCGTAGGAGAGAGGGCTGTCCCTTTTCAAAGTGAGAGGGTAACCCCATTCAAAGAGGGAGCATACCCTCTTAGGAAAACAGAGCCTTGGACACCAAAAGAGATACCTGAAACCTATTGTGGGCAGACAAATACAGAGATTACTACAAAGACTACAGTAGAGAATACTCCAAAGAATACAACAGAGATTATGAATGAATATGAAGATAATCCTATCTTATCCTATCAGATAGCAGAAAAACAGTTCAAAGATCAGATTGATTATGATGCGATATGGATAGACAGACCTTATGACAGAAAGCTGCTCAATGAGATTGTAGGGCTTGCTGTAGATGTTTTGACCTCCAACGCAAAGACGATACGGGTAAATCAGGAAGAACGCCCTCTTAGTGTTGTGCAGGGAATGTATAAAAAACTGGATAAATTCTCTGTGGAGTATGTGATGGATTCTATTAAACAGTGTACAAAAAAAGCAAATAATATCAGGGCAGTGTTACTGACTGCTTTATATAATGCCACATTGACGGCAAACAGCTATATATCTAATCTGTTTGCTTATCATGAAGCTATCCCTCAGACATAAGGAGTGTGATAGGAAGTTACAAAATTAAAGAAATTCAGGACAGCCCATGGATATACGCAGATAGAACTTGCATCTGTCCTGGGTATCAGTCTTCGGACATATCAGAGGATTGAATATGGACAGCAAAAACCAAATGTCCATGTGGTTGTCCGGCTGCAGAGGTTATTCCAAAAAGAAATCAGTGAGATGCTGGAGCCATTTGCAGAAGAGTGAACAGATGAAAAAGTGGAAAGATACAAAATATAAAATTCAGGAGGATAAGAAAGTGGAAAATAAAATGATTATTGGAATAGACCATGGAAACCGTAACATGAAAACAGCAAATACCGTATTTTCAGCAGCAATCCAGCCCTTGCAGGCAAAGCCAGACAGTCTGGAACATATTCTGGAATATCAGAACCAGTTTTATTATGTGGGTGGGAAAGTACCGGAAAAAGAGTGTGTGGATAAAACAGAAAATGAAAACTATTATCTTCTTACCATGGCTGCCCTGGCACAGGAGATGCGGTATCGGGGATTGACAGATGCTTCTGTGAAAATGGGAGCTGCCCTGCCGCCCAGAAGGTTTCAGCAGCAGAAGGAAAGTTTCAAGAAATATCTGTTAAAGACAAAGGAACTGCATTTCCGCTATGAAGGGGTTCACTATCATGTGTCCTTGGAAAATGTGTTTGTCTTTATGCAGGGGCATGTGGTGATCCATACGCTTTTAGAAGCTGTTCCTGGTTATTGCCTTTTAGTGGATATTGGCGGAGGTACTACCGATCTGGTAGAGTTTGTTGACGGAATGCCGGACGGGAAGTATTCGATTTCGGATAAGGCGGCATTGTACTGTATCGGAAAAGTGAATGAGGAAGCCATTGCAAAAACAGGGGCAGGGGTACCGGCATACATTACAGAAGCATTTATGAGGACAGGAAGCTATGACTGCCCGAAGCAGTATCAGGAAGTGATTATAAACTGTTTGAAATCCTATGCAGAGGAAATTTATGGTATCATACAGGCAAATCATTATAATCTGGATCTGACCAAAATGGTATTCATGGGAGGTGGTTCTTCCATTGTGGAGCATTTTGGAGCTAATGAGGGAAAAGATGTACAGTTTGTGACGGATATACATGCCAATGCAAGGGGCTGTGAAGAAGCAGTGAAAAGCATTATCCGGGCAAAACAGAGGAAAATGCGGACGGCATGATAGGAAGTGAAGGCTTATGGATACGGAAAAAGTATATACTACTTCACTGCGGCTGTATAAAAACAGGCCAGTACATCATCAGGCATACCGATATCTGAAGGAGTATAACAAAGATATTTTCAAGACGAAAGACGATTTCATAGCAGAAGCAATCGTTTATTTTGCAAAATACCTGCAGCAGGAAGAAGATGTACAGCAGATGAAACTATTAAATACCCTTCTGGAGAACCAGAAAGAACAATTTTGTAAAATCGTAAAAGATGCCGTTTCCCAGGCACAAAAAGAAGCCTTTGCTAACAAGAACGTATTAGCAGAAACATTTCAGGGGGAACTGGCTGACAGCGGACAGATAGCAGGAAACAGTGAAAAGGAAGAAGCCTGTATGGAAAAAGATTTACGATTTGCGGAATTTTATGGGGCATTTGAAGAGTAAGAGGAGGAAGAAGGTATGGCAGTAGGAAGAACCGTATGGGAAGTTGTAAAAGGGATTTTGATCGCAGTGGGGAAACTGCTGTATCTGACAGGAAAATTAGTATTATGCTTGTTTCTGCTGGTTCTGCAGCTTATTTTGGCAGTGTTCCATGCAGGAAACAGGGAATAGAAAGGGGAATGGCGGTTGCATTGGATACGGGACAGACCGTACACAAAAGATGCAAAAAAGAAGATAGAAAATGGAAAGCAGGCTTGTGTGGCCTGCTTTTTTTGTCGAAAAAAATGAAAAGGAGCAAAGTTATGATGAAAGGAAAAAAGAAAAGGCTGCTGGCTGGGACACTGGCACTTCTTCTTAGCTGTTCGACATTACTCAATACAGGGATAACGGCACTGGCTTCCGGGCAGTCTGGGGAAAATAGCCGGATACAGAAAGCAGAAGCAAAACAGGAGAAAACTGCTTTGGATACATTACCGGAACTGGAAGAGATAAAGAATCAACTGACAGAAGAAGAACTGGTGTATGCAGAGGATCTTACCATAAAAACAGGAGAATCATTTAACCCGGAATCCGATGATACTGGTTTCCAGAAAAATGATGAAAAAGTAGAGGTAACGTTCCTGAAAGCCGAAGGGGAATCCGGCAATCCCTTTGACTTTAACGCCCCAGGGGCTTACCAGGCATTTTATCGTGTTGATCCGTTAAGCGGAAACCCCTCTTATCAGATTATGAGAAGGATTGTGGTAGAAGCAAGGGAAAACAGCTCACAGCAATCCCAGGGGGAAAGCAGCCAGCATACAGAAAGCGGCTCCGATGAGGACGGTGAGGCGGACCCTGAGCCAGAGATACCGGAGGTACTGGCCGAAGAACCGGAAATGCCAGATGCAGGAACAGAGTTAATTGACCTTACACCAGAAGAGGATAAGGGAATGTACTTATCCGTTGTTCCGGCAGCAATGGAAAGGGAAAAAGGAAGCAATGTACATCTGGTACAGGGGGAGAAAATCCCTTACCCGTCAAGTGTAGGGAATTATTCCACTTCCTATTTTACGGTAAATGGACATGTGGCGTACTGCCTGGAATCCATGAAAGCTTCTCCACCAACTTCGGATTATGTGGCCAATGAGTTTGAAAGCAACCCGGAATTACAGAAAGTCCTCTATTATGGATATGGCGGTCCTGGGGACATTACCGGGGAGTATATGCCGTCTTTTGACTGGAAAACAAAGTATATTTTTACGCATTTAGCTGCTGCATATTCGTATTGTGGCATGGACGGATTTTATGGCTGTACTTTTGAAGATATCAAGGCAAGCGGTGTATGGGGATATATCCAGCATATTTACAGCCTGGAAGCACCTCCGACAGCAGCAATCACATTATCCCCAAAGGAAGCAAAGGCTTATGAAAGCGGTAATGAGCAGCGTACCGGGGAATTTAGCTTAAAAGGCGACCATAGAAACTATATTACTTTAAAAATGCCAGGCAATGTGACCTACCACAGTGGAAGTACAAAACAGACAGGGACTGTAAAGATCAAAGGGGACACCACATTTTATTTCAGTGCCCCAAAAACAGTAACCGGTACTTGGAACAGCGGCAAGCTGAAAGGACAGATAGGAGCGCAGTGGAAGACTTTGGTATTATCTACCGGCTCTGGCTCACAGGATATTGGATATGGGGCATTTTTTGAAGAGGAAAGTGCTTCTGTGGAATTTACAGTGAAGTGGTTAGATCTGGCAAGGGTAAAGGTGACAAAAAAGGATAACAACAGTAAGGTAAACCTTTCCGGTGCTGTTTTTGGTATTTATCTGGACAGTGCATGTAAAAACCTTCTTATAGAAATGCCGGCAACAGACAGCAATGGTACTTCCGAGGTTGAATTTCCAAAAACCCAGGATACGGTATATTTAAAAGAAATTTCTGTTCCAGAAGGTTATAAGCTGAATACAGAGTCTTTTCATGTGAAGCTGGAAACAGGAAAAACAACTTCTGTTGCAGTGACGAATGAGGAACAGAAAGGAAAAATCACAATCCGTAAAAAAGGTGAGGTTCTGACCGGAGTAACCGGAGAAGAGGGAAACCTGACTTTTGTATATGGAAATGCGGACTTTGCAGGGGCAGAATATAACATTTATGCGGCAGAGGATATTTACAGCCAGGATAAAGTGACGAAGGTGCATAAAGCAGGGGATCTGGTAGAAAGTCTGACAACCGGGGAAGATGGAAGTGCTGTTTCCAAAGAGTTGTATCTTGGAAAATATAAGGTTGTAGAACAGAAAGCACCGGAAAATCTGGTGATTGGGAAAACAGAACAGGAACGTACCCAGTTTGTAACCTTGTCCTATGCAGGGCAGAATATAGATTTATCCCAGGGGGAAACCGTCTTTACCAATGCAAGACCAGAGATTTCCGTAAACGTGGTGAAAAAATCAAAAAATGATGGAGTTACCCTGGAGGGTGCGGTTTTTGGACTGTATGCGGAAGAAGATATTACAGCGGTAGACGGAAAGATTCTTGTAGAAAAAGGAAAACTGGTAGAGCGTGCTGTTTCTAACAGAGAAGGAACTGCTGCTTTCCATGCAGACATTCCTTTGAATTTCCATTACAGTGTAAAGGAGATCCAGGCACCGGATAAGTATTACATGACAGATGAAGTGTACCGCTTCTTCTATGAATATAAGGATGGCAGCACGTACACCTATACCTTCTCCCATGATTTTAAAAATGAGGAAGTGTGGGGAGAAGTTCATGTAAGCAAGATCGATCAAGATTCCCAGGGATTTATTTCCCAGGGTGATGCAACTTTGGTAGGTGCAAAATACGGTTTATATGCGACAAAAGACATAGAGCATCCAAATAAAAAAGATGGCATTGTCCATAAAAAAGGAGAATTGGTAGCACAGGGTACGATTTCCAGTGAAGGAACGGTGGACTTCAAAAACCTGTATCTTGGAAACTATTTCGTAAAAGAAATGGAGCCAGCAGAAGGGTATCTGCTAGATGAAACAGAGTATCCCGTAGAGGTAGCGTATGAAGGGCAGGAGATACAGATTGTACACCGGGATATTACGGTAAAGGAAACTGTAAAGAAACAGGCGTTTCAGCTTATCAAGATTTCAGAAGATGGGGAACAGACAGAAACAGAACTGGTGGAAGGGGCAGGATTCAAGGTATTCCTCATCAGTGAATTGTCTGGCGTAAAGGATGGCAGCCTGAAGCCTGGAAATGGCTCTTATTATACACCGGAGGACTTTATCACATATGATTACAGCAAAGATGAAACCGCTTCTTATTGGGAAAATGGTAAAAAAATCACAGTACCAGAGCTGTTTACCGACAAGAAAGGATATTTGAAGAGCCCAGAGCTTCCTTATGGAAGGTATGTGGTGTTTGAATCTACTGTTCCGGAAAATTTAAAAGGAATCCGCCCATTTATCGTACAGATTTCAGAAGACAGCAGGGAACCTCAGGTATGGCGTGTGTTTGATGACCGACCTTTGCAGTATTACTTCAAGATTGTGAAAAAAGATGCCCAGACACAGAAGCCAGTACTGGATAACAGTGCAGCTTATAAAATTTTTGATGTGGAAGCAGAAAAATATGTGGAAATGATCGTAAGATACCCGAAAAAAGAAGTGGTATCTGTGTTCAGGACAAACGAAGAGGGATACCTGATCACACCGGAACAGTTAAAGTGCGGTACTTACCGAATCGAAGAGATAGAAGCACCTAAAAACTATGTACAGATAGGATTTGAAAATGCTCTCTTAAAAGATGGAAAGGAAGTTCCGTTGAATGAAACAGCAGACGGGGGAACTTACCAGGAAGTAAAGAAAGTACCGATCACGATTACTGTAGATGCGGATACCGTACACCAGGTAGAAGAGGAAACCGGTAAATTTATTGTTGTCATTGAACAGTATAATGATGAAGCCGTAGGAAGCCTTACAATCCACAAAAAAGGAGAAAAACTTTCTGGTGCTTCCAAAGTAGAAGGAAAGTTCCTAACAAAGATGAAAAACGGTGTGGCCGGTTTCGTAAACCAGGTAAGCAGCTTCTTCACCGGGGAAGAAGTCATGGAAAAAGAGAAAGGCTATGAATTTGACTACGAAGTGGGGAACATGGAAGCTGCAGAATTTGCCATTTATGCAAGAGAAACCATTTATACCCCTGACGGACAGAAGGATGAAGCTGGAAACCGTATTGTGAAATATGAAAAAGATACTTTGGTAGCCCGTATGGTGACAGATAAAGAAGGGAAAGCCGTTCTTAATAACCTTCCTATCGGAAAATATTATGTGGTGGAAGAAAAAGCAGGACAGAACTGTGTTCTTGATCCAGAAGCAAAAGAATTTGAAATTGCATATAAGGGTCAGGAAGTAGCAGTGGATTATGTAACGATGGAACTTACCAATCAGCGACAGAAAATTTCCCTGAGCCTTCTGAAAAAAGACGCAAAAACCGGAAAACCGCTGGAAGGAGTAGGATTCGGGCTGTATGCACAGGAGGCTATCCAAAATGCGGTAGGGGAAGTGATTGTAGAAAAAGATGCCTTGATCGAGCTGGGAACAACCGACAAAGAGGGCAAGCTGGTATTTCACTCTGATCTTCCCCATGGAAAATATTACATCAAGGAAGTAGAGCATAAGCCTGGATACCTGCCAAATGATGAAATGTATTCTTTTGATGCGTCTTATACAGACCAGACCCTTGAACTTCTCGCTTTTTCAGAAGAAATTTCCAATCAGCCGACCATTACAGAATTTACGAAAGTAGATTTAACCGGTGGACAGGAGATTGAAGGGGCCCAAATGCAGATCCTGGATCAGGAAGGAAAAGTGGTAGAAGAGTGGGTGTCAAAAAAAGAAGCTCATGTAGTCTACGCACTGGCACCAGGGGAATATATACTGCATGAAGAACAGGCGCCTACAGAACAGGGATATGTCCGGGCGGAAGATGTAAAATTTGTTGTGGAAGAAACTGGGGAAGTACAAAAAGTGAAAATGAAGGACGACCATACAAAGGTTTCTATCTCTAAAACAGATATTACAGATGGTAAGGAGATTGAAGGGGCTAAGCTGCAGATCCTGGATCAGGAAGGGGAAGTTGTAGAGTCCTGGACCACAGGAGAAGAACATCTGATTGAGTACCTTCCGGTAGGAACTTATACCCTGCATGAAGAGGCGGCAGTTGGTGGATATATTGTAGCCAATGATGTGGAGTTTACAGTGGAAGAAACTGGAGAAATCCAGAAAGTAAAGATGGAAGATGAGCGTGCTATGGGACAACTGGTTATCGTAAAAACGGATGCAGACAGCAAAGCGGCTCTGGAAGGAGTAGAATTTGTTCTGCTGGAAAAGGAAACCGGTAAAGAAGTGGAACGCCTGAAGACCGGGAAAGATGGAAAAGCAGTTTCCAGCCTGCTTCCGATTGGAACTTATGAAAATGGTGTTTTCAAAGAACCGATTACCTATGTGCTGAAAGAAACAGCGGCCTTAGAAGGGTATGAAAAGACAGAAGAAGAGTGGGAGATTGTATTCAGTTACCAGAATGATAAAACACCAGTCATTGAAGTGGTAAAAGAAATCCAGAATAAAAAAATACCGGAAACACCAGGTACCGTCAAACCGGGACCAAAAACCGGTGATGATACCAACTGGTTCCTGCCTTTGCTGGCTCTTGGTGTAAGTGCAGGCATGGTAGCAGGCTTACTTTATTACAGAAAAAAACAGAAAAAGGCATAGGAAATAAAAATTAGTTTTTAAACTTGGGAAAGGGCGGCTGCGGCTGTCCTTTCTTTGGCAATATGAGGTGAGAAGCATGGAAGAGAAAAAAAGAAAAGAAGTAAGTAAGCAGAGGCAGAAAACCGGAACTACCCGTATGGAAAGGAGCAGGCGTTGAGGATAGGGATTATAGATGCAGATCTTTTATACCGGAAAAGACACCGGTTTCCTAACTTGGCATGTATGAAACTTTCCGCTTATTGGAAGGAGCAGGGATTTGAAACAGAACTTCTTTTGGATTATAGCCAGGCAGGGGAATATGACCGGCTCTATGTATCAAAAGTGTTTACGGATACCTTTGTGCCGGAACATATTTTGGCGAAGGAAACAACCGTTTATGGAGGAACCGGGTTTTTTTACGATAAAGCACCGGTACTTCCCAAAGAAATGGAACATCATACACCGGACTATCATTTGTATGACCAGATGGTAAAAGAACATAGCGAAGGAGAGAAAAAGAAGAAGGAGTTCCAATTTTATACGAATTATTCCATTGGTTTCCTCACCAGGGGGTGTTTTCGGAAGTGCAGTTTCTGTGTAAACAAAAACAGCACCGGTGCAGTAGCTGCAAGCCCATTGGAAGAATTTTATGATCCGTCCAGAAAGAAGTTATGCTTTTTGGACGATAACTTTTTTGCCTGTGCAGGGTGGGAAAAAATCTTTTCCAGTATCCTGGAAACAGGCAGGCGGTTTCAGTTCCGGCAAGGGCTGGATCTGCGGATTATGCAGAAAAGGCAGATGGAACTTCTGGCATCTGGAAAATTGGATAATGGTATGATTTTTGCCTTTGACCATATCAAAGATCAGGAACTTATTGTAAGAAAATTGGAACTTTTGCGGGAAGTGATCCCAGTTCCTTATCAGAAAGTTAAGCTGTATGTACTGTGCGGCTATGACTGGGAAGGAACCTGGAAAGCAGATTTTTGGGCAAAGGATATTCGGGACGTTTTCATACGGATTGAGATTTTGATGCGGTATAAGTGTCTGGCTTATTTGATGCGCTATGCTGCATGGGAACGGGCACCGGAGATTTATAAGGGGATGTATATCAACCTAAGTCGTTGGTGCAACCAGCCCGCTCAGTATTCAAAAAAGAGCCTGAGGGAATTTTGTATCGGACAGGGGGAGCATAGTTCCTCTTTCCGCTACCTGACTGCTTTTGAAGCTCTGCACCCGGAAATGGCACATTATCTGGATATGAAATATGAAGAGGTACAGTATGGGAAAATTTACGGCTGAAGAAATTCAGATTGCAAAGGCAGTGGACTTAGTGGATTTGGCGGAGCAGATAGGGATTCCATTGAAAAGGAAGGGCAGGTTCTATCAGGCAGTGGGTATGGATTCTGTGATGATCTTCAACCGGTCTTCCTGGTGCCGGTTTAGCCAGGGGGTAGGTGGCAGTACCATTGACTTTCTGGAATATTTCAGAAACATGGATTTTGTGGAGGCAGTCAAATATCTGCTGGAGTTTGCCGGATATATCCGTACTGAAACCATGCAAAAATTTCAACCGGAAAGACAGATTGGAAAGATAGAAGAAACAAAACAGAAAAAAGACATACCGAAAGAACCTTTTGTACTTCCCTCAAAATCAGAAACCAGCCGTCGGTTATATGGCTATCTGATAAAACAGCGGAAGTTGTCAAAGCAGATGATTGATTTTTGGGTAAAAAAGGGGATTTTGTATGAGAGCGGAACGTATCATAACCTGGTTTTTGTGGGAAAAGATCCGGAGGGTATCCCACGTTTTGCCAGCCAGAGGGGAACTATGGATAAATACGGAAAACCCTTTAAAGGAGATGTTACGGGGAATGACAAAACTTATGGGGTTAATCTGGTAGACCGAAACAGTGATACGATCTATGTATATGAGGCGGTCATTGATGCCATGTCCGATATGGAACTGCGTGGAGATTATCAGAACAATATCCTGGTACTTGGAATGCTTTCCGATGGTCCTTTGGAAAAGTTCTTAAAAGATTATCCTCATATCAGGAAGATACAGTTCTGTTTGGATAATGACCTGCGGGGAAGACAAGCGGCAAAAAAATTGGCAAAAAAATATACCCTTATGGAGTATGAAGTTTTTGTACGTCTTCCACCTATGGGAAAAGATTATAATGCTTTTTTGCAGTATAAAAAGGAGAACCAGGAGCTTTCCAGCCTGGTAGAAAAGGAAAGGCCGCTTCTTACCGAAACAAAAGGGACACAAATACAAAAGATAAAGAAAACGGTAGGACACAGGAACATAGTACCATACCAGATAGCACAGGCAAGATAGGAGGGTATTCTTTTGGAAAATAGCTATGATGAGGAATGTTTCAAAAAATGGGAGATCGACGAATGCGAAGCGGAGATGGAAAAAGTAGTGCAGTGGATAGGAAAGAGGAAATTGCATGGACGTGTACGGGTTGCGTTTATCGAAGAGAGCTATGAGCGGCAGGGATACCGCATGGGGATACCCAAGCAGGTGTATGTGTCCAGAGTGCTGGCAAATATCAGAAAAAGAGATGTTAGGAAGGGTGGAAAACATGGATTTTGATATGTTTTATGAAGAGTTGAAAAAGCAGATTTTGGAATTTGTCACAGAGGAAGTAAAGGGAACCATAGATTTTCGTATGGTATATAAAAATGGACAACAGAATCATGGCATTGTATTTCGTCCAGAAGGAAGTAATGTAGGAATTACCACTTATGCAGAAGATTTCTATCGTATGTACAAAGAGGGAATAAGCTTTCCCTCCATTATAGAAAGCTATGCAGGGACACTTCATGAGGCAAAAGACGAAATACAGTTTACAAAAAATATCCAGATATTGAAAGCGAAAAAAGAAAATATTATACCTGCTTTTATTCCAAAAGAAAGCCTGGAGTTTAGACCGAAGCTGGCGCATGTTCCGTTTGAAAATCTGGAGATTATCTTCCAATGGAATGTCCCTGGTACGGAGTATAGTGTAAAATTGCCGGAAGAATATTTCAACTACCATCAGATAGAACCGAAACAATTTTTAGCGGAACTTATTGATGATCCTTCTTTTAAAAATCAAACGGAAGTATTTTCAATTAGTAGACTTTTTGGACCTGGGGATATAGAGATACCGAAGGAACAAGAGATGTATTGTGTTACAAACCAAAATAAAAATTGGGGAGCTGCTTCTATTCTGAATAAAGATATCATGGATGAAATTGCGGATTTTTTTGGAGGGGAAACCTATATTCTTCCTGCTAGTATTCATGAGTGTTTGGCAGTAGATACACATGCGCATACGATTGAAGAACTCAAAACAATGGTTCGGGATATAAACAGTAAACCAGATTTGGTAGGGGCAGATTTTTTATCAAATGAGGTATATGTTTATGATAGTTATACCAGAGAACTAAAACTGGCAGGAGAACAAAGAACAAAGGAAATACAAAATCCTGAAAAGCAGGAGCCTATTAAGAGATAAGAAAACGGAAAGATGTAGAAAGGAGGTGGTGCAGACCAACAGAATTTTTGACAGAAGGGTAAACTCTGGATACGGGAAGGGGTGATTCTATGATTGTAAGGTAATGCCAGATGGATATTTCGTTTGTAGCTGTGGATTTCTCATGAAGACTATAAAAAAATTTAGGAGACAGGAGGAAATAAGTGAGTAATCCTAGGTAAAATGTGTAGCTACACCTCATGAAATATGAGGAATGAAATATAGTTTGGTAAATTTTTGTGAGTTTGATAAATATGCAGCAAAGAGTTATTGTGCGATTCATGGTACAAGTGAAACATTGAATCTGGGAGATATTACAAAAGTGGACGAAAGGGAGATTGAACCGTTTAACATGATTTGTGGCGGAAGCCCCTGTCAGGATTTTTCCCTGGCAGGCAAGCAGGCAGGCGCGGTTTGGAAATGCCGAAGCTGCGGGTATGAGTATAACCCTCTGCAGGTACATTATTCCAAAAGGGACGCCTGCGGCATGTGTGGTTCCCATGATATTGATAAAACACGTTCTTCCCTTCTGGTGGAGTGGCTCCGTATGATACGGGGTGTCAAACCAGTATGGGGAATTTATGAAAATGTAAAAAATATTGTAGGAAAAAAATTCCGGGATACCACATTCCGGTTGTTTGAAGAAGAACTGCATGAATACGGATACCACACCTATTGGAGTGTTCTTAATGCAAAGCATTATGGAATACCCCAGAACAGGGAACGGGTATATCTGATTTTGATACAGAAGGAAATGGATAATGGAAAATTCCAGTTTCCGGAACCGCTGGAGTCCTTCCAGTGCCTTATGGATATTCTGGAGGATACGGTAGAGGAAAGATACTACTTATCCCAGGAAAAAGTACGCCGCTTGATTGAAGATATGGAAGAGAGAAAAGCCCTTTTGTTTGAGCCGGACGAAAAAATCCTGAAGGCTTTTCGGGAAAACCGGGTAAAGAGGGCCGGAAATATCAAAGGGGTGTTTGAACAGACTGGACGGGTTTATCTGCCAGACGGGTGCTGCCCTACGGTAACTGCCTGTGGTGGTGGCGGACAGCAGCCCAAAATTCTTCAAGTGGGAGATATTCATACCGGCTATGGTTCAAGCGGGGTTATTTATTCCCCTTTAGGAAGCAGCGGTGCAGTTTTGGCAGGACATGACCAGCCAAAGATTGTAGAAAAATGTCCAGGAGCAATCCGGGGCAGGTATGACCCGGAAGGCAGGATTGTGCAGACTTTGGAACTGGGAGAAAAAGAAGTCTGCCATACCCTTACTTCTGTACAAAAAGATAATATCATTCTGGTACGTCAAAAGACACAGAAAGGTTATGAGGAATGTTTGGAAAATGGTGTTGTAAATCTTAGTTATCCGTCTGTGGAAAAACGGGGAAGGGTACAGGAGCATGGGGAACTCTGCCCTACGCTTACGACATCAAATGGAATACACCGTTTAGAGTCTTTAATCCGTATCCGGAGGCTGACACCTTTAGAATGCTTCCGGCTTATGGGATTTTCCGATACGGATTTTCGGAAAGCAAAAGAAGCAGGCATAAGCAACAGCCAGCTTTACAAACAGGCAGGAAATTCCATTGTTGTTGATGTGCTGTACTATATTTTTCTGGAGCTATACAAAGCCATGCCATATCTGTTTGAGGATATTCGGCTTTCTTCCTTTTTCAGTGGGATTGGAGCTTTTGAAAAGGCATTGGAGCGTTTGGAAGAACAGGTAAACCAATAATTTCATAAGAGAAACCCAAAGCGGCAAATGGTCCATAGAGAGTCTTCCCATACTTGCTGGAAAGAGAAAAATTGCGGAAGAAGAAGCAGCCTGCATGGGAGTCTGTGCAAAAGCGTTGATAGCAGAATGGAAGAACTGCTGTCACATCAGACACAGGAGGCTGGCAGATTTGCTAACAGAACTGGGGTTTTGTTAGCAGAAATAGAAGTAGGAAGTGGAAAAACCGATAGCAGATGTTTGGAACTGCTATCGGTTTTTACCTATATGGAACGCAGGTCTGCTATCAGTATCTGCGTTTTGCTATCTATTTGATCCGGGGTATTAGGGGTGTCCCCCTAACAAGATGGGATTTTGTACGGTAAAATCCGTATCTTGCAGAGGACTGGCATAGCCAGTCCGGACACTGGGAAGTTATACGGTGACCGATAGCAGGTCTTAGGAGTTGACAGCAGATAGCGTTGGAGTAGAAATCGGTAGATGAAATATGTGATAAAGATAAGGAAAGGGGGAGCATGAAAAAAGAAACAATGAAATGCAGAAAAGAAATCCGGCTGTACTCATGGGAGTTGGAAGAGTTACAAAAACAGGCAGAAAAGATGGGGCTTTCCGATTCCCAGTACCTTCGTATGCTGATTACCAACCGTCCCAGGGATTACCCGGAAATCCGTCAGGAACTGGAACGCATGAACCAGGAAATCAACCGGATTGGTGTAAACATTAACCAGATTACCCATAACAATAACAGCGCCCTTTATTCCAGGGAAGATAAACACCGTCTGTATGTGTTTTTGAAGCAGATAAAAACACTGGTAAGCCAGGTGCAGGAAAGGCTGTAGGTTATGGCAATTACAAAGTGCCTGCACATGAAACAGGCAAAAACGGGCTATCCGGCAAAACATCTGGCAAACGGTCTTCGCTATATTATGAACCCGGAGAAAACAGAACATGGCCGCTATGTCTGTGGACATAACTGTATTCCTGAACAGGCATTATCCCAGATGGTAGATACCAAACGTCATTTTGGAAAGCTGGATAAAAGGCAGGGCTACCATTTCATTCTTTCGTTTGAGGAAGATGAGGTTTCGGAAGAAGAAGCCTTCCAAGTGGTAGGAGAGTTTGTGACAGAATTTCTTGGGAAGGATTTTGAAGCGGTTTATGCAGTCCATAATGATACGGACCATATTCATGGGCACATTATTTTTAATTCAGTACGCTGTACTACGGGATATAAATACGATTATAAAAACGGGGATTGGGAAAACATCATTCAGCCTCTGAGCAACCGGATATGCAGGGAGCATGGTTTATCTGTGCTGGATCTGGAAGAAGCAAAGGAAAAACGCAAACAAAAAGGACAGGAAGAAAAATCTCTTTCTGAACGGGACAGGCGGATCAGAAGAGATGTGGACCAGGCATTACAGGACGCAGGTTCTTATGAGGAATTTCTTGAAAATCTTTCCAGCATGGGATATGAGTTGCGGGGGAGAAAGCGCCTTTCTGTTCGGGAACCCGGAGCAGGAAGGGCAAGGCGGCTTGACCAGATAGGGGAAGAATATACAGAGGAAAGGCTTCGGCAGCGTTTTGGACGCCTTCCAATCCCGGAAATGACCGGAGAGGAGATACCGGTAGAATGGACGTATGTGTTTATCCCATACAGGGAGCGGCATTTGACCAGATACCAGAAGGAACGTTTTCTTCGCAGGTACCGGCAGGGGAAACCAATGGCAGACTCTAAAACCTGGAAATACAGGGCAGCAATCCATGAATTGAAAAAATTGCAGGAGGAATTTGATTTTCTGGCAGCTTATCGCATACAGGATAAGGCGCAGTTGAAAGCCATTTCTGATGCAACAAAGGAACAGCTTTGGGAAAACAGCAGGGCAAGAAAGCAGCTACGAAAAGAAATGGTTCCTTATGAGGAAATGCTTCTGTTTCTCAATAAGCTGCAGGAAAAACAGATGGAAGCAAAACTTTATCAGGAAGGGTATCAGGAATTTTTTCAAGACCACCAGACATACCAAAACCTTCTTGGGCAGTTAAAAGAAATGGGATATTCCTTGTCTGAGGCAGAACAGACAGACGCTTATTTCTTTGAGAAAGAGGAGCGTTTGCGGATTGAACGGAAAAAAATCTTAAAAGAAAAAAGGATTGCAGAGCGTCTGCATGAAAAAGCAGAAGAAAAAGAAAAGTTGGAAGCACAGCAGAAGGAAAAGAATAGGAAACCGTCTGCGAGGGGCAGAGGAAAAGGAGGGTAAATGACAGTAGAAGGACAACGGTATCTGGAAGAATGCCGGAAAGTTTTAAAAGAAGAACAGATGGACGCAGTTTCTATGGGGCTGGATTTTGGTCTTCCTGTTTCGGATATCCAGAAGGTAGTTAAGAGTAACCAGGAAGCCCCGGTGATGAAAGCAATCATCATAGGGCTTATGGAAGGGATTGGGGAAATCGACTTTTTATGTGAAGGAAATTATAACCAGTTCCAGGTACGGGAAATCGTAGAGGGCTTAAAAAACGGGCTGGATCTGGAAGAGGTGAAAACCTATGCTGGAAATGAACTGCCGGCCAGCCGTATGCGGACCATGCGGATACAACTGGAAGAGTCAAAGGCAAAAAAAGAAGTTCCGAAAGATGAAGAAATGCGTTCTTATATGAAAAATCTTATGGGGATCATGGAACAATCCATTCAGCAGTTTCGGGAAAGCAATGACCGTTTTACAGCCTTGTCCTCTCTGGTAAAGGAGCATGTTGTTGAAGAGAAAAACCAGGAGATTAAAGACCTGTATGAGAACCTGCAATATAAAGATAAAAACATACAGGAATTAAAAGAAAAGCTGGCAAAGAAAGAGCAGGAAATTCAGGATCTGAAAAAAGAAGCAGAAAAATACAGGGAAAAAACAGAAGCTGCTTCCAGGGAAACAAAAGTGGTATTGGAAGAAAAAAGCATACAAACAGCGGAAGGGCTACAAAAAAGTAAGCACCGGCTGCTTGGGATTGCCATGCTTGGGAAAAAAGTACCCAAAAGTGTTGTGGAGAAAATTCTGGAATATAACCTGTCCGCAGAACAGTTGGAAGAAATCCGCCAGTGCGTAGAAAGTGGGCTGGCAGATGCAGAAATTCTTCAGGTGATGGAGAACAGCCCTTCACCAGAGAGAATGAAAAAAATGCGGGAAATTATCCTTTTGATGCGGAAACGGAAGGCGGGTGTGTAAATGGCAGAACTTGAACATGTGGTAAAAACATTTTCCCTTTTGGAAACTGCCGAAAAGGAACAGCCCTTTCTTACCAGGGAGCAGAAACAGGATTTGTACCGTATTGCTTTTCATAAGGAGTCTATGGAAGAGGTAGAAAAAATTATTTTGCAGTTACAGGCGCCTCATGCAGGAAAGGAAGAAAAAGAGCGTATTCTTTATCATTACCTTGAACCGTTTTTTCAGGTTCCGGAAAATATTTTGCAGATTGAGAATTATATTTTTCAGCTTCAGTATATGACCTATGAAAAGGAAAAAGCAAACCACATGCTGGAGGCTCTCTTAAAACAGGAAAATATCCAGTATGACCTGGAAGCCATGCTTACAGAAGGAAAAATAAAGGCGGCTGTTCCAGTAAAAAAGGACAGGGCAATGGGATAGGAGGGAGCGCATGAGTGAAATACAAGATGCGGCGCAGATTATTAAAGTTTCCTTTGAAGGCGCAGAAATCATTCTGAAAATGGGAAATACAGGCTGGCAGTTTGTAAAAGATATTTGTGCGGTATTTAAAAAAGTTCTGGATCAGGAAAAACTGTCAGGGAAAACTTCTGTACAAAAGCTCCTGAAAATGGGAGGCGATTTACAGGTTTTCCGTTTTGAAACAAAAGACCTGGAGCGGGTAAAAGCCCTGGCAAATAAGTATGGGATTTTATATTCCATTTTGCCGGATTTAAATGAGAAGGACGGTATGAGTGAAATTTTGTTCCATTCCCAGGCAGCGCCCCGTATTCAGTCCATGATGGCAAAAATTGAACATTCCAATATTGGGACGTTAGATGAATACTATGAAAATGCAGAGCCGGATAAGGTAGAGCAGTTGGTAGAAGAAGTAAAAAAGCCTGCCCTGCCGGAGCCGAAGGAGTGTGAACTGGTTGCGCGGGAGCTGGCGAAAAACCAGGTGGAGAAGATCAGTAATGTCCGTTCCCGTCTGAATATGACCTGGCTTCAGATCTGGCCGATTATCTGCTACATGGAAGAACAGGGGATTTTGGAAAAAGGGAAGGAAGGTACGGTGACACTGACCAGGACACCGGAACAGGTTGAAGAATTGGTAGATTCCCAGCAGTGGAAACAGTTGTTTGGGGAAGAGGAAGCCAAAAGACGCAGCACTGGAAGCAGCCAGGAAACAGAAGAAAAGATGCAGGTCATTCGGCGTATCCAAAAGGAGAAACGGAACAATCCAGGTGTGAATGCCATTACCATAGACCAGAAGCTGGTATATGAAGAAACAGAGCATCATATCAAAACCAGGATTCCGTACCGTAAGAATGAATTTATCTGGCTGGATAAATCGGAAATTAGCTGGATTAATGACCATAAGACGATTTTTGCAGGATTGGAAAAGAAGAAGGAGTATGCAATTTTAGACCTGGAGGACCGTTTTCTTAGAAAAACTTCGGGGGAAGATTTATATAGGGAAAGCTATGACCCGGTACACAGGGAACGTGCCAGACAGGAGCAGGAAAAGATACGCAGAAGAAGGGAGCAGAATTACAGGAAGGCACAACAGAACCTGGAAGCAGGGAGAAGAACCATACAGGGGCAAAGGAGGTAGAGAACCGGAGCAATTCAGAAAAAGAAGAAACAGTCCTGGGGCATGTATCTTATTGGTGGCATAGCTTCCGGCTATGGAGGTTATCTCTTGAACGTGTGTTATCAGCCCGGAAAGGATATCAATTATTTTTTAAACCGTCTGGATCAGGTGATGGCAGCCCCGTTTGCCAATTATTGGAACGAAACTTCCTTAAAAGCAATCATTCTGGGGATTTTTGTATATGTGATCGGTATGGTCATGTATGTAACCAGCCGGAAAAACTATATGCCGGGACAGGAATTTGGTACCGCTGTTTTTGCAGATCCGAAAAAGGTGGCAAAGCAGTTTGCGGATAAAGATGAACACAATAATCTGATCTTATCCCAGAATGTCAGGCTGTCCATGAATACCAGAAAGACCAGGAGAAACCTAAATGTCCTGGTAATCGGAGGAAGCGGCGCTGGAAAAACCTTGTTCATGGTGAAACCCAATCTCCTTCAGTTAAGCAGGGCTTCCCAGATCATTACAGATCCCAAAGGGGAGATTTTAAGATGCTGCGGAGGTATGCTGAAAGCGCATGGATACCGGATACGGGTGCTGAACCTGGTGGAAATGGAGCAGTCTAACGGATATAACCCATTCCGCTATATCCGCTCTGAAACAGATATTGTAAAACTGGTTACTAACCTGATCAATAATACCACTCCGAAAAACGCACAGCCCAGTGATCCATTCTGGGAGAAAGCCGAGTCTTTGTACTTGCAGGCCATTTTTCTTTATGTGTGGCAGGAGTGTGAAATGGAGAAAAGGAATTTCCGTATGGTTTTGCAGCTCTTGAATGAGGCAGAAGTCCATGCAGACGGTTCCCCTTCTGATTTAGACCGGCGTTTCCGCAGACTGGAGAGAAAAAAGGGAAGCAACCACCCTGCTTTAATCCAGTATAATAAAGTGGTACGGGGTGCCGGAGATACGGTAAGGAGTATCATCATTTCCGCAAATGCAAGGCTGGGATTGTTACAGAACCCACAAATTTTGCGGATTCTGGATCATGATGAAATGGAGATTGAGGAGATTGGGATTGGTGTTGACGGGGACAGAAACCGGAAGACTGCACTTTTTTGTGTAACGCCGGATTCGGATAAGAGTTATGCCTTTTTAATTGGTATGCTTTATTCCCAGATTTTCCAGGAATTGTATTACCAGGCAGACTTCCATTATAATGGAAAACTTCCCATTAACGTGAATTTCATGCTGGACGAATTTGCCAACGTGCCATTGCCAGATGACTACTGCAGCCTCCTTAGTACCATGCGTTCCAGGAATATTTCATGTACCATTTTTATCCAAAACCTTGCCCAGATCAAGGCTTTGTTTGAGAAAACCTGGGAAACCATACCGGGTAATTGTGATTCTCTGGTATATCTTGGTGGGAATGAACAGTCCACGCATAAGTATATCAGTGAGTCCCTGGGAAAAGGAACCATTGATAAAAAAAGCAGTGGGGAAACCAAAGGCCGGCAAGGGAGCAGTTCCCGGAATTATGATGTGCTGGGGCGTGAGCTTTTGACACCGGACGAAACCCGAAAGCTGGATAACTCAGAGTGTATTTTGTTAATCAGGGGTTGTGATCCTATTATTGATAAGAAATACAATACTTTTGCACACTCCAGATTTTCGGAAACAGAAGATGGCGGGGCTGCGCCTTATATCCATGACAGAATGGCTGCCCAAAAACAGGCGGTACAGATTTTAAGTGAAGAATCCCTGGATTATTATAAGAAGAAAAAGGAACAGGGAGAAGATGTTCAGATTGTGGAACTGTCTTTTGATGAAATTTTTTCTTATGAGCCTATTCCTAAGAAGATTTTTTCGGAGGAAGAGCTGAAAGAGAACCAGAAGAAGAGAACGGTAGAGGAGGTGAGGCCGCCGAAGAAAACGGAAAAACCGGTACAGACAGAGGAAGAAAAACTTTCTGAATTATTAGAAAGCCATGTTTATAATGAGGAACAGTTGGGAGAAATCATGCTTGCCATTGGTGCTGGAATTTCGTATGATAAAATCCTTCAAATGGCAGATACAAAAAACAGTGCTGAAAAGATGAAGGAAATCCGTAAAAAATTTACAAAAGAAACAGCCTCGGATTAAAGAAGGCAGATTTTTGGAAACCTGTAGTTTTTGCATTACGCAGGGCAGGTTTTCAAAAATCTGTCTTTTTGCGTAATGCGGTATCAATCACATGAAAAGGAGTAAAAAGATATGAAGATCAAAGAGGTTATCAGAAAGAAACAGAACCGCTTGAAAAAATCTCTACTGGGAGTCCTGGCAGTAAGCGCTGCCACTGTTTCCCTGTTCCCCCAGACTGTCATGGCTTCCGGGGTAAGTGACGTAACACAGCCGCTTATGAATTTAAAGACACTGGTGATCAGTATTATCGGTGCGGTGGGTGTGATTATCCTGGCAAAAAACGTGATGGAATTTGCACAGGCTTACCAACAGCAGGACAGTTCTTCTATGAACAGTGCCATTAAAGGAATTGTTGCAGGGCTTATTATGGCAGCCATTTCCTCCGTTCTTACTTTCCTGGGAATTAGCTAAAACCATTCTTCTTTTTGAGATAAGCAGATAAGAAGAGAGGTGAAGTGATGTTTAATTTAGGAGAGGCGATCCTTGCACTTTTGGAAATCGTGTTTGGATTTTGGAATAACCAGGTCAGCCTCGTATTTGAACTTTTAGGACAGTCCCCTACCGGGTTCAAAGGAGGCGGGCCCTGGGGGATCATTGAAGGGATTGAACCCCTTTTTGTTGGGATAGGCTCTGCCCTGGTAGTCCTTTTTTTCGTCATTGGGTTTTGTGCAGAGTCGGTAGATATCCGGGAAGAAATTCGGTTTGAAGCAATCCTCCGTATGTTTATCCGGGTTGCCATTGCACAGTGGCTGGTATCTTATAACATTACCATTATGAAAGCCCTGTTTACTTCCTGTGGAAACCTGGTGGGGCATTTGGGGCAAAACCAGAGTGTGGAGTTATCCATTGACCCGGCGCAGGCAGAAGTGATCAAAGATTTGGGATTTGGAACCAGTATCGTGTTCCTGATACTTGCTGTTTTCCTGTCTTTAATCGTTATTATCTGTGGTTTCTTCCTGCTGTACAATGTTTATTTCCGCTTTTTGAAAATTATGGTAATTGTACCTTTTGGGGCGATTGCCAGCAGTACCCTGGCTGGAAACCGGGGGCTTAGCAATACCTTTGTAGCCTATATGAAATATTTTATCAGTGTCGTTTTTGAGGCAGTCACAATGGCGCTGGCAATCCTTTTGTGTAACCAGTTTATTTCCTCCGGACTTCCGACCTTTACCGGAGATTATGAGGACTGGGCCAAAACCCTGATTTATTTGGGGGAAATGACCTTTACGGTTGCGCTGACGGTAGGCACTGTAAAAGGAGCGCAGAACCTGACTTCCAGGGCACTGGGATTGTAGGAGGAAAGGATTGTGCAGGAAAAAGGGATACAGATGACACTATTTGAATATTTTCAGGACGCAGAATGCTTCAGCCTTAAAGAAGCAGTGGCTTGTGTAGAACAGGTAAAAGAGGTAAAAGAACCCAGTATCCGGGCAAGAATTTATGAGGGAATAGAAAAGGGGCTTTTTTCCAGGATAGCCAAAGGAGTCTATACGGTTACCAAAGAACAGGACGGAGAAGAGGTAACTTGTATGCTGGTTCAGGGAAATGGAAGGGATTTGAGCTTTTTAAAAGATAACAGTATAGATGCCATTATTACAGACCATGCTTATGACCTGAAAAAAAGCCTGAAAGGGGGAAACCGGGATTTTGCCGCCTATGAATGTTTTCAATATACGCAGGAAGACTTTGATGAAAAATACCGGGTGTTGAAAAAAGGGTGTTTTCTGGTAGAGTTCATGCCGGAAGAAAATGGGGAAAATTATGAACACCTCTATCAGATGAAAAAAATGGCGAAAGAAGCAGGACTTGAATATTATGCAAAAGTCGCCTGGAAAAAAGGAAATTTCGTTGCCAATACGGGAAGAAAATCTAAAAATACGGAAGAGATTGCATTTTTTACGAAAGGAAAAGCCAGGAATTTACGCCCAGATGCGAAAAAGGATAAGGCGGAGCCAGGAATATCCCACTATATGTCAGGCGCCAGGGGAATGCTTCCAACGGTCTTTGACATTGAACCGCCAGGGAAAAACTCCCGTATTCATCAGGCAGAAAAACCAGTGCAACTTTTGCAGCAGATCCTTGGATTTGTAACAGAAGAAAAGGAGTGGGTACTGGATCAGTTTGCAGGTTCGTTTTCCCTGGGGGAAGCAGCACTTTTAAATGAACGGAATGCAATCTGCATTGAAATTAATGAAGAATATTTTGAAAAGGGAAAAGAAAGGCTTCTGTCTGCAAAGAGCAGGAGCCGGTAAGAAGGGAGGATATGTAAATGGAACAGGAAGAAAAACTCAGCCTGGATTTTGGCAATGGGGAGATCTATGAGGTCTGGCTGGAAGTTGCAACTTATCCGGCTGATAAAAACATCAAAGTTTGTGTGTTTACGGAAAAAGAGGAAGAGATATGGAAACTTTTTGAATTGACCACAGATATGGGAATTCCGCTGGAAAAGAACCAGACCTTTTTGCTCCCAGGCTATGATCTGGAGCAGATCGTAGAATTTGTCAAAAAAAACGGGCTTGGACAGTTAAAAGAAGAAATTTGCTGTTCTGGTTGTATGGAATATCCACTGTTTGAATTTCAGGAAGAAACTTTAAAGAAATTAGACCCGGAGGGATATGCAGCCTATGAGCAGGCATACCAGGAACGGGGAGAAGTAAAAAATCCAGAATTTCAAAAGGAAATCAAAACAGCAGATTTTCAATGGGCGTATGGAACCGAAGAACTGGCATTGCGGGTAGATTATTACGCAATGAACCAGAACCTTTATGTGGAACTGTATAGTAAGGAAGATGGGGCGTGGGAACCGTTTTCAGATTTGACCGTAAACCTTCCCGGATATTGCCTGGAACCTGGAACTGCCTGTATCAGCGGTGATTTTAGTAAGGAAAATATCCAATTTATTCAGGAGCATGGACTGGGAACTTTGCTTCCCTGGAAGGCACAATCCGGTATGGGGCAGTACGCGGTGGTGAAATTTCATCTGGAGGAGCTGCGTAAGTTTGACCAGGCTGGGGTTGCCGCCTTTTGCAATCAACATGGATTACAGAAAACCATGCAGGAAGAGCGAAGACAGAGCAGATAAAAAACAGATACAGGAGGTTATGTATGGAGATTGAATTAAGTGAGGACCTACAGCATTATAAAGAATCCCTGGTTCTAGGACTTACAGCAAAACAGTTTTTGTTTTCGGCATTGGCATTGGGCGTAGGAACTGGGATTGTCCTGCTTTTGTATGAAAAAATCGGGATTACTTTGAGCTGTTATGTGGCAACCCCTTTTGTTGTACCTCTGGCACTGACTGGGTTTTATAACTATCATGGGCTGACATTCTGGCAGTTTGCAGGGAAGATGATTTATTTTTCCTTTTTTAACCGCCCTTTGGTGTATGGCTCTACGGAATCGGTGCAGGAACTGAAACAGATTTATATGGAAACCCGTCAGGAAGAAGAACGGGAAGTACAGCAAAGGAAAAAGGAACAGAAAAAAGAGAAGAAAGGTGGTGATGTCAACGTGGTGAAAAAGAAGGCAATCCGTATGGGAATCGTAACGGTAGTGATGATTGTACTTGGTGCGGCAGCAGCGGTGTGGTATAAGATGTACCGTTGACCAGAATATTCAATCAAGGCGTGAAATAGCGCCTGCTCTCCATTTCAGGAGAGGGATACACAGACATGTAGCGGCAGATGGAAGCTGCTGTGTTTGTGGTCCCATCTGCCTGAAAGGAGGAAATTAGAGATTGTCAATTTTTTCAGATAAGTTTGACCAGTTAAAAAAAGCAGATAAAGCAGTAAAATCCCCGAAATATCTTCAGGAAGTCATGGGGATTGGGAGAATTGCAGAAAATGGCATTTTTGAAGTAGGGAAGGGGATATATTCCAAGACATATCGTTTTTTGGATATTAACTATGTAACCGCAGGTGCAGAAGAACAGATGCGGATTTTAAAGCAGTATTGTAAGACGGTAAATGCCATTGATGTATATTTTCTTATTACCATTTTTAATCGGAATAAAAATATGCAGGATTTCCGGGAGCATGTACTTTTCCAGGAAAAAGGAGATGGTTTTAACTGGCTGCGTGGAAGTTATAACCAGATTATTGAAAAGCGCATTGTAGATGGAAGGCAGGGGATTGAGCAGGAAAAACTGCTGACTGTATGTGTAGAACGGAAATCCTACGAACAGGCAAAAGCATTTTTTGCCACTTTTGAAGCTACCTTAAAACAGAACTTTGGAGAACTTGGTTCCTGCATTGAAGAATTAAATGCAGAAGAGCGGCTGCGGGTACTTTTCAATTTTTACCGTATAGGGGAAGAAGAACAATTCTCCTTTGATTTCAGACAGGCGTTAAAAAAGGGCGGTGATCCTAAAAATGATATTTCACCAGGGTATATGCAGTTTTACCCAGGTTATTTTGAAACGGAACGGAAAAAATGCAGGGCATTATTCATTAAAAAATATCCGTCTTCTTTATCGGATACCTTTTTAAATGAGATTACCAGTCTTCCGGTTCATAGCATCACTACAATCTGCATTGTACCAGTACCAAAAGAACTGGCAAATAAGGTTCTTCAGAAGAAATATCTGGGCATTGAAAATGATATTTTAAAGCAGCAGAGAGTCCGTAATAAAAATAACGACTTTTCCAGTGACATTTCTCATATCAAGAAAGTCCAGAAGGAGAAGATTGTAAATCTTATGGACGACGTGCGGGAAAATGACCAGAACCTGTTTTATACAGGGGTTAATTTCCTGATCATGGCAGAGGACAAGAAGGAGCTAGACAGTGTAACCGAAACCATTAAAAATATCGGCAATGGACGCATGTGCCAGATTGAAACCCACTATTATCAGCAGAGGGAAGCTATGAATACCATACTTCCAGTGGGAAACCGGCAGATCAGCACAATGCGGACCATGCTCACAAGGGATATTGCAGCCCTTCTTCCCTTTAATGTACAGGAATTAAACGAAAAGTCCGGCGTCTGCTATGGCATTAACCAGGTTTCTCATAACCTTTGCATTGGAAACCGGAAAAAACTGGCAAATGGAAATGGAATGGTATTCGGTGTCCCCGGCTCCGGAAAATCCTATTTCAGTAAGTCGGAAATGCTGCAGGTGTTCTTAGGAACAGATGATGATATTATCTGTATCGATCCGACACTGGAATATTTTGATATTGCAGAAGCCCTGGGAAACCAGGCGGCAATCATTAACCTGTCTACCTATACAAAGAATTACATCAATCCTTTGGAGATGGATGTCTGGGCGCTGGATTTAAACGATTCCCAGGGATATATCCGAGATAAAGGAGAATTTATGCTGGGGCTGTGTGAACAATGTTACGGGGATAATCTAAACAGCCGCCATAAATCCATTATAGACCGTTGTGTACGAAAGCTGTATATCGACATTGCAAAGGCAAGGGAAAAGCATATCCCTACCATGTCAGAATTTTATGAGTTATTGTTGGAGCAGCCAGAAGAAGAGGCAAAGGACATTGCTTTATCGTTGGAGCTGTTTGTAAATGGCTCTTTAAATATTTTCAATAACCATACCAATGTGAATGTACAGGCAAGGTTCATTGTCTATGGTACCAGGGACCTGGGGAAAGAGCTGGGAGCCATTTCCACTCTGGTCATGCTGGAAAATATCAGTGCCAGGATTGCAGAAAACGCAAAGAAAGGAAGGGCAACCTGGCTTTATATAGATGAGTTCCATACGGTTCTTGACCGGGAGTATAGTGCGAAATTTTTGTTCAGCCTCTGGAAAAAAGTGAGGAAGCAAGGGGGACTATGCACAGGAATCACCCAAAATTTGGTTGATATGCTGCAGAACTATACAGCCATGACCATGCTGGGGAACAGTGAGTTTATTGCCCTGTTAAAGCAGTCCAATGTAGACAGTCAGGAATTATCCACTGCAGCAGGAATTCCAGAAGCACAATTAAAATATGTAGATAATTCTCCTTCCGGTACGGGGATCATTAAGTATGGAAATACCTGTATTCCATTTGATAACCGTATGGAAAAAGAAGCCAATCCGCTGTATGCGCTTTTCAATACCAACCTTCACGAAAAGGCGTTGCAGACAAAGCAGGAGTAATGTAATCTGAAAGGAACTTTTTCTTTTATCTGTAAAGGAAAAGGTATGACAGACGAGAAAAAATTAGGCAACAGCAAAAATTATAAGTCGGTAAAGTAGAAAAAGGATAGGACAAAAAGAGTGCAGTTCTTTTATCAGGCACTCTTTTTGTATATCATGGGAAAGGTGGCAGAATGGCTGAAACATATCAAATAGAAATGAATTTAGAACAGTTGGAAAGACTTTTAAAAAATCTGCCGGAGGGAATTATGCTGGAGATTTGTTTTGGAAAGGAAGAACATGGAGAAGACACATAAAATAGATGTGGTAAGTATACGCCTGGTGGAAGAACCTCCTCTATACAGTAGTAAAGAATTAAAAAATCCCTGTGATGTGGCAGAACTCTTTCAGGATTTTTTAAAAGATTGTGACCGGGAAATGTTCTGTATTTTAAACCTTCGGACAAAAAACCAGGTTATTAATGTCAACGTAGTAGGTATGGGAACGTTAAATAGTGTACTGGTTCACCCAAGAGAAGTATTCAAATCTGCGATTTTATCCAATGCCAGCAGTATCATTTTGGCACATAACCACCCTTCCGGTGATCCAGAACCAAGCAGGCATGATATAGAAGTGACAAAGCGATTGGCAGAAGCCGGCAATCTTATGGGGATTGAGGTGTTGGATCATATCGTGGTGGCTGAGAACCGGTATTTTAGTTTCAGGGAAGAAAACATACTACCAGAATACTTTCAAATGGAAGAAGTAGCAGCAGAGCAATCTCTTCCTTATGTAAAGAGTGAGAAAGAGAAGGTACATTAATTATTGCAACAGTGAAATACATTGACTGGTTTTGACAGAACATGTATAATAAAATAAGAAACAGAAAATAAAAGTAGCTAAATAGACAAATATCGTCAAAGTGTAAACATAAAATTCTTGACGAACAGGTTGTATTATGCTATAATCCCAAATCTTGAAGGAGTATACATGGCAAAGAAAAAAGTTTATGCTGTAAAAAAGGGTAAGCAAACCGGTTTGTTTTATTCATGGAATGAGTGTAAAGAGTCGGTAAGTGGATATCCGGGAGCAGAGTATAAAGGTTTTGAAACAGAAGAGGAAGCGAAAAACTATTTAGAGAATAGGATACAAGAAATTAAAAAAGTAGATATAGAAGAGAACACAACAAACCAGTTAGTTGTATATGTAGATGGTAGTTTTGATGAGAAAATAGGAAAATATGCTTTTGGGTGTATTATTCTTACACCAAGAGGAGAAACTATTAGAGAATCAGGAAATGGAAATGAACCGGACTCTTTAGCAATTAGAAATGTTGCTGGTGAAATGCTTGGTGCTATGTATGCAGTACAATGGGCAATTAAGAATGGTTATCATAACTTAGAACTTCGTTATGATTATGAAGGAATTGAAAAGTGGGCTCAAGGAGAATGGAAGGCAAAGAATACACTTACTCAGAAATATGCAAATTTTATGAAGAGTAAATCAGATATTCTAAAAATTTCTTATCAAAAGGTAAAAGCTCATTCTGGAGATCATTATAATGAAGAAGCAGATAAATTAGCCAAAGCTGCTTTAACAGAAGGTAATGGGATTCCTAAAGTTAAAAGAGGCGATTTTTGGTTTACAGTTGAGGGAATTTCAGATGAAGATTTGTCAACAGTTATAGCACTTGCTGTTGATGAAATTGGAAAAGACAATCTAATTATAGATGAAAAAAAGATTGCTCATGGAAAAGCAGTTTCTTTAAAATGTAACAAAAGTAAAGATAGAGTAGTTGTGACACATTATCAAAAGCATAATAAAGTAGTAATGCAAGGAAGACCAGAAGTGTTATTTTCTACTATTATTGGATATATTACTGAATTAATAGAAGTAGAAGAAATTCCTAAAATTTTTAATGACACATATAATCTTAACATAGATAAAGACGAGGTTCGCTCTGAATTTCAGTTTTATATGCCAAATGCTTATGATAAGCTACCGTCTAAGAAAATGGAAAGATCTCTTCATCAGGCTGTGTATAATTTAAAGGTCACAGATGATATGTTTGATGGAACATATTTGGCTCAGCCGGCAATTCGTGTTGTAGAAGCACAATTAAAAATAGCATTAATAGAATGTGGTATTATACCAAATGCGCAGTACATCAAAGAAAATCATTTTGATATGTTTGATAAAATAGGTGTAAAATATAAGCTGAAACCAGAGAGATATGGAAATGCAAAGCCTGAGCAGGTAAAGTATATTGGAAATATTTATACGTTTTATAACAGCAATCGCCATCCAATAGAACATTGGGATGACCCTACAGCACCAATTGATACTACAAAGATGCTGGATATAAAAGGTGCTCATGATTTGATTAAAAGAGCATTGGCGATTATTGATGAATATTATGAAGTGATTTAGAAATTAGGAGAAAGGAGTAAGTTAGATGAATAACTTTGATATGATTGTGATAAGTGAAGAAAAAGAAAATATTCTTGTGGTTATGAAGACTAGCGAGCCTCCTTTTGATTACCTTGCAGAGATTGAGGCTTCGCTAAGGGAAAAACACTATATCGGTGTAGTAATGATTGATGAATTGCTACATAGTGGGAATACGGAAGAACGGTTCATTCAGGGATACTTTGATGGTGCCCGGTTTGACAGTGGGCAATTTGCCTTTGAGCTTGTTCCGAAAAAGAGCAAATTAAGGGAACCTGTTTGTTTTTACTTGCATCAAGACAGGGAAAGCCTTGAATATTCTATTTTAACGACCAGACAGCAGAAGCTGATTGAGCATGGCTGTATCATTTAAAAAGAAAATAAGAAGTAACACAAAGAGCATTATCGCTAAAAACGGTAGTGCTTTTTTTGTGCATAAAAAGGAGGTATTGCTACGTGGAAAAAGGTGAGATGGGCGAGAATGCCACCGGACGTTTGACAACGTATTATGTGGCAGAATGTATGGAATTTAACCGCTATGGAGAATACAGGGAGGATATCCACAGTGCAGAAGAGGCAGTAAAGATCTATCAGAGTATTCCTTCTGAAAGGTTGAATGCAGGAAAAGGAATTGGGCTTCATGTGGAGGAAGAAGATGGTATTCCATTGGAATTTTCCCTGGTTTATAACGGGGAGTTGGATGTGGATCTTTTGAGAGATATCTATGATCAAAACCAATACCCAGAGGTTTTTATAGCTGCCAGGGAACTGAGTGCTTATCTTCCGGAAACAAAAGTCATTGATACCAAAGGGCTTTTAACAGAGAAAACCTTGGAGGCTACTGTTTTTGCAGATGAAATGATAAAACTGGAAAAAAATCTTGACCCTGATTTTTACCATACCTTTTATCCGAAAGAAGCAGAACATAAGGAAGCTATTATATGGAAAGCCTTATGTCAAGACGGAAAAGAGGAATACAGCAGGTGGCTGGGAAGCAAGATATTTGAGCAGAAATCAGAGTTGAAAGAACAGGCAGACAAGCTAAAGACAACACTGGAACAGGTAAAACTTATTCCGCCGGTGGACTTGAAACCCTTTGTGTATGTGCGGATCAGTGAACACCCGGACATTCCATTGGAAGAAGCCATGCCATTAAATCAAGCGGTAGAATTGTTCGGAAAGCTGGATCGGCAGGCAGTGGAAGAGAAAGATATGGCAGGTTATTACAAAACACATTTTGAAATCTGTTTTCTCTCAGAGGGGGAAGTCATGTCTTATACCGGGCGCCAGGATTTTGGTGACGGGGAAGGAAATCTGCTGGATCATGTAAAAGCATTTGCAGATTATTATCTCCATACAGAAGAAGGGCAGCAGCTTATGAAACAGACCGCCAGGACAACAGAAGAATGGGAACATGAACAACAGCAAATGAGATGGGTACTGGAGGAGATGCTTCCTACCCTTCAGTATTTCTGCAACCTGGAAAAACTGGAAACAGCGGTTCTGGAAGAACAGGAAATAGAAAAGAAAGTCCCTTTACTGACGCAGGGGGACGCATCACGAAAAGCATATCAGGAAGCCATGCTTGCCTATATCCGGGAAAGCAGGATTGCATTAAATACAGGGAAGGAGCTGCCTTGTATGCCGGATATCCGGGATTTTGCAACTGCCTGTCCGGATAAATCATACAAAGAACAGGTTATGGAAGAGATACGACAGGAAGCAGAGTCATACGGTATGACCGTAGAAGCGTATGCAGCAAATGGATATGAGCCGCCAAAAAGGGGCGGCAGATAAAATTAGGAAAGGAGGCGGAGTTTTGGCCATGTAAAAGATATCTTCCCTCCTGAAAAAAATTGGATTTAGAAAAAACAGCAATAGAACGTATCCGCACTGCCAGCCAGATGTCCCTGCAACATTATGGGCTTCCTTTGGTAGTGACGGACAGTGGAGGAAAAGACAGCGCCGTATGCAGGGAACTGGTACGGCGTTCCGGCGTGCCATTTGAACTGATGCACAACCTGACTACTGCAGATGCCCCACAGACTATTTATTATGTGAGGGAACAGTTTCAGAAGGCAGAACAGGCCGGTATAACTTGTAGTATCAATAAACCTTACTATAAAGGGCAGCGGATAACTATGTGGAGCCTGATCCCCATGAAAATGATCCCTCCTACCAGGACTATCCGGTATTGTTGTGAGGTTCTAAAAGAAAATGGTGGGGCTGGGCGTTTTATCACCACAGGTGTCCGGTGGGCAGAAAGCCGAAAGCGGAGGAAAAACAGGGGGATTTATGAAAACTTTGTCCCAAATGGAAAAAAACGTGCCATTATTTTAAATAATGATAATGATGATACCAGGCGACTCTTTGAATCATGCCTGTCAAGGGGCAAACACGTATGCAATCCCATTGTTGACTGGAGTGACCAGCAGGTCTGGGAGTATATCCAGGCAGAGAAAATACCCATGAACCCTCTTTACGAAATGGGATTTCACCGGGTTGGCTGTGTAGGCTGTCCTATGGCAGGAAAACAAAGATACCGGGAGTTCCGCATCTTCCCGACCTATGAGAGGGCTTACCGGCGGGCTTTTGCTAAAATGCTGGAGTTAAGGAAAGCTGCAGGAAGGCAGTGCAATTCCCGCTTATGGTCAGATGTAGATGCTTTTTTCCGTTGGTGGATGGAAGATCCTGGTATCCCCGGACAGTATGAATTGTCCTTTCATGAAGATACCAATGAGATTTATTATGACTATTTGTAGTGGAAGGGAGGAGGAATTATCGCAAAATATCAATTATCTTTTGGACTGCAGTATGAAGCCTGGATGCTGGAAATCCGTATTCCGGACTGGCTGGAGTTTCCTTCTAAGGAGCAGGCACTAAAATATGGTGAGCAAGCTGAGGTTTCCGTTTTCTTAAAAGCGGAAGCTATTTTTTTGCTCTTTGATGGCAGTAAGGAGAAGATTTTACCGCAGCAGACGGAACTTTATCAGTTTTCCTACCTGAAAGAAAAGACTTATGACAGACTGGGACCGCCACTTTCCCCGGAAGACATAGACCATTTGGTAGAAGTGGGGGAATTGGAGCAGGTGCTGTTCAGTGAAAAATATATCCTGACAGAAGATGATTACCAGGAATTTTCCGGAAACCTTATGGAAGCCTTTCAGGAATTGGAAAAGGAGTACGGTCCACCACCCAGAGAAAAGGAACAGGGGTATCTGTTTCAGGCGCTCTGGTATCAGGCAGAAGAATTAAACCCCGGAGAGGGGGACTGCTTTGGAGATTAAGGTAAAAAAAGAAAAAGAGCCGGAGCTGAAATTAAAAAAAGAAGCCCAGGTGACGGTGCATAAGAAAAATCCTATTTTATCTGCAAAGGAAAAGAAAGCTGCTTTTACCTCTAAGCCGGTGGCCGATCTTTTAGGGCAGAGAAAGAAAAAAGAAGGGGCAGAAAAAGGGAAACAGCCGGAGCAGGGCAGAGAAGCGCTGTTTGAAAAACAAAAGGAAAAGAAAAAGCAAGCCGGGAAAGAGGCAGCAATCCGGGGAGCAGCAGAAGATAGAAAACAAAATGGAAAGGCCAAAAGCACCGTATCTGTACCGGGAACCTTACAGCCGGATCAGATGAAACAGGGGGTAGCACCAAACAGTCAGCCCTCTGCTGGTTTCCAGGCGAAGGAACAGTATCGGAGGGAACAGGCTGCAAAGCTGGCGGAAACAAAAAAATCTTCCCTGGCGAAGCAGACTGCCATAAAAGGGGTACGCCGGGGAGAGGCTGCTATATTGACCCAGTTAGAGGGCGGGGAGGAAGTCAATGATTCCCTTTATGTCATGGGGACAGCAACAAAACCGGCAGAAAAGATGTGGAAGGATCGGAATTATAGAAAGGCAGAGCAGGAATTAAAGGTAAAACAGGCAGATGGGAAGATCACCAATAAGCAGTTTTACAGACAAACAAAAGCAGTGAAAAAGAAACAGATGGAGAAACAGAAAAAACAGGCAGTCCGGCAGAGAAAAATCCAGTATATGATCAATAAGCTCACCGGAAATGGGCAGCAGGACAGTTTGGCACAGGTGGCAAAAGATATTGTAAAGATGAAAGCCTCTGTGTTTATGCTGAAGGTGGTCCAGTTTGCCGGGGCGCTTTTGGCTCCGCTGTTCAGTATTCTTCTTGTGGTGGCAATCCCTGTAGTGATTATCTTTTTCCTCTTATACTGTTCGCCACTTGGTGCGTTCATGCCAAATCCGTCTGAGGAGAACCCTACCGTCCGAGAAGTTTTAAGCGGTTACTACATGGACTTTAATACAAAACTTGGACAAAATGGGGAAGATGGGGCAGTTACCTATCTCCATGAGAAAAACGGGAATTATGTGAGTAATTACTATGATACTTTAATGGTTTATATGGTGAAGTATGGAACCGGGGATATAGGTGTGGATATGGATCAGCGGCATAAGGACAAGCTGAAGGAAATCTTTGATGAAATGAACAGTTTTGAAAACACGACCATAACCACTACCATAAAGGCAGGGGAAAGCCTGGGAAATGTTGTCACCAGCGGTTATTGCCAGTGCAGTATCTGTTGTGGACAGTGGGCAGGAGGACCTACAGCCTCCGGTGTCATGCCAAAACCGGACCATACCATTGCAGTAGATGCACAAAACCCCTTTGTCCCTATGGGAACCAGGATCATTATGAACGGGATTGAATATACCGTAGAAGATACCGGAGCATTTGACCGGTATGGGGTACAATTTGATGTTTTCTGTGCAGATCATGCAACTGCGTCTGCCTGGGGACATCAGACTTTTGAAGCGTTTCTGGCAGATGGGGACGAAAATGAGATTACGGTAACAAAGAAGGGCTGCTACGTCAAGAACCTGAATTATGAGGACTATATTGCACTTGGAAAGCTGACCGAAAAAGAAGAAGAACTTTTAAGGGAAGTCATGAGTGAGGAATTCCGAAATGAGATCCCTTCCTTTGGCGTAGGAAGTGACGTTGCAAATCTGGCACTGACGAAGGTAGGCTGCAAATACAGTCAGGAACACCGGTATGAGGAAGGATATTATGATTGCAGTTCCCTGGTACAGCGGTTGTATCAGGAGGTAGGCATTTCCCTTCCGGCGATTGCCTCTACCCAGGGAGAATTTATGGTAACACATGGGTTGGAAGTTACAGAAGGCGAACTGGAGCCGGGAGATCTGATTTTTTACTCTTATGAGCAGAATGGGCAGTTCCGCAATATTTCCCATGTGGCAATTTATGTTGGTAATGGCAGAATGGTACATGCAGCCAACAGCAGACGTGGAGTAGTGAATGACCCGTTCAATCCGTCGAACATTGGGCTGTATGGAAGACCCAGCCGCTTGCAGTAAGAAAGGAGAAGCATGGACGAAAAAGAATATGAAGTGACCATAACAGAAGTCCTGGAGAAAAAAGTAAGATACCGGGGCAGGAATGAACTGGAGGCAACTGCAAAAGCAGAAGCAGATTATTATGCAGAAAAAATCGTGCTGGGGGCAGATGATTTTTCCTATCGTGATATTTCTGCAAAAGAACTGGTACCTGTAAAAGAAAGAAGGAACAGCAGATGAAGCATATCACAAAAGTACGGGAACTGTATGAGGAAACCATACACTGGATTTCAGAGTCGGAGGATTCCTGGAAAAATTTCCTTTCCTGCATGGGGCGTTTGTATCAGTTGGACTTCTTAAATACCTGTATGGTATATGCCCAGCGCCCAGATGCGTCCGTTCTTGCAGGATATGATGCCTGGCTGGAAATGGATTTGCCGGTTGCCAGAGGAAGTAAAGGAATTGCAGTATTTCCTTCCAAAATTTTCGGGGAAGGAGTTACCCATGTTTATGATATTCAAGATGTAAAGGGACAGGGAATCCGGCCCTGGAACTGGCAGGTGAATGGGACAAACCGCAGACTGCTGGCAAGGGAGCTGTTCCCGGAAATCTACGAACAGGAAAAAAAGTTTAAAAATTCTTTAGACGCCTTTACAAGAACAAATGTTTGGTTTATGATAGAAGAGGAAGATGAAATTTTAAAATCCTTGCAGAAGCTGGCTGTCCTTATCGGAGAGGGACAGGAGGTAAAAGAAAACCAGATTACAGAGTTTCTTGTAAACAGTGTCTGTTATGCGGTGAAAAGCCGCTGCGGTATCCGAGATGACACCCTGGATTTTTCTTTTATCTGCGGTTTTTCAGAGAATGAGGAGGTTCTGTACCGGACAGGACGGTTAGTATCCCATTTATCTGGGCGGATTGTGTTACAGATTGCAAGGACCATGAAGAACATAGACCTTGAAAGGAGGCAGTATTATGGAAGGAATCGCAGGAATCCAGTACAGGGAAATGAATGGCGTACAGATACCAGTCTTAGAGGGCGTGATGAGCGAGGAGAAGATGCTGGCGTCCCTGAACCGTTACGGCAGGATCGCAGCACAGGAAATGAAGAGAACGGACCAGGCACAATACGAAATGATGCTCCTGTCCGGGAAACTGATGGAGCGGCTTATGAAAATCCAGACAGAAGCGGAGGAATACCACGAGAAACTGGCAGAAAGTTTTCTGAAGACCTGGACCAGGGAGGACAGGATAGACCCTTACAACACGTTGGAAATGACCAACCTTCGGATACAGGCGGATATGGAAGCACAGAAACAGGTTATGGAGGAGATCATTCAGCTCAGGATCGGATAAAACAGGAAAAAACAGAAGAGGATACAGAGAAAGGAACTGCTTCGGCGGTTCCTTTTCTGTCTGGGGAGATAGAACCTGCACAGCCGGAAAACTGGCAGAAAGAGAAAATTCTTCTGGAAATGACGGAGCAGGAGATACCATATAAAATTTATGAGTTTTACCGGAACAATCCAGAGGAAACAGACCGGGAAGCTTATCTTTATGAATTGTATGGAGATGTAAAAAGAGAAGCCCATACAAAAGACGGTATCCTGACCGCAGAAAGCGGTTCCAGTGGTTTTTATATCCTTTGGAGTGAGGGAACTTCCATGAAGGAGGCGTTCTGGTACTGGGACGAAGTTTCTTTGGAAATTGGGAAACGGATTGAAAAAGGGACCTATCTTCCTTTGTTATCTGTATCGGAGGAAGCCTTAGAAAATGGGGAAGAAACAGAGGAAGAAACCTTACAGCCAGAGAAAGTGCAGGAAGTGATTGAGGAAAAGGAACCAATCCCATTAGAAGAGATTGGCATAGCCTTTTATAAACAGAATATCCAGGCGGATATTTTAAAGAAAATGCTCTGTCTGGTCTATACGACCAATCAGCTACCGGAAGAAAAAGACCATTTTTTGAAGATGCTTTTGCTTCGGGAAGTACCGGAAGGCCAGCCTTATTATCTGGTGCGGACAGAACATGGAAGCTATGAGCTTTGTATTCAGGAAAATGGGATTAAGATCACCCTGCCGGAAAGCCAAGATTTTCTGCAGGAACTTTCCTGGGATCAGTTTGGCGGGCTTACTGCACATCTGGCAGAGGAGGACCAGATTGCCTATACCGAAGATTCAGAAACCTTAGAGCAGCAGGAGAATATGTACCGTCTGCTTCCCTGGTTTCCGGCATTATGGGAAGAATATAGCGAAATTCTTAAAAAGGAAGAGCTTTGGCAGGAAGGAAGAACCTCTGTCCAGACAGAAGGCAAGGAAGAAGCCGGAGATTATTATTACCCAGAAGGGTGGTTGCAGTTTACCGGTGGGGATAAAAGCCGGTATCAGAAAAATATCCGGGCAATCCGTATCTTAAAAACACTGGAGCAGGAAGAGAGAAATGCCACAAAAGAAGAACAGGAAATTCTTGCGGGGTATGTAGGGTGGGGCGGGCTGCCAAATGCTTTTAACAGTAAACGCCCGGAGTGGAAAAAAGAATATCAGGAATTGAAGGAACTGTTGACCGCAGAAGAATACGCCCAGGCAAGGGCCAGTGTCAACAGTTCTTTTTATACGCCGCCGGAAGTCGTGCGGGGTGTTTATAAAGCCCTGGAGCAGTTTGGATTCCAGAAGGGAAAAATTCTGGAACCGGCTATGGGGATTGGAAACTTTTTTCATGGTCTTCCGGAAAGTATGCAAAAATCCCAGCTTTATGGCGTGGAGATTGATGCCATAAGCGGAAGGATTGCACAAAAGCTCCACCCTTCAGCCAGTATCCAGATTAAAGGATTTGAAAAAACGGAATTTGAGGATAACAGCTTTGATGTAATTGTAGGAAACGTGCCTTTTGGGGATTTCCGTTTGTATGATCCCCGATATAAAAAGATGAAGTTGAAAGTCCATGATTATTTTATCCGGAAAAGCATGGACCTCCTTCGGCCAGGAGGCATTTTGGCAGTGGTAACTTCAAAAGGGACGTTGGATAAAAATGACAGCGCTGTGAGAAAAAATTTGGCAGAACAGGCAGACCTTTTAGGGGCAGTCCGGCTTCCGGCAGATTCTTTTGGAAAGAGCGCCAATACCGCAGTTACCAGTGACCTTTTGTTTTTTCAGAAAAAAGCAGAGCCTTCGATTGGGGAGCCAATCTGGACTTATACAGGGCTTACGGAAGACATGGTACCGGTAAATGAGTATTATCTGGAACACCCGGAAATGATGCTTGGGAAAATGGTCTGGTTTGAACAGTTTTTCGGGAAAGATTCCAAATATACAGCCCTGGTCAATGAAGCGGAAGACTTTGACCTGGAAAAAAGAATTTTGGACGCAGTTGGAGAGCTTCCTAAAAACTGTTATGAAGAAAGCATAGCAGAAAAAAAGAAGGAAGAGCAGGACGTCTTAGCTGCTTCCCCAAAGATACCTAATTATACGTTTACGGTGATACAGGACGAAGTATATTACCGGGAAGGGGAGTCTTTATACCGGAGTCAGGCAAAGGAAAGTGTGAAGCGCCGGATACGTGCCATGCATAAAATCCGCCTTCTGGTGCGTGAAATTTTACAGATACAGCAGGAAAATTGTTCTGACCAGGAACTGAAAAAGGCACAGGAACAGTTAAACCGTTTGTATGATGCCTTTGTGAAAACGCATGGATATTTCTGTGACCGGACAAATAAAATGGCGTTCCGGCAGGACAATGATTACCCCCTGCTATCTTCCCTGGAAGTGGTTGATGAGGACAAAAACGTAACCAAAGCCGATATTTTTTACAAAAGGACCATACGCCCCAGAGATGTGATAGACAAAGTGGAAAATGCCCAGGAAGCATTGCATATCAGTCTGTCAGAATATAACCGGGTGGATATTCCCTATATGCTCTCTCTTTATCTGGGAAACAGGAAAGAAATGCTCCAGGAATTAAAAGGGTTAATCTACCAGAACCCGGTACTGGCAAAAGAAGAAGATCCCAATGCAGGGTGGGAAACCGCAGATGAGTATTTAAGCGGAAATGTGCGGCAGAAGCTCCGTACTGCTAGGATTTATGCGCAGAACAATCCCTTGTTTGTAGACAACGTGGAAGCACTGGAAAAGGTACAGCCAAAAGAACTGACAGCGCCTGAGATCAGTGTAAAACTGGGAACAACCTGGATTGAAAATGAGGATTACGAACAGTTTATATATGAGCTTTTGGAAATCCCGGAGAGCAACCAGAGAAACTATTGCGCTCATAGTGGCCATGCCCTCAAGATTGAGCGCTTAGATGCAGATATGTCTTACCATATTGACAGGGGAAATTTTTTTGGAGGAACCATTCGTACCAGGGAAACCTATGGCACAAGATTTATGGATGCGATCAGCATTATAGAGGAACTGTTAAACAGCCGGATTGTGACCATACGGGACCGGGTGCAGGAAGGGGAAAAGGTGCGTTATGTGATTAATCGGAAGGAAACCATGCTTGCCAGGGATAAGGCGGAGCAGATAAAAGAAGCCTTCCGGGACTGGATTTTTAAGGAACCAGAGCGCAGAAAAAAATATGTGGATTTTTACAATGAAACCTTTAACTGCGACAGACAACGAAGCTATGATGGCTCTTATTTAAAACTGCCGGGACTGAACCCTTTGTTAAAACTGCGTCCTTATCAGAAAAATGCTGTAGCAAGGGCATTGCTGTGTGGAGGGAACACCTTGCTTGCCCATACGGTAGGCACTGGTAAATCTCTGGAAATGATCTGTATCTGTATGGAGATGAGGAGGCTGGGGCTGGCAACGAAACCCCTTCTTACGGTTCCCAACCACCTGACCTTCCAGATGGGGGCAGAATTTTTGCGGGCCTACCCAGATGCGAAGATCCTGATTACCAGAAAAGAAGATTTTCAGAAGGAAAACCGCAGGCGCATGATTGCCAGAATGGCAACAGGGGATTATGACTGTATTATTATCGGACATACGCAGTTCCAGAGAATTGCCATTTCCCCTGACCGGCAAAGAGCCATGATAGAAGAACAGGCAGAGCAACTGGTAGAAGCCATTAACCAGGCAAGGGAAGAAGCAGGAAAGAACTGGTCCATAAAGCAGATGGAAAGCAGAAAGAAAAAACTGTTGCAGAAAATCGAAGAACTGAACAATGAAGAAATCAAAGATGATGTGATGTACTTTGAAGAAACAGGCGTAGATGCCTTATTTGTAGACGAAGCGCACCTGTTCAAGAACTTGGAAATTTTTACGAAAATGAACAATGTTGCGGGTCTGGGTTCCAGCGGTTCCCAGAGGGCTATGGATATGCGTATGAAAATCCAGTATATCAACGAAAAAAATCAGGGAAGGGGCGTCATTATGGCAACGGGAACCCCTCTGTCAAACTCAATGGTGGAACTTTATGTGATGCAGTTATATCTGCAGGAAAGGCGGCTTCACGAAAAGGGGATTTACCATTTTGATGCATGGGCTTCTGTGTTTGGGGAAGTTACCAGCTCTTTGGAACTGGCACCGGAAGGTACTGGTTACCGGATGCGGACCAGGTTTAATAAGTTTATCAATCTGCCGGAACTGATACACCTGTTTAAAGAAATAGCAGACATTATTCTGCCTGATATGCTAGATATTAAGCGGCCAGAATTAAAGGACGGAAAATATAAGGTTGTAGTATCGGAAGCCTCTGATTATGTCAAAGAACGTATGCAGGAAATGGTGGAAAGGGCAGAAGCAATCCATAGAGGTGTGGTAGATCCAAAGGACGACAATATGCTCCGGATTACCGGGGAAGCAAGGCTTTTGGGTACAGATCCCCGGCTTTTGGACAGTTATGCTCCGGTAGATTCGGATTCCAAACTGAATAAAGCAGTAGAAAACATTTACCAGGAATATGTACAGTCCCAGGAACAGAAAGGAACCCAGATTGTTTTTTCGGATATTGGGACACCCGGACCTGGGAAAGCGTTTACCGTCTATGATTATTTAAAACAGGAACTGATTACCAGAGGTGTTCCAGAGGAAGAAATCTGTTTTATCCATGATGCAAAAACAGATGAACAGAGGGACCGTATGTTTTCCGATGTCAGAGCCGGAAGGAAACGGATTATTATAGGAAGTACCGAAAAACTGGGAGTAGGAACCAATATCCAGACCAGAATGGTGGCGGCACATCATATCGACTGCCCCTGGAAACCCTCTGATATTGAACAGCGGGAAGGGCGTATTATCCGCCAGGGGAATGAAAATGAGGAAGTCAATATTTACCGCTATGTAACAAAGGGTTCTTTTGATGCTTATTTATGGGGCATTGTAGAAACAAAACAGCGGTTTATCAGCCAGGTATTTACCAGCCGGGAACTGGCAAGGATCTGTGAGGATATAGATGAAACCGTACTAAACTTTGCAGAGATTAAAGCGGTAGCTTCTGAAAATCCCCTGATTATGGAAAAAATACAAGTAGATAATGAAGTGGCACGTCTGAGAATTTTAAAAGCTGCACATGAAGGGAAACGGTTTGCTTTGCAGGATGCGGTTACGTTCCAGTACCCGAAAAGGATACAAAGTCTGGAGAAAGAACTGCAATCGCTTCAAATGGATTTGGACCGTAGGAACCAGGCTATGGAAGTACAGCCGGGGTTTGCAATCACGCTGCAGGGAAAAGTCTATGAGAAGCATAAAGAAGCAGGGGAAGTCCTGCGTGGGATTATAGAAGGTGTGACAGCTTTTACCAGGCACGAAGTCGGTATGTATAAGGGATTTCAGGTATTTGTCCAAAAGGATATGATGGAGCCGGTATTGTTCCTTCAGGGAGAGAAGGAATATAGTGTGGAGTTAAAAAGCAGTGACTCCGGCAATATGGTCCGTATGGAAAACCGCTTGAATGCCCTTGATAAAGCAGTAGAAGATGTTCAAAAAGAAATTAAGACCTGTGAAAATGAGATAAAAAATGCAAAGCAGGAATATGCAAAGCCTTTCCCGTATGAGGAGCTTTTAAAAGAAAACATTACCCGGCAGATGGAGATTGATGCAGAACTGGAAATCAAGGACCAGGAGGAGTGTGTGGAAGTGCAGGAGGAAACCAAAAATCTTCCATGCCAGACAGCGGTTCGGTAAAGAAAAGTAGAGTAGAAAAGGAGATCACAATATGGAATATAATATCAGAGTATATAAACCGGAATTGAAACAGGAAGAAGGAAAGATCAATAATCTGAAAGGATTTGCTACCATTACCTTTGATGAGGCCTTCTGTGTGAAAAGTCTTGCAATTAAAGAGTCCTCGAAAGGAAATCTGTACCTCGATATGCCCCGTTACAGAGATTACGAAACAGGGGAGTATGTTCCTTTTTTTCGGTTTACCGATAAGGAATTTCAAAAGGAAGTGTTGGATACTGTAAGGGAAGCCTATGAGAATATGACAGAAACTAAAACAGACTGTAAGGGCAGTTGGGGAGAGGAAGAACTGTATTACAATCTGAGTGTAAATCCGGTACAGGGAAGCGATACCTTTAAGGCAGATGTTGCCATTCGTCTGCAGGACGTATTGGCAATCCAGCAGCTTCATGTGATCCAGGCATGGAACGGAAAAACCTTTGTAGGTATGCCCCAGAAAAATTCTGCAAAAGGAGAACGGGAGGACATTGCCCATGCAGTTAATGCAGAATTTAAGGCAGATCTGGAAAGTGCAATCATGGACGAATACAATAAAAAGATGGAATATGCCAAAAGCCAGAAACAGCAGCGAAGAAACGGGAGGTAAGAAAAGTCCAGAAAAATATATGGTGTTTTCCGATAAAGAGTGATACAATAAAGAAAATATCGTATTAGGAGGAGCAGATATGCCAAGACGCAAAAAAATGGAGAATATATCTCTGGAGGAGCAGCTAGTAACTGTAGAACAGGAGATTAAAACAACAGAGGCAGAATTAAAAGAACTGCGTCTGAAAGCAAAGGACCTCAGGAAGAAAATCGAAGATAAACAGAAAGATGAGATATTTAGCGCATTGATTGCTTCCGGAAAAACTGTGGAAGAGGTAATGAAGTATTTAAAATCTGGTAATGAAGAAAAGGCTGAATAAGATAAGAGAAAATGCCGTTACGGGTGATGATAAAAACCTGTAGCGGCATTTTTTATGTAAAAGCTTTGAAATTTCAAATATTAGTTTACTACGAAAAATGTGATTTACTATATTTTGTTTGATAAGTGATATTTGTGGGAGAAAATTATCATGAAGTGCTAAAATGGTAATTGGCTAATGAATATATAAAATTGTTTGTAAGAATTGAAGTTGGCGTAAATATGGAATATAATAGTTATATCAAACAAATTCAATATTATAGAAATATGAAAAGAAGAAAAGTTCATTTCAAGTACAAAAACTGTTATGCGACAAAATGGAGGTGAAATATGTTTACTATTTTAATTGTAGAAGATTCTAAAGAAATTTTAGATTTGATGGTTTTACATTTAGAAGATAAATATAATTTAATTAAAGCAGAAGATGGCATTAATGCAATAAAAATTGCTAAAAAAGAAAAAATTGATTTGCTTATTTTAGATATTATGTTGCCATTAGTAAATGGTTATGAGTGTATGAAAGCAATAAGAGAAAAAAAGAATATTCCTATTATTATTGTATCAGCTAAAAGTACAGATGAAGATAAGATTATTGGATTGCAAAAAGGTGCTGATGATTATTTAGCAAAACCATTTAATCCATTAGAGTTGGTAGCAAGGGTCGATGCTCAACTTAGAAGATTTTATGAATTTGGTAGTGCAGAGGAAATTCAAGAAGAAGTTATCTGTTTTCAGAATCTAAAATTGGACTGTAAAGAATGTTGCTTATATAAAGATGAAGAAAAAATATGTTTGACAAATAAGGAATATAAACTTTTGAAATTACTGATGAATAATCCAAAACGGGTTTTTACTAAAAAGGCTATTTTTGAAGCTGTATGGGAAGACGAGTATTTATATGATAGTAATACAATAATGGTTTATATTAGTAAATTAAGGGACTATATAGAAGAAGATTCTAAAAATCCTCAGTTTATTATTACAGTAAGGGGGTTAGGATATAAATTTGGAAAATAGAAAGAAGAAACTAGAAGTAACGCTTATAAAAAACTTTTGTTTTTTTTCAATAGTGATTGTTATTATATTTGCAATCGTGGCGAGTGTAATAAGTGTATTTAATAACTCAAAAATTGTTAATACATTAGAGGAAAAGTATATTGTCAGTTGTGAGGGAAAAAGCCGATATGAAGATATAGATATTTCAGAGTTAAAAAGAAATGGTGCATGGTTTGAAATATTGAATACAGATTACGAAAGACAATATCCGAGAGCAGAATATAAAAAATACACTAGCATAGAAATTATAGATATTGTAAATGGTAATTATGAAATTGATGGAAAAAAATATAGAGGGATTGTTAAAAAGTTTTATGATGAACAGAACAGACAGCGAATACAGGTAACTTTTTTTCCGATAGATTTCTTGCGAGTAACGCCAACCATAAACATTCCTTTAGAGGCAGAATCAATTCACTTTTTAGGGATTTATATAGTAGGTATTATTTTATTTGGAATTGGGTATTGTTTAACCGTTTTTTGTGTGTCTAAGAAAATAAAGGTAGAATTGACCAAGCCAATCAATTTATTAAAAGAAGCAATGAAAGAATTAGGAAGTGGGAATTATAAAAAAAGACTATCTTTTAAAGCAGAGTATGAATTTGTGGAGATGGCAAATTCTTTTAATTGTATGGCGCAAGAAATGGAAGATGCTGTAAAACAAAAAGAAGAAGAAGAACGGTTGAGGAGACAATTGATCTCGGATATTGGTCATGATATAAGAACACCTTTAACAGTTGTTCAAGGATATTTACTAACTGTTATAAATGATTTAGAAAATAGCAAAAGTAAGAACATAGAATATTTGAAGCGTTGTTTTGAAAGCAGTGTTGAAATGGAGCAGTTACTTCAGCAATTAAGCGATTATAATAGGATGTTTCGAGTCGATTACAAATTAAACAAAGAATTAGTGGATTTTACTGAGTTTGTGAAAAATATTTTGGCAGATCAATACCATTATATTGAGGTAAATAAAAACATTTTGAGAGTGGAGGTTGATGAGGAGGAAAGAAATATCTTCATTGATAAAAGAGAAATGCGTCGAGCAATTATAAATTTACTGAATAATGCAGTACAACATAATGATGAAGATACGACTATTGAAATTAGACTGACAGAATATGATAGAAAAATATATCTTGTTATAGCGGATGATGGGAAAAAAATTCCAAAAGATATTAGTTCGTGTATGTATGAACCATTTGTTAAAGGAGATCAATCGAGAAATGATAGTAGTAATAGTGGATTAGGACTTGCAATTGTAAAAAAAGTTCTGGATGTACATGAAGCAGCTATTTATTTTGAGCAGCCATATAAGAAATATACAAAGGCATTTATAATTGTGATGCCAGTAAAATAACATAAAAAGCAGGGCATTGTGCCCTGCTTTTTATGTTATTTTAAGGTTCAGATAAGATGAATTTTAAAAAAGCATGATATAGTAATACCATCAAAACAAAGAAAGACGGTGGTCATAATGAATGAGGCACTTTCGATTGATAATTTGACAAAAAAATATAAAAACAAAATAGCATTGGATGATTTTTCCATGAAAATAATGCCAGGAGAGATAGTGGCACTTATAGGTGAAAATGGTGCAGGAAAGACAACATTATTAAATTCTATTTGTGGCTTCATTAGACCTACTTCTGGAAGTATATCTTTTAAAGGAATATCTAGTGAAAAGGAAAAAACATTAGATAAAATAGGAGTTTTAATCGAGCCTAGTTTTTTGGATTATTTGACAGCCGAAGAGAATTTACAGTATCTATCAATATTATCAGAAGACAAGAAAAATAGTACTTTAATAGAAAGTCTATTGCAGAAGACAGAACTTTCTGATAGCAAAAAAAAGAAAGTGAAAACATTCTCTTTTGGCATGAAACAGAGATTGGGATTGTGTCAAAGCCTGTTAACAGATGTGGAATTATTGATATTTGATGAACCATTTGTAGGATTAGATCCGGTTGGAAAGGAATTATTTAAAAAGGTAATTTTAGATAAGGCGCATCAAGAAAAAATCCCCGTTTTATTTTCGAGTCATGATTTAGATGATGTGGAAGAAGTATGTGACAGAGTTGTGATGGTTCGAAAAGGAAAAAAGGTTTTGGATCAGAAATTAGTGAGAGAAAAGACTTTTATTTTAAAAATTGATGGAAATATAAGCACAGAAGAGAAAAAAAAGTTGGAGTTACAAGATCCCACTATACTTTGTGAAAAAGATTGTATTTTTTTTAAAAATGAAAAAAATATTGTTGATATTCAAAGAATATTATTACAAGAGGGGCATTATATCGTGGGAATGTCAATTCAAAATAATAATTTGAAAAAATTATTTTTGGCGGAGGAAACGATATGATAAATAGAAAGCAGGTAGTTTACAAAACAGAATTATATAAATTGTATAAAAGAAAAGATACATGGATTTTTTTAACAGTGATTTTAGTTCCGATTTTATATAGTGTAGGAATTGCAAGTGGTTCAGAAATAGTTTCTTATAGCGGAAATGGAAATATTACAGCAATCAATTTTATATCGGCGATGTTTCAAATGGCTCAATCCATGTTTATTTTTAATATTATTTTAGTTGCCATTACAAGTAGAACATTAGGGACTGAAATTGAAGATAAAAGTTTACGGATTTATTTGAATAAAGTAGGTGATAGAAAAAAAATCTATATAGAAAAAGTAAAGGCATTAAGCGTGTATGCTGGTGTGATTAGTGTATTATTAGTAGTTGTAGGATTGTTTTGTTATTATTTTATAATGAATGATAAAACTCCAATTGTAAATGGAGCGTTGTATGATGAAAGAATTTCAATAGAAATTATACAGATTATTACCATATATCTTTTTTGGGTAATAACAATTTTTATCATTATGATGTTATCCATAAAGTATAGATTAGTAGTCTGCTTGGGGATTTATATGATAGGCTACATTGGGATGAATTTACTTTCTTATACGAAAGTGTTTAAATATTTTTCCCCATTGTATTATATCAATACTTTTACAATGATGGAAAAAGTAGTATGGACGCAGGTTTTAATAGGAGCAATTTATTTTTCTATTATAGCAGTTTTTACCACTTATTTTGGAATTAGAGAATTTAGAAACAAAGATATTTAATTTGGAGGAAGATATGGACTGGTTGGGTAATAATGTAAAGACATTCAAAGTCAAAGGAATAACTATTATAGCAAATCGAAATAATGGAATGGTAATTGGATTAGACAGGGAAGGGGAAGAAGTCGTAGATTTATTAAAGAGCAATCTTATAGAGATTTCTTCACTATCTGATAACCAGAAAGAACTTTATAAGGTCTTGGAAGAAAATGATTTTTTGAAAAGCTGTTACAAGGAAATAAAAGGTATTGACTCAGTATATTTACATGTCAATTCTGCGTGTAATTTACATTGTCTTGGATGCTATTCTTATGTAGAAAATCGGAATACAAGAAATGAATTAAGTTTTGATGAATGGAAATGTGTCATTGATGATTTATCATTACTTGGAGTGAAAAATATTGTAATTTCAGGTGGAGAACCATTTCTGAGAAAAGACTTACGAGAAATTTGTAAATATATTAAAGAAACAGTAAATGGAAGCTTAGAAGTTATATCAAATGGAACGATGAACATCTCTGATTATGAAGTGGTTTTGCCGTATATTGATGCACTTAACATATCAATTGATGGATATGATGACAAAACATCATTTATAAGAGATAAAGGTATTATGAAACGTGTGTTAGATACGGTAGAAAGACTAAAAGAAAAGATACCGATTAAATTGATTGTAACATTACATAAGAAGAATGTTCCATTCATGAAAGAATATGAAAATTTAGCAAAAAAATTGGGTGTATTTATGAGTTTCAGTATATTTACAGTGGATTTTAGCGAAAAGATTTTTGAAGATTATAAATTCAGCGAGGATGATTTTGTTATTGTCGGTGATAACATTACAGAGTCAGAAAATGGAACTACAATTTTAGATACACCTACAGATGTGGTTGGCATTACATATCGGGAAGGTTGTGGCTTTGGAAAGAAAACGATTAGTATAGCATATAACGGAGACATTTATCCGTGCCATATGCTACATTGCCAAGAATGTAAAATGGGAAATATAAAACATGGCAGGTTAAAGGATATTATTGATGAGTCTGATTTTGAAGGAAATAATATATTATTAGATGATATAGAAGAGTGTGGAATTTGTGAATACAAAAATTTATGTGGTGGAGCATGTAGGGGACGAGCATATCTATTTACAGGCGATATGAAAAAAAGAGATCCTTATTGCTTAGCAGCAAAACGATTTTATGATAATCTTTTTGCACAATATACAAGTATATAGTTTTTATAATTATATAAATTTCTGAGAAAGGAGGACGTAAGTATGATCTTTAAGAGTGGGAAAGCAAATGCAGGTTGCTGGTCTTTTGGTCCTGTATTAGGATTATGTGCAGGATACGGAAATAAAAAGGGCTGGTAAGAATTATGACAGCAAGAGGAGGGGGAGGTTAAACTTCCCCTTTTTCTTATTAGGAGATATAAGTTATGGATAAAAAAGAAAAATTACTTATAGAAATAGTTTGTATTATTGTTCTGAGTAACTTTTTATGTATGTTTTGCTTTTTATTCTTAAATTTGGCTTTTCAAGGAAATATGGAGGAGCTGGCAAGTATTTTGTCACTCGTTATCAGTTTTGTGATTATGCCATTTTATGTACTAAAAAAGCAACATAATATTAAAATCTCAGAAATAGGAATAGCAAAAATTGGTATAACAGATAGTATTTTTTTAATTAGCGCTGTGATTTTTAGTGTTTTCTTATTTATAACAAAAGGAAACTTGAAGATTTTTACTGAAGTTGTAAGTCAACAACTATTTGTTAGTATATCTGAAGAAATTTTAATGAGAGGAATTATTTTTTACTTATTATCACAGTTGTTTCGTAAAAAATATTATGTGGTTATTGTCAGTGCTATAATTTTTGGGTTTGCACTACATACGGGAGGAGATTTCTTAAGTAATTTAGTGTATAGATTTCCAGCAGGCATAATACTTGCTGTATTAAGGATATATACAAAAAAATTATACCCGCCTATGGTGGTACACTTTATGTATAATTTGTGGTGCATATATTTGTAAAGAGAGGTAGAAAAGATGAGGAAAAATATTATTTTATGGATTTTAGAAATTGCATTAGGAGTATTAGGGAGCATAGCAGTATTTTGGGGATATTCATCAATGAACATTTTTACACTATATGGAGTACTGTTTGTACCAGGATTACTAACAGCAGCCGTATATTTATATTTAATTAAAAGTAAGAAAGTAAGTAAATTACGTGGGAATAGTTTATACATTTCAAGTATGATATTTTCGCTTATTGCAACGCTGGTATTTGGAGTAGTTGATGTCGTTTTACGATCTAAGAATGATATGTATGAAACTATTATAGCAAATACAAGAAATGTATTAGATGGAGAATATTTGATTATAAAAGGAAATAGTAATTTAATGGACTATATCTTTATCTTTGTATTTATTTTTCTGATATTCTGGTTTATAGGAAAAGGGAATAAGATAGATGAAAAACGAATTGAATGTTAAAAAGTTTTGGGAATTGTTAAGAAAATACCTGCCACTTAAAAAAAACATAGGTATATTGCTATTTTTAATATTTAGTCAAGTTTTTTGTACATTATATATGCCTATAGCAGTAATGAATACTATAGATATTAGTAGTGGAAATTATTATGAGTGGAAAAAAATTTGTTGGATTGCTTTTATTATTTTGCTACAAGTAATATTTTCGGTAGGAGTGTTGTATTTGATGTCTTGGATGGCTCATAAAATTATTATGCAATTGCGTGATGATTTATGGAGTAAAGTTTTGCATTTACCAATTGAATATTTCGATAGAACAGAAACAGGCGAAATAATGAGCAGGATAACAAACGATACTATGGTAATTAGTGAGTTTATAACGAATGATTTTTTGAGTGCAATTACAGGTGCTATATCTATAATAGGCTCTATAATTTTAATTTTTGCAGTTGATTGGAAAATGGCAGCAATTATGGTTGGATTAGTTCCAATAACAGTTTTTGCAATTAGTCCTTTAAATAAAAAATTATATAGGATTTCAAGAGATTTTCAAAATAAGACAGGAGAATATCAGGCGAGAATGAACAATGTTTTAACTAATATTCGGTTAGTGAAAACATGTATAGCTGAAGAAAAAGAAGAAGAAAGAGGAAAATTATTAACGAAAGAGTTATTTAATATAGGTATTAAAGGTGGAAAGATAACTGCTTTAGTTCAACCTTTAACAACAATGTTGATCTTCCTTTTACTAATTCTTATATTTGGATATGGAAGTGTGAGAGTATCAAATGGGAGTTTATCGGCGGGAAGCCTTGTTGCAATTATATATTATCTTTTCCAAATTGCAACACCTTGTATGGGATTGACGGCATTTGTAGGTCAATTGAATAGAAGCTGTGGTGCGATGGAAAGAATTAGTAAAATTTTAAATGAAGAAATCGTGGAGAAAAAGATTAAAAAAGAGATTATAATTTCCGATCAAAAATGCAATTGTGGATTAGTATTAGATAATATTTCTTTTCGGTATTCAGATAGAAAGAATACTCTTTGCAGTATCAGTTTTTTCATTGAAAAAGGAGAGACTTTAGCAATTGTTGGAGAAAGCGGATCTGGAAAATCTACTATTTTTTCACTGATAGAGAGATTTTATGAACAAGACAAAGGGAATATTTATTATGAAGGAATAGATGTTAGGAATATACCTATGAATGATTGGAGAGGAAAAATAGCATACGTTCAACAGGAATCACCAATTATGTCAGGAACTATTTTAGATAATTTAACTTATGGGCTTGATAGCTATAATGAAAAAAATGTATTAAGTGCTTTAGAAAAGGCAGAGTTGAATAGATTTATTAGTTCATTGCCAAAGGGGTATAATACAGACGTTGGTGAACAAGGTGTTAAACTGTCGGGAGGACAAAAACAAAGAATTGCTATAGCACGTGCGATGATTAGAAACCCAGAAATATTGCTACTAGATGAGGCAACCGCAAATTTAGATAGTTGTACTGAAAAATCTGTTCAACGAGCATTAGAACGATTGATGTTGGGGAGAATAACTATAGTTGCAGCTCACAGATTTTCGACAATAAAATGTGCAGATAAAATTGTTGTATTACAAAAGGGAAGAATATGTGGAAGCGGAACACATGAAGAATTATTTAATAATAATGATATATATAGAAGACTGTTGTTAAATCAGATAAATGATGAGATAAAAATATAAATTGAATTTGGATGCAGTAATTATTTTAGAAAAGAAGGTGATTCCGATGTTCTAATTGATTATATAGACTAAAAGTATGAGGGAGGCGAAAGCTTTGAAAGAATATTTTAAGATTAAGGAATTGTTTATTGTAATAGGGATCGTAATGTGTATTCCATATATTCCATTAACCCAAAAGATAGAGAAAAATTTATTATTGTTAGGTTTTCCATATAAATTTTATTCTATCCATATAAATACTCAACAAATTATATCTATTCATTTTTCAATAGGCAATTTTCTTTTAAATATTATAATTATATATACGTTTTATATATTGTTTTTAAAATGCTACCGCAAAATATACAGGAGGTATAAAAATGAAGAATAAGAATATAAAAAAAGTAATTGGTATTATTATGATATTATGTACAATGTTTTTAGTGACTATTCCAGTATATGCTTCAAATGATGAAAATCAGTTTGAGCCAAACAAATATATTGAGCAAGAACTTAATACTTGGGCAGAAGCAAATGGAGTTGGGGTTGTTTTTGAAAATGTTTATATCTCACCTAGCAGGAGCGATATGAGCGTGGAAGAAATAGAAAAATCAGTAAAATCATATGTTAAAATGATGAAGAATGCTATGCAGAATATGGAGGTGAAACTTATAGAGCGCTCTAATATGGCAAGGGCAACAGGATCTTATACTGCAAGCGTAGAAAGTATGATTCCTGCAATCGGTTGGGGGTATATTAAACAAGATTTTACAGCTAATGTAAGTTCTTCTCGGATTTCAAGCGTTTCACTAGTAGGCAGTTCCTATGATACAGGTTTTACACTCGGCAGTTGGGAACCTAATTATTCTTGGACGGATATATCAAGCAATAAACAATTTGTACAAATTCACATGAAAGGTACTATTAATTATTTATGGGAAGGTTTGAATATATCAAAAGATTGTACATTTTTAGATACTTTTAAAGCCAGTGGTAGTAGCTTGGTTGAGTCTTCTTATTTGGATTGGCCAGATTAAAATTTATTTAAAAATAGTTTATAGTGATATGATATCTTTTTTGCCGTCAGCCTTTTGCAGGCTGACGGTATTTGAATGATTCAGTGCAGGAATTAGCAGAGTGTATCAAGCAACTGCTGGATATTTGTGAGAGGGCAGTAACAAGGACACTGGATATAGAAAATGATTATCGTACTATGCGGGCGGAACTGCAGAGCAATATCCGAAATCCGCTAAGCTGCATAAAAACAAGTTGCTTTCTAATTCAATTCACTTACAGAAAAGGAAAATATCCAATCTGAAAAGCTCCAGGAGTATCTTCAAATTATAGAAAGCAGCGGAGGATATAGAGAGTGCATTAAAATAACTGATAATTGAAGAAGTGCTGGACGGGGATTTTTCGTCCAGTATTTCTTTCTGGAATGAGAAAAGTTGAATTTACAAATCAAGAGGAGGCATACACATGAAGTATGTTTTTCCAGAATATAAAGAGAATGTAGTGTTGGGCAACGGGAAATTACAGTTAAATCCAATGTCCTATCAGGTTATCTACGAAGGAAAGGAGATAGACCTGACACCCAGGGAATTTGAAGTTTTATATCTACTGGCTTTAAAGCCAAACTGGGTAATGCCAAAGACAAATATTTATCATTCTGTATGGGGTATTCATTATCATGATGATCAGATACCATACAGAACAGTAGAATATGTGATATGGAAGATAAGAAAAAAGATGGGGCATGATATTATCGAAACGTTGGTCAATGTGGGGTATCGGTTGAAAAAGTTATAGTTTTTGGGAGATATAATTGAGATGAAATAGTATGTTATTATTAATGGAGGATTTATTACATGAACGGAAATAAGAAAAGTGCAAAACAGTATCACCAATCTGTAATTACTGCTTTAGAGAAAAAAGTAAATGACATGAAAGATTCCGCTTATTCAGGATTGTATAGTGAAATAGCATTTATCATTGGAATAGCAGTTATCATGATAGATACCTTTTTTCCACCAGAGGAAACGAAAGTTAATTGTGTATGGAAAATAATACTGATAGCTGTATCTATAGTCTGTATGCTTTATTTCGCCAAAAAAGTGAAAACAGTGAATGAAGTGGAAGAAGAGAAAAAGTTTTGGCCGAACTTTTTTATTCAATGGGCAACAAGTTTAGGATATATAAACATGCCTGTAGCTGCGATAGCTATTTTGGTAACCTTTGATAAGGGCAAAGCATGGACATTATTTATGATGGGAGTTGCTGTAATTCTGACAGGTTTAACTTTAATAGAAGCACTTGTAAAAACTTCTAAAATTTTAAAAAAAGAAAATGTTGGTAAGCGGAAATAAGATTGATTAAAAAAATTGAGGTAAAAGGTAGACGGTGTATTTGATATTATTTACATCTTTTTGTTGAAATTTGATAATCATTTTTGGTGATGAATATTACATCATTATTATTCCAATCTGCTGGAAAATACAGATAAAAGGATTATGGATATTTATCTTGAATTCGGATTTGAAAGCCAAAGGACGTTTAACCAGGCGTTTCAGCAGAAGTATGGGAGGACACCTAGCAAATATCGAAAAATATGGTGGGATAATTGAATATTATGAGAGTTGCAGAGAATATATAGGGAAATATTATTTGCGGTTTGAAAGAATTTGGAGCGGATATGCGATTTAGCGCATATCCGCTTTTGACATTGTAGAAAAGATTTTTGTTTTGAACGGTTACGTTGGTAGACAGTAATATTTTTATATGGAAGATGTGAAAAAATAAAACTATTAATATTCTAACAAAAATTACATAGACAGTCGATTTTATTACATGAATAAAATTTCAAGAAATAAAAGGTGTATTATCTAAAATGTAAGGAACAGAAGAAAATAATTCAACCATTTCAATTTAGAATTAGTATCTGTACTGTACAAAATTGATTTATGAAAGGAGAAATAATTATGAGTGAAATGAGAAATCCTATTACAAGAGAAGAAAACTTTAGCAATCCGGCTGGTAACGTTATGATGGAGCTGCAGGAAGCAGATTTAAACAAATTTGTAGCAGGAGCTGGTGAAACCAGAAATTCCGGCGGAGTTTTATGTACAAGTACAGCAGAATGCTATTTTGGTACTTTGCTGAAACCTTGCTGCCCTAAGAAATAAACACAGGTGTTGATAAAGAGGGTAAGCGTTAATTGAAGTTTGTGCAGTACAGATACGAATTGTGAGTTGAAATGGAAAGCAGAATGGGGTGTTTAAGAACATGAATACTGAGAGAGCATCATATTTTACAGAAAGAAGTTATACAACATCAGAAGCAGAAAATAAAAAAGATATATTTGAATATTGGAAAAAGATTTTAGGAGAAGATACATTAAGAGTTGCTGAGAAATGTTATGGTATTGATTTAGTAAAAGTTTTAAATTCTGAAAATTATGTATGTGAAAACAATCACGTGATGTCAGAAATGGAAAAGGTAAAAATAGAATTATTTGAAAAACCAATCAATTATAACTATTCCGGATTCAAAGGAGAAAAATTGGCATTTGATAATTTTTTTATACCTTTAATCAATTACGGAATAGACATATTAAAAAATGGAACAAGTCTTTTTTGGACGGATTCTATTATAGATACATACGCAAATACCTTATTAGAGAGATTAGGGAAGATCAGTCTTGGAATATTAATGTTTGAAATGTATCTTTGTAAGAAGACGGGAAAACTGAATGGAAGAAATTCAGAGGAAGAATACGATTATTATAATAATAATTTTTTAAGTAAGAAATCGTATAAACAGGAGCTTTTCAATATATATCCATGTTTACTACGTTCAGTTACAGAAACCGTAGAAAACTTATCTTCTTATTATGTACTTTTATTAGAAAGACTTAATAAAGATAAAAATGAAATTGCGAATAAATTTTGTGGAGGTTTAGAATTTAAAAATGTAGTTGAAATAAGTTCTAATATCTCGGATTCTCATAAAAAAGGGAATGGGGTAAGTATTCTTAAGTTGGATAATGGCACTAAAATTGTGTATAAACCACGTTCGTTAAAAATTGAAAAAGTGTATTTCGATTTTCTGGGAAAGATAAATGCTGGTTGTAAATATGAGATGTATGAACCAAAAATATTAGATTGTCAGGAGTATGGTTGGGAGGAATTTGTATATTATAAAAGTTGTAAAACAGAGGATGAAATCAGACGGTATTTTTATAGATTTGGAATATTGATTTTCGGTAGTTATATTCTTAATACAAATGATTTACATGAAGAAAATGTGATTGCCGCAGGAGAATATCCAATTATTATAGATGCAGAAACTATACTAGATAACCGTAGAAGAGGGAGAACAAATTCTGCAAAGGAGGAAATAAATTATATCCTTCATGAGTCAGTATTATACTCAGGTTTATTGCCACACTATAGGTTTTCAAATTTGGGCCAAGGCGTAGATATGAGTGCAATTAAAGGTAGTGAGGGAAAGGAATATCCTATAGTTATTCCTAAAATAGCGGATTTATGTACTTCAAATATGAGATTTGTATATGAACATCCTACAACTGGAGTAAATCAAAATCTTGTTAAATTAGATGGAGAAAATGTATCAGCATTTCATTATCTAAAAGAAATAAATGCAGGATTTGAAGATGCGTATAAATATGTTTTGGAGAATAAAGAAAAGTTTCTTGAATATGCCGACATGTTTGGTAATTTAAATATTCGCCATTTAGTTCAGGATACCCAAAGATATTCTATGTTATTACACACATCTTTTCATCCGGATTTTATGCAAGATGGAAGAGATAGACAAATGTTTTTGTGTAGTTTATTTAAACAGTATGAAGCTACACAAGGAGATAAAGGTGTTGTGAAATGTGAGATAAAAGACATGTTAAACATGGACATTCCATATTTTTATCTCAATACATCAGGTAAATCTCTTTTCGGATCAGAAGGTGAGAAAATCGAAGACTATTTTGAATATACCAGTTTGGAACACTTAAAGAAAAAGATAGTATTGTTAGATGAAGATGATTTAAAAAGGCAATTAATGTTCATGAATATTATTCTGACAGAGATAAACGAATTTCAGGTTGAGGATAAAAAGATAGAGCTTCAACAAATGAAAATGATTCCGCACAGAGAAAAAAATAAGGCTCATCTGTTAAAAGCTGTTCAGAAATTGGCTGATTCTCTTATAAAAACTGCTGTTTTTAATAAAGATAGAACAGAAGTTAATTGGATTGGTGTTACTCTAATAGGAAATGAAGATGACTGCTCATGGGATATAAGACCACTTGGTACCTATTTATATGAAGGAATGTCTGGGCTAGCAATTTTCTTTAACGCATTGTATGCTGTTGATCCCCAAAAGGAGTACCTTATTATACGCAATGCGATTGAAAAGGAATTATTTACATACACAGATGAGATGTGTGAACGAAATGAGGGAATAGAAAATGAAAGCAGTGGCGCCTTTGGTGGAGAAGCGTCTATAATGTACACTTATGAGGTACTGTATAAAATTACAAATAAAGAAAAATATTTGGATTATGCAAAAAAGCACTATAAAATATTAAAGAAAGCGATTACCAGAGATAACAGTTTTGATCTTGTCTATGGTAATGCAGGCGCAGTTATTACATTGATCAATATGTATCAGCTAACTGGAAATAAAGAGTATATCGCTTCGGCAGAAATAGCAGGAGATATAATAGTAAATGCTCAGGAAAAGGAAGGCTCTATTAAAGGCGGATGGAATGGAGATGGAAGAACTTCGCCGTTAGCGGGATTTTCACATGGAGCATCTGGAATAGTTTTAGCACTGGCAAAACTATGGCAGGTGACTCAGAAAGAGGAGTATTTATTATCACTGCTCGATGGCATTAAATTTGAAAATTCTTTATTTGTGAAAGAAAAAGGAAATTGGAAAGACGAAAGGGTATATGCAGGAGAAAAAGCATCTGATGGAGGAAGTTTTACCGTTGCTTGGTGTCATGGCGCTGCAGGCATATTGCTTAGCCGATCTAAAGTAAATGTCATATTGAATGGGCGGTATTCGGATTTGATAGAAAATGATATAAAAGTAGCAGTGAATACAATATTAAAAGAGGGAATTTTAGGAAACAATTGTCTATGTCATGGTAATTTAGGTAATACAGAAATTTTATTTGAATATTTAAAAGACCATTCAGATAAAAAGATAGAAAAATATTATGTAGATATTCGTGATATTATTGCTGAGAATGTATGTAATGGTGTATTTGATTGCGATAATGCGTATCTATATGGATATAAATTGCAAGGATTTATGACAGGACTATGTGGCATGGGATATTCTTTGCTGCGAGATATAAAAAAAGATTTACCTTGTGTAATTGCTCTGGAAGTCTAAAATGATAGTATTGGAAATAATAGAATTTATTATTTCCAATACTAATTTATTATACTAGGGAGGTGTATTTATGCACAAAAAAAGTGTGCCATTGATTCGCCAGATGGGGACAACAGACTGTGGTATAGCAGCATTGACAATGATCTTCCAATATTATAAATATAAGATAGATATTAGTGAATTAAAAGCTACAACAAGTATTGGAAGAAATGGTATGTCTTTAGCAAAAATGAAAGAAATTACGGAAGAACATAATTTTTCATTCAAGGCGTATGGAAACTACGAAACCGAAGAAAATTTGATAAAATGTTTACCGATTATCATGTGTTCAAAAGAAAATCATTATGTTGTAGTTGCGGAGAAAAAATATGGGAAATATATACTTTTAGATCCTTTAAAAGGAAAAGAAAAGGTTGATTATTCATATATTAAAAAGAATTTTTTAGATGTACTTGTATGTGTTCGACCAACAGAAAAGAATTATAAACGTGAGAAACGTGAGTCTTTTCTTATACCTATAAATAAAAGCAAATTATTTCTGGCAAGTATTCTAACGTTGGTTACACAGGGAATTATATTGATTCCACCGCTCATTATAAAAAAAATAGTCAATGAAATAACGTATGATACATTAGGCTTCAATTTTGTAAAATATGCGTTACTGATATTATCAGTGGCATTAAGTTATTTACTTGCAAATTTAGCTAAAAAAAGGGTAATACTTATTTTACAGAATAATATATACAAAGATACTATATTTTTAATGCTGAATAAAATATTTGATATTGATTTAAGTTATTTTGAAAGCCATTCATCAGGAGATATTGAAAATCGCTTTAATAGTGTCAGTGATATATACGAATTTATATCAACAGCTCTAATTTCAACAGTGATAGATGTGGTTACTGCTGTTTTTTGCGGAATAATGATGATAACACAGTCAATACCATTGTTTGCAGTTATAATAGTAATGACTGTTATACAGATAACAATAGTAATGATTTTAAATCAAAAAGCTAGAATAAAGGTTAAAAATTATATTGCAGATCAGAGTGCATTACAGGCACGAATGGTAGAAACTTTGACTAATATCCAGCAAATAAGGTGCATGAGAATAGAGAATATGCTGAGTGATAGTCTGAAACAGGATTATAAGCATTTAATTAAGAGATTACGTGAGCGTGTACAAATAAGTGATATTATGGAGTCGGTGGTGGGGGCTTTTTCAATAGCTTCTTCATTGATACTTTACGTTATAGGAGGATACTTGGTTTGTGATAATAGGTTGGAATTAGGAACGTTAATAGCCTTTGTCACACTTGCCGGATATTTTACAGGTCCATTTCAAACTCTATCTTTGGTGGTACCTCAAATTAATGTTTTAAAGGAAACAATGATTCGTTTAAAAGAGTTAATGAATTATAAATCTAACCGTAAAAATGGTACTCAGCATATTAATTCATTTGAGTCTATGGAAATGCAGCAAGTAACATTTTCTTACTATGGAAGCACGAAGCCAGATGTAGAGAATGTTAGTATGATGCTAAAAAAGGGGGAGAAGATAGCATTTGTAGGAAGTTCAGGAAGTGGAAAGACTACAATTACAAAATTATTATTGAACGTCTTTTCTCATTATCAAGGACAAATTTTAGTAAACGGGGAAGATATAAAACAAATATGCAAAGAGGATATAGATCGGATATTTGCCATAGTTACTCAGGTTCCAATGGCAATGAATGGAACAATTAGAGAAAACGTGGATATTACAAATACGTTGACAGATGAGGAAATATATCATTATTTAGATTTAGTAGAACTGAAAGATGATATAGAAAAATTCCCATTGGGACTTAATACATTTGTGGGAGAAAATGGACAGAACATTTCAGGAGGACAAAAACAGCGTATTGCTATAGCAAGAGCATTGGCACTGAAACCGGAAGTTATTATTTTTGATGAAGCCACAAGCAACTTAGATCCTCTTACAGAACGAAGAATATGTAATAATTTGAAACAACTACATATTACCCAGATTGTAGTTACACATAGACTGAATGCCATACAAGATGCTGATACAATATACGTAGTTGAAAAAGGAAAAATAATTGAATCCGGAACACATGTGGAACTACTTCAGTTAAAGGGCGCATATTATGATAGTGTAAATAATTAAGAACAGGTGAAAGTCAGATAATGGCTTTCACCTGTTCTTTTAAGAGATCTTTTCTTCATACGGATCAATATGTTCAATAGGTATCTCTAATATGACCTTTAAGCCATGAGGAAGTATATTTTCATATTTGATATTTCCGTTATGGGCGGTTAATATTTGGTAAACCAATTTTAGACCAAATCCATGAACAGACTCCCCATTTGAATTGTACATATTATTAGGAAAAATACCACTATTCATTTTTTCTATTTGTGTAGAAGTCATACCGCCACCATTATCAATGACGGAAATAATACAGGTATCATTTTCTTTTAAAATTTCAACTGTTATTTCACAACCATGAGGATTATGATTAATACAATTTTGAATTAGATTGCTTAGCATTCTTGAAAAAAGTTCCGTATCTCCTTTGATCAATACTGGAATCGTATCAGATGATGAATGAAAATCAAAAGAATATTTGTTGTCTATTGGTCCATTCATAAAGCCAATGATTACTTGGCGGGCAATTTCCACAGGAGAAAAACTGGTTTTTATTAAAGGCTGCATAGAGTATTCTAGTCTTGAAGTTAAATTTAAATCTGCGATTAGGCTACGGAGTTTTTCGCTTTGTTTACGAATTATACTTGCTTGTAGTTGTACAGGTTGCGAAGCATCTTCATTTTTTTCGATTTCAGAAGCATATCCCAAAATAATAGAAAGAGGTGTCCGGACATCATGCGAAACACCATTAATCCATTCGGCACGCGCCTGTTCTTTTTGTAGAAGATGTTTTCCAGCCTTATTTAGTTCAGCATTTATACTTGAAAGTTCACCTGTTTCTGAAAGGGTAATGGGTTTTCCCTGAGCAATAGAGTCAATACCGTCAATGATTGGCACTATAGATTTTTCTATTTTATGTGTATTACGCCAGAATAATATAAATATCAGTAATATATTAAAACAAATCATTAAAAAGATACCGACTATTAGGCTGTGAATATAATTAATATCTATTGAAAAATTGTATTTTGTTATACTATTAGGTTCGCACCCGATAACCAATAAGCCGGCAGAATGTTCTTGGATAAAAACAGGATATTCTTGTAAGTACCACCGACTAAACTTGGCTATTTGTAAATTTGAATAGGTTCTTGGCAATTCTTCGGGTAAAAATTTTTCCCAAATGACATTTCCTTGTTCGTTTAAAATCATCGCCCAGGCACTTTTATTTTTTAGAATATTTTCTATATAATCAGTAGAAGAAATTGTTCCATCTACATTGAGCGTGATATTTTTGCTAATGGTTTGGACGGGTATATCTGGATCAGTAGAATTATTCCATGCCATGAGTAAAGTCCCACATATTAAAATAATATTTAGTACAAAAAATAAAATCAATATAATAAGGGTGGAAAGAAGATATTTTTTAAAAAAACGCTTGGCAAGCTTCATTATTTTACTCCTTTCACTAGCAATTTATATCCTAGCCCCTTAACTGTTAGCAGTGAAACAGGAGAAGAAGGATTTTTTTCGATTTTTTCTCGAAGATGCCGAATGTGTGTCATGAGGGTAGTTTCATACCCTTGCCACATTTCACCACAAGCAGTTTGGCAAAGAGTTCCTATTGTTACAATGTGATTGGCATTATCTACAAGTTTTAATAATATATTGTATTCTTTAGCAGTCAAAGGAATAATTTTATTTTCACGATGTATTTCTGCCTTATCAATATCTATAAAAGAATTTTCTAATTCTATAATTCGTTTCTCTGTAGGATAACTTCTTTTTAAAATAGCTTGAACACGTAACAATAGTTCTTTAGGCAAAAATGGTTTGATTAAATAATCATCTGCTCCCAATTCAAAACCAGAAAAACGATCTTCGGCTGCATCTTTGGCGGTCAGCATAAGAACCGGAAGTTTACTGAGGGCTCTGATTTCTTGCAATACCTCAAATCCGTCCATACCAGGTAACATAACATCAAGAATAACCATGTCAGGTAGAGTTTCTCTTATTATTTGTAAAGCCATTTCTCCAGATGTTGCGGTCATTATTTTTGTATAGCCTGCTCTTTCAAATATTGTTTTAATAAGGGTGAGTAGTTCTTGTTCATCATCAACGATAAGTATAAATTTATCATACATATATTTTTATCTCCTAAAATTTTATAGTTTAAATTATTATACATCTTGTGGAAAAAGAAGTATAGAGAAAGAGGAAAATCTCAAGGTTACCTCAAGGTTACTTCAAGGAAATCTCAATGTAGTTGGTATATAATTACAGTATAAAAAAAGGAGGTATAAAAAAATGAGTGAATATATTATTCAAACCAATAATTTAACAAAACAGTATGGAGAGCAAAAGAGTGTTTCTGCAATGAACTTGCATGTGAAAAAAGGAAGAATTTATGGACTGTTGGGACGTAATGGAGCAGGAAAAACGACTACAATGAAAATGCTGTTAGGATTAACAAAACCGACATCGGGAAACATAAAAATATTTGGGAAAAGTATGGAAACCAATAGTAAAGATATTTTACCGCATATAGGTAGTTTAATAGAATCACCAGGATTTTATCCTAATTTGACTGGGACTGAAAATCTTCGTATTTTTGCGGAGCTTAGAGGATTAAATAAAAGTAAGTGTGTAAGAGATGCTTTGGAAGTTGTCGGTTTGCCCTATCGTGATAAAAAGTTATTTGCGGAATATTCACTTGGGATGAAACAACGACTGGCCATTGCATTGGCAGTTATGCACAATCCCAATTTGCTGATATTAGATGAGCCTATTAATGGTTTGGATCCTATAGGTATTGCAGAGGTACGTTCGTTTATTAGAGAGTTATGTGATGTTCAGGGAAAAACTATTTTGATTTCTAGTCACATATTATCAGAGATAGAATTACTGGCAGATGATATAGGGATTATTGATAAGGGAATTTTACTTGAAGAAGAAAGTATGAAAGAATTGGCGAAAAAAAATAGTCGCTATGTCAATTTTATGGTATCGGATAGCCAGCGCGCAGCGGAAATTTTAAGAAAAGAATTTGAATGTGATGATTTTCAAATATGTGATAAAAATAGACTTCAATTATATAATACAACAATCCCTAGATCAGAAATTACTTATGTTTTTGTAAAGCAAGGATTGGAAATTACAGAAGTTCATTTATGCGAAGAAACATTGGAAGATTATTTTAAAAGGGTGACCGGAGGTGAAGGAATTGCTTAAATTAGTTAAGGTTGAATTTCAAAAACTGAAAAGAAAAAAGTTTATTCTTTTAGTAACTTTAGCTGCATTTATGTTTCCGCTTCCATTGGCTTATTTAATGACAACACCAGCTATGATGGAGCAATATATTGATAAAGCGGACGCATTTGACGGACTATTTAATATGGTATTGGGGTATGGAATCCAATTTTTATTACCCTGTATTATCGGAGTAGTAGCTGCTATGTTGTTTTTTATTGAACGTGATAATGATACATTTAAAAATATTAAAACAATCCCACTATCCAGTACGCAAGTAGTTACAGCAAAAATTATAGTGCTATTTATTATAGGCGTTGTATTTTGCATAGCATCAACGGTAGCAACAGTTCTGGTTGGTATGTTTACGTTAGATGTATACGGTTTAGGATACAAAATATTTCTGGCGGTTGAAACAGGAATATTTATTACCGCAGGAACATTACCATTGATTGTTATAGTGGTATTTTTTAGTCGTACTTATGTTTTCTCTGTTTTATTATGTATTTTTTATAGCGTTTTAAATATGAGTGCAACAGCACTTTTCGATGCATTACCAAAGACAATATTATGGTTACTTCCTACGCCGCTTACAACATTTTGGAGTGCTGGAGATATGAAAAGACATGGAATTAATATGAACCTTGTACAAATGAATGGATTAATTCCTTCAACTTTTCAAGTAATATTAATTCTTGGGATTATGGCAGGAATTTCAATACTATTAATTGACTGTTTGTACAAGAAAAGGGGGGAATAAAATTGAGGACTATTGTAAAAACAGAATTATTGAAATTAAAACGTTATCATATTATATGGGCGGGGATAGCTCTTATGCTACTCTCTGTTCTATTGACACTTTTTACTTCTATGGCTAATGATGGATCTGTATGGGATTTTCGATACTTAATAGAGCAGGTAATCAAAAATAATATGTCAATGATTTTCCCAATGTGCATAGCTTTGATTGCTGGATATATTATATCGCGGGAAGAAAAAGACGATGTTTTGAAGAATATTATTACCATTCCAATTTCATTTAAAAAGTTGTTGGTAGGAAAACTTATTGTATGTGCAATGTTATCAATATTATTTGGGCTTATTTGTACGATATTTACGTTAATTGCAGAGTGTATAGTTGGTTTTCCTGGATTTACAGTAAATTTGGTAATCCAAGGGCTAGTACAAATAACATTGGAAAATTTACTTTTGTATCTAGCGGTATTACCAATTATTGTTATAACAAGCAGACTATCAGGCGGCTTTATGATAGGTGTCATTGTTGCTTTTGTGTATGGATATGGAGGTATGTTTGCAGCAGGAAATATGACATTGGCTAATATATATCCTATTACTGCAAGTCTGGGATTAATTGGGTATAGAAGTTATGATACATCCGTACAATGGAGTTTTCCATTGTGTTTATGTAGCTTGATAATTATTGTCGCTATTTCTGTAATTTTAGTCGCAACAATGAAAGAAAAGGAGAACAAAAAAACTCGTACAAAAACAAAAAAAGTCAAACCAAAGAAAGGGTGGTTATAAGTGAAAAAAAGTTGTTTCTTTATTCTAATGTTTTGCTTGTTATTGTCTGGGTGTTCAAAAGAGGAGGTGTTGGAAAAATATAATGCAGTAGTCGAAAAGGTGGGAGAAGTACAATTAACCAATGATATAAACCTGCAAGGGAAAAGAGATTATGGGGAAGATTATTATACGGGGACATATCAAGCAGAGTACAAAAAATTTTCTGATACAGAATATCTTTTTGGAGGAACAACAATAGAAAGAGCGGCAGGGAAGCAGGTTGAATTGTTTTGTAACCTAGAAATAACAAAAGGAGAAGCTGAAATATTCATTATTTCTGGTAGCAATGAACCTAAAACTTTAATAAAAACAACAGGTACTTATGAAAATACAATAACATTACCAGATGGCAGTAATTATATCGGGATTGTAGGTAATGATTTTTCAGGAACAGTAAAAATAGAAGTGAAATAAAGATAGAAAATGCTAAAAATGGGTAAATTTGGAAGATACAGGTTTGGTTGCATTTTACTGTGGTAAAAAGTATATGAAGAGTGGAATGGCGGTTGTTTAATACTGCCATTCTTTTTTTTGAAAATGCCTCTATGGGAATTATTACACAGGGAATCGAAAAAATTACATGTAGATGGGATAGTACATTAAATATGGTAAAATATAATCATAATATGAGATCGGAGGTATATTCTATGAAGAAACTATTTAAAGTATTCAGCCTAATGCTGGTGGTGATAATGGCTTTTCCATTCTCTGTTATGGCAAGCGAAAATGACCAGCAAAGAAGTGATTTGATTGGTGCAGAAGAAAGGGATTTTGAAAAATTGATTGCAGAAATCCAGAACATTAAGGCTACTCACCCAGATTATTCAGAAGAAATGCTCATGTCTTTTTTGGAAGCCAATCATCAAGATGTGGAAAGGGGGATTATAGATATTTGGAATGCGCTTACAGATTCAGAAAAGAAACTATGTATTCGTTATCCTTTTGATGCCCTAAAGGTAAATAAAGCAAAAAATATTGCTACTTCGCAGACAGAGGCAAAATTTGGGACAAATGGTTTAGGAAATAGAAGTGATGCTTTTCGTCATGGAATTTGGAATGCTGAAATGACTGTTTTAATAGGAAAAGAAAGAGCAGAGTTATTTGCAACTGCTCATGAAGACAAAGATGTTACAGGAACAGAATCAGACGGATATCCAAAAACAGCACATAGAGATATGGACTTACATAACAATGAAGTGGGAAGAGAAATAGGAGAAAAAAATAAAGAAGCTTCTGAAAGTGAAATGGCGGATATTATTTATCAGGAAATATATTCCGCAACAACATCATTTATATGGCTACATGAATAAGATTTGAGCAGTGCGATTGCACTGCTCGTCTTCGTATTTTGCATATTTTGCGTAATTGATTACTTCTATTATTTGTATCGCTATGAATGAAATAGGGTAGCATGATAGTACAACATGATTAAGAGGTAGGCAATTATGGAAAGTCGTATTAAACAATTACGTGAGAAAAGAGGGTTAATACAGGAAATCCTTGCAGTAGAATTAGGGATAACACAGCAAATGTTGAGTAAGTACGAAAGAGATGTTACGTTAATAAAAGTAGATATTCTGAAAAAGATTGCTGCTTACTTCAATGTAACAACAGATTATTTGCTGGGAGTTTCAGATGTAAAAAGAGATTTGAATGGGCAGATGAAAATGAACGAAGTACTAGACGAATATTACGATTTAGTGGAAGTGTATAAAGAGTTAGATCCATGTGATCAGGAGATGATTTGGTCAATTATACAAATAGTAAAAAAAACGAGTGAGAAGAAAAAATCAGCAAACATGCAGAAGAGAGTGGAGTGAATGTTAAATATAGCAATTTGTGATGATGATATTCAAATAACTGGAAAAATCGAAAGACTTCTCCAGGATATAGCTAAAAGAAATTTTGTTGATACTGAAATAGAAGTATTCTGGAATGGAAAGAGTTTAGCAGATGCTATCGCAGCAGGTGAGAGGTATGATGTTATTTATCTGGATATAGAAATGGATAAAGAAGATGGTATTTCGGCAGTTAGAAGAATTAGAACATACGATAAAAATGTGCGAATTATTTATGTTACGAGCCATGAAAGTTATATGAGGGAATCCTTTGAGGTAAGACCGTTTCAGTTTCTTGTAAAACCTGTAACAGATAAAATAATGGAAAAGTGCTTTAAGTCGGTATATGAAGACATTAATAGTGAAGATTTTTATTTTCGCTATAGTTATCAACGTATGAATCATAAAGTACCAATCAAGGATATTTTATATTTTGAAAGCAACAAACGAAAAATATTTATTGTAACGGAACAAGAAATCCTTGAACTGTACGGAAAACTTAATGAGATTGAAGAAACCCTTAAAACATGTAAAATTTCTTTTTTGCGAGTTCATCAGTCTTTTCTGGTGAATTATAAACATATATCCGGACAATCTTATGATTCTGTAGTAATGGATAATGGACAAAAAATTTCAATCAGTGAAGACCGGAGAAAGATAATTAGTGAACAATATTGTTCTATGGAGGATACGTTTTATGTGGACGAATAGGGTATTAATGTGTGGGATAGATATATTGCTTTGCCTTTGGGCAGTATATTTATTCTTTTTTTATTTCGATATATTTTTTGCTCGTAAGAGAAAAAGGTATTTGTCGGTGATCGGTATAACGCTGTTCGTGATTTGGCAATTTGGAATAACAACGATTATTAGTTTTCCTGCCTACATCAATATTGCTGTGACGATTATGTTTACGTTTTTGGCAGTTATGATGACTTATGAAGGTAGATGGTGGAACAAAGGTGTATTTGTAATTACCTTTAATGCGATTTGGATGTTGATGGAAACCCTGTGCAACTATATTTTGCTAACATACTGCCCTCAATATGCTGCAGTTCGCCAAGTAGGCTCTTTCGTTTCAAAAATATTTTTTAATGCAGTAATTCTTGCATTAAAGAAAGTGTTCACAGATGATGATATTAAGGAATTGCCGGTCAGATACAGTATTTTACTTGTGTTGATCCCAACAGGAAGCATTTATATCATGAACAATATATTTATGCTTGGATTTGCAAATAATAATGGACGTACTCGTATAAACTCTACATTTACTGTACTTATTTTACTTGGTATGAACATATTGATATTTTATGTCTATATGAAGTTGGCTGATGATTTGCGGTTAAGGAGAATGGCAGCAGTATATGAACAGCAACTGGAATTATGCGAACGTCATCAGCAAGAAAGAGAACTTTCAATGTTGCAGTTGCGGGATATAAAACACAATATGAAGAATAATCTTATTTCCATTCTTGCTTATGCAGAAAATAAAGAATATGAAAAAATGACAGGTTTTATTGAAGAAATTATGGGAGAGGGCGGTATGGTGATTGCCTCAATATCGAATAGTGGGAATATTGTGATTGATTCACTTATTGGATATTGGTATGTAACTGCCCAAAACAAAAGAATAATTTTTAAAACGGATATTTGTATTCCGATGATAATGCCTTTTAAAGGAGCTGATCTGAGTCTGATATTGGGAAATTTACTGGAAAATGCAGTGGAAGCAGCAGAGAAGGTTGAAGAAAATAGATATATAAATGTCAAAATGAAATTTGATAAAAATAATCTATTATTGTTCGTAGACAATAGTTATAAAGGGAAGCTGTTAAAAACAAGAGATAACCGCTTGAAATCTACAAAGTCAGATGCAGAAAATCATGGAGTAGGTTTAGCCTCTGTGTATCGGGCAGTAGCAAAATATCATGGATCAGTGGTAATAGAGGATTCAGAACCAGGAAAATTTAAAATTCGGATAGTCTTATATAGTAATGTGCAGGAATAATTACATGAACACTCGAAATAATTACATAAAAAATAATGAGAAAGGAAAGAATGGTAAAATGGAAAGATAAATTTGGTATGCGGTATGGGGACTGATATATGGATAGCGTGAAAATATTGCTGTTTAGTGATGATGAGAAACTGTATAACAGTACTGAAAGGATTATTGGGAAAAAACACCAATTAAAATGGTGTACTTATCAACAGTTGGAAAACAATAGATATCCAACGGCAGATGTTGTGATTTTCCATTTTACTAAAGAGATAATAGAGAGGGAAAGGGCATTTGCGGCTATTATAAAAATAAAAGGGAGTTTGGGGCATTTAACGCCTATTCTTGCTATTAGCGAAGGGGGATCAATACAGGATATTTTTTCTATACTGAAAGCAGGAGCTTACGATTATATAGAAACAATAGATAACACACGAAAATATAAGAAAAAGATAGAGAACCTGATTTTATGGAATTGGTATATAAAAAAACATACATCAGCAAAAAAGAGGCAATGTTGAGAAAGAACCGGAGAAACATTGCTTCTTTTTTGCTGCCTTTTTGGGAAAAATTACATCAATACTCGGTTTTTTTACAAGAGAACCGAATGGGAGATTTTTTGTAGTAATGTATTGGTAAACAAATGAAAGGAGATTTTAATTATGAAATCTAAAAATTTAAAAAATCAGCCAGCAAAAGTATTAGCAAATTTATCTCTGAAACTTGGTAAAATGTCAGCGGACAGTGCTTGCTGTTATATTTATCATCAGCCAAAGATGCCAGCAGCATTGAAAAAAATGAAGAAACTTTAATTTCATGGGAAGATTATCGGAAAAAATAACAAGATACGTTATTGATGCCGGTGCAGTTTCAGAGGAATTGTATGCAGTATATCAATATGGATTTCAGATTGGATTAGAGATGTTAATTTGCCTATTCGTCTGTATGAGTATAGCGATATACTTGCATACAATCCCAGAATTCCTTGTGTCTACAGGTGTTTTTATGTTTTTAAGAACCTATGCTGGTGGTGTACATCTGAATAGCTTTAAGGCTTGTTTTATATGCTCTGTTACTGTTCAAGTTATGATTTTGCAAATTAATAACAAATATCCATTAGAGCTGTTTGTGGCTTGGGGGATTATTTTGGTCAGTTCCATTTGTATATGGAAACTTTCTCCTGTAGAAAACATTAACCATGAGTTGAAAAAAGAAGAAAAGGAACATTGCCGAAAAGTAACAGGTAAAATACTAGGAGCTATTTTCATTGCTGCTGGCTGTTGTACAGCTTTAGGTATGAAAAAATATTTATCCTTGATTGCGTTGACAGCGTTGACCGTTTTTATATCACAATGTATCGGCATCATAAAGTATAAAGTTGAAAAAGAGAAAAATTAGCGGGAATGATAAAATATTATTGTTTCCGCGTTTTTTATTTAAAATGGTAAAACTGTACAGAAATATAGAAAAGACTGTTGTGGGAGGAAAAGATGCAGAATATTTTTTCGGAATACAAAGATACCATAATTGTTGTTGACCTCATGAATCATCAAACAACTGATTTACTTGCCTGTCTCTGAATTAACCTGTATACTGCCATCAGCATACAAAAGGAAAGCGTGTGAAGAAACAGTTAGTCATCCGTCAACGCATCGATATGCACTGTACAGGATGTAAGCAAGAGATATTTACAACCAAGGCATTGGATGAGATCCATAAGGCATCTGCAGGAATCCCACGGATGATCAACCGTGTCTGTGAAAAAGCTTTGATGTATGCGTTTCAAAATCAGAAACGATTGATCGATGATTATATGATCAAGTTCGTTGTGGAACACGAGATGCTTAGGATGGTAACTTCATAAAGCAGGTACCGCCTGGAAACAGGCGGTATTGCCTAACTGACTGGTGACAGAAAGTTAACCAAACGAGCGTCAACTGATGTGAGCAATCTTGTGACATCTCATGAAATCACTAACACATAATATTGAGAAAAGAAAGGGAAAACTTTAGCTTGCTTTTATACCTTTTAGCTTAAAAATCAATTTTAGAAGGATGCCGCGGCTGACAGTCAGCATAAAATTGCTTTGAAAGATAATGGACATGGGATAACAAGATAGAGAAAAAATTATAGAGGAAATTAAGATAGATGTTGACTTGTACAAAAAACATCTGGTAAGTAATAGAGCTTTATATAACGATATCAAGAATTCTTAATAGGATTATAATTAAATAGCACGAAAAGGCAGAAGTGTTTGTATATATAAAAGTTCTTATGAAAATCTTAATAGTTTTTAATGAAAATCATAATGAATAAATAAAGGAAATTTGTTATAATTCAAATTATGGAAAGAGGGTGATGATGGTATGTGCGAAAAAATATTAGTTATAGATGATGAGAAGGATATAGCAAATTTACTGGAAGTTTATTTGCAAAATGAAAATTACATTGTTTATAAATATTACTGTGCTAAAGATGCAATACCTTGTATTGAAAAGGGCGATATAGATCTTGCTATTCTTGATATTATGCTCCCGGATATAAATGGTTTTTCCTTATGTCAGCGTATTCGTGAAAAATATACTTACCCCATTATTATGCTAACTGCCAAAATTGAGGAAACAGATAAAATTACTGGACTTACATTAGGTGCCGATGATTATGTGACAAAGCCATTTCGTCCTTTGGAAGTGGTTGCCAGAGTAAAAGCCCAGCTACGACGCTACAAAAAATATTCATCCGTTACAAGTGAAGAAGGAATAAAGCCAGAACTTTCATACAATAAATTACGATTGAACGTGCAGACACATGAATGTCTATTGGATGGTGAGAATGTGTCGCTGACTCCGACCGAGTTTTCAATTCTTAATGTTTTGTTGGAAAATGCCGGGACGGTTGTAAGCATTGAATATTTATTTCATGCAGTATGGAAAGAGGAATATTATTCAAAAAATAGCAGCACTATCACAGTGCATATCCGACATTTGCGTGAAAAATTAAAAGATACTTCTGATACCCCGAAATATATCAAAACAATTTGGGGAGTAGGTTATAAAATCTGAAAGGAGAACCCATGAAAAGAAAGCGAAAATTTGGGGTGTCAGTTCTTTTTTTGATTTATCTGGCACTTTTGGTTTGGATAATATTATTTAAGCTGCAATTCAATATCAATGATTTAGACACTGTAAGAAAGATAAATATTATTCCATTTTATTACGATAAAGAGATTGGAGTAGATTTTCACATAAAAGAAGTTCTTGAAAATTTATTGATTTTTGTCCCAATGGGCATATATCTGCAAATGCTTTTGTTTAAGAGCAAATCCTATTTGAAATTATTGATAATTGCTGGAATAAGTCTATTGCTGGAAATTACACAGTATATACTTGCTATTGGTAGTTCTGATATTACCGACCTGATTACTAACACAGCAGGCGGTCTTTTGGGTATTGCTTTATATTCTATTGTGGCTCGATTGCTAAAAAGTCGAGAAAAAGCAGATAAATTATTTTTGGTTATTGCTGTAATTGTGAGCACCTTCATAATCGGTCTGTTGGCACTTCTTTTATTTTTAAATTGATTGGAGGCGTGCTTATGAAAAAAAAGCAACTTACTACGGAAAAGCGGCTTGGAGTACAATTATATTTAGTACTATTTTTATATACTGTAACTGGTATAGGACTGGAAATTTTGGCACAATTCATTTTTCCGAAATTCGATAGCAAAATTTTATCATGGCTATACTGGCGTATAGATATGATTTTTATTTTCTATCTAATCATTGGTTTTGTATGTATATTTAATTACTTCTGGAAAAAACCATGGGGATATTTGGATGAAGTTATTTCCGCAACACAGACAGTTTATGAGCAGAATGATCATCCTGTAGCATTGTCTGATCCCCTTAAAGAATTAGAGGAACAACTTAACCAGATTAAACTGTCTGTGTTGTTAAGCAAACAGGTAGCAAAAGAAGCTGAGGATAGGAAAAATGAAATTGTTATGTATCTGGCCCACGATATACGCACTCCCCTAACAACAGTGATTGGATATTTAAGTTTACTCCACGAAGCACCGGATATGCCTGAAAAACAGAAAGAAAAATATGTTCAAATTGCATTAAGTAAGGCTGAACGACTTGAAAAGCTTATCAATGAATTGTTTGAAATTACAAAATATAATGCACACACTGTCTCGTTAAAGAAAGAAAAGGTAGACTTACAGTGTTTGTTGGCACAGGTAGTTGATGAAATATATCCCTCTTTATCTGCAAAAGGCAATTCGGCTGCTTTTACGGTTGATGATGATTTAGTTGTATATGCTGATCCGGAAAAGCTGGCAAGGGTTTTTAGTAATCTTTTGAAAAATGCAGCGGCATACAGCTATCCTAATACAGAGATTATTATAACTGCAAAGCGTTGTGGTAATAGCGTTCAAATAAACTTTGAAAATCATGGACGGACTATTGAACCTGAACAAATTTCTGGCATATTTGAAAAATTCAATCGCTTGGATGAAGCCCGCCTTTCTGATACAGGCGGTGTAGGATTAGGACTGTCGATTGCAGAGGAAATTATACGATTACATGGTGGAACCATTACTGCGTTTAGCGAAAATGAGATGGTGTCTTTTGTGATTATGCTTCCCATTTCTGATTAGGCATTTAGAAGTAAAATCTTAGGAATTTCTTAGGAGATTTTGTTCCATATCTTTGAGATTAAACTGTTTTTGTTCGGTACAATAGTTACTGAACAAGGACAGTTTTTTGTTTAAGAGAAAGGAGTACACCTATGGAATTAAAGATTGAACACATCAGCAAACAGTTCAAAGATAAAACTGCAGTCGATGATGTCAGCCTTACATTAACAACTGGCGTATGGGGATTATTGGGGGCAAATGGGGCTGGAAAAACCACTCTCATGCGAATACTTGCAGACATTATGACACCTAGTAGTGGTCGTATATCTTTGGATGGGAAAGACATTCATAAAATGGGAGCAGATTATCGCAATATCTTTGGCTTTTTGCCACAAGATTTTGGCTATTCCCGCGATTTTACGGTCAAAGACTATCTGGAATATGTTGCTGCACTAAAGGATGTGCCGCTCAGAGAAACCACAAAGAAAATCAACTATCTGTTGGATATTCTTACCCTTTCTGATGTGAAGCGAAAAAAAATTGCACAACTATCTGGTGGTATGAAACGTCGTGTAGGAATTGCACAGGCCATGCTGAATGACCCTAAAATTCTTGTTATGGATGAGCCAACAGCAGGACTTGACCCTGGAGAAAGAGTACGGTTTAGAAACTTCATTTCGGAATTTTCCCATGACCGTATTGTGTTGATTTCTACGCATATTGTTTCTGATATTGAATATATTGCAACTCGTAATGCGATTATGAAAGCTGGAAAGATTATTGATGTGGGAACAACAAGCGATTTGGTAAAACAGATTGAGGGGAAAGTATGGAGCTGTGCGATTCCTGCTCATAAGATGATGGACTATGAAATGCGTCTGAGGATTATCAATCAGCGAGGCGAGGACAATAATCAAATATCTATTCGTTATCTTGCAGAGCACTCCGAAGTAGAGGGTTCCATTCTTGCGGAGCCGCGTTTGGAAGATTTGTATTTATGGTTGTTTCCACAAGAAGATGTCGAAAGGGAGGAAAAATAATATGCGTTTATTTTGTTTAGAAGTAAAGCGTGTCCTGAAATCACGACGCACACTTATCTTAATTGCTGTGGCTCTGGTTATGTCTGTTGTTATGGCATATCTGCCGATTGCTTTTGAGTCCATAAATCGTCCAAACCCAGATGGAACAAAAACAGAACTTGATGGTATGGAGGCAATCGAATTTAAGCGTGATTTATATTCTGCTATAAATGGCGAAGTTACTCCAGAAAAAGTGAGTGAGGCTTTGAGAATTTATCAAAGTTTGATAAACGAATATGGTCCTATGGAAAGTGACACATTTCCGCTTTCTGTCAGTATTAAACAGATTGTACCTATTCGTCCATTGCTTAAAGCGTTGCCAGAACTATATGCTGATCCGTTAACTGGAATAGGACCTGATCTTATGGATATTGATCCAGAAGATGTTGCACAAAATTATTATCAGAAATGTGAAACTCATCTGGCAGATGTTATGAGGAATGAGCAACGCAATCATCCGGCCGCACAACAACAAGCCTTAGAACAATATAAAAAAGTCGATATGCCATTTCAACTTTATGCAGGATATTCCAAAGACGCGTTTGACTATGTTGAGCTTTATATTATGATTTTGGCAATTTTATGTGTTTCCATTATCACGCCTATTTTTTCTGGTGAATATCAATCAGGCGCGGATAGTATTTTGCGTTGTGCAAAGCATGGTCGTACCAGATTAGCTATTACAAAGATATTGGCTTCCAGTATGATTGTGATGGTTGTGTATACTATGTGTATTACACTGCACTTAGCAATTTCAGATATCACATTTGGAACAAATTGTTTACAATCTTCTGTTCAAATGTTGTTTTCTATTATTAACTTGCCAAACTGGGACTTAGCACAGATGCAGATTGTTATTTCGTTAGTAGGGTTGATATCTGTTTTAGCTTGTGTTTACTGTACTTTTTTTTTATCAGCAAAATGCAAAGATACATTGACGGTATTGTTGATTGCTATTGGCATAGTCCTTATTCCGACTTTTGCTTACACAGCATTAGGGGTAAATTGGATTTCAGCTATTTTTCCATCTGCGGGACTTGGTATGCAAAATAATTTTCTGTATCAACTTATCAATTTTAATTACCTACATATTGGGGGAATGAGTTTTTGGACACCGTATACTATATTAATTTCCGCATTGATTGAGATTCCTGTTTTCTTATTTCTTACAGTTCGAACTTATTGTAGGCACCAGATGTAAATATAAGGAAAAAGGGCTATATTCATAAAGTATAGAGGATTTATTACATCAAGTATCGAAATTGTTACATCAAAATATATTTTGGGGGATTTATTGATATAATCGGTTCATAATAAAAAATCCAAATGAAAGGAGTGTTTAGAGTGAAAGAGCAGAAAAAAATATCTTTAGAATCGCTGGTATCTGAAATCGAAAAAAATGGAAGAATTGGGCGCTTGGGTAAAGTTTTTAAGACAGAAAAAAATTATTATTTTTATGATACAGGAACTGGAAAAGTTGCCAAATTAAATTCGAACGTTTACATTGTACTGAAAAGTTTATTGGAGGGAATGCCAGTCGAAGATATTAAAAATCTTCAATTAAGTAAAAGTGAGTTTGAGGATGCAATTTCAGAAATTAAGTCGGCAATGGAAAATGAACATATTTTACAAGCTCCACCATTAAAAACGCTGACAGGTGATGCAGTAACAGAGTTAGATGATATTCTTGAAAATAAGGTTGAGAATGTTACTCTTGAAGTTACTGAAAAATGTAATTTACGTTGCAAATATTGTATTTATCATCCTTCTCATCCAGAATACAGGGCGTTCGGACATGAAAACATGAAATGGGATGTTGCAAAAAAAGCTATTGATTTTTTAAAAGAGCATTCCCAAAATGCAGAAAATAGGCACATTGGATTTTATGGTGGAGAACCTTTACTAAATTTTGAACTTATTGAAAGAGCAGTTGAATATGCTAAAAAATTATTTGGCGAGGATATGTCCTTTGCAATCACTACAAATGCAACATTGGTAAATGATAAGATCGCAGAGTATTTTGCCAAAAATAATTTCAATATTATTATTAGCTTGGATGGTCCTCAGGAAATGCACGATGCAAATCGGCTTATGGTTAATGGGACAGGTAGCTTTGAAAAAACAGTTATGGGAGCAAAAAAACTATTTGAAGCATTCCATAAGGAAGGAAAGAGTTCTAAGATTGGATTTAATATGGTTGTATCGGGACCAGGTTATCTTGAACAGTATACAAAAATTCAGGAGTTTATCGAAAAAAGTGAATGGATTCCCAAAGACGTTATGATTTTGACTGCAACGGTAGATCATGGACCGTCAGAGAGTGATTACTTTTTACCGCAAGGAAAAGAAGATAGATGGTTTATGGAAGAGTTTTATGAACCTTTAATGAAATGGGAAGAAGTGTATAAATCAAATCCAGATAATACAGAAAAAACTTTGTTTACGGATGGTTATATGGATAAGGGAATGATGATTATACACAAACGCTTGTTGACAGAAACACCTATTCAACAGTATGGAATGAATGGATGCTGCGTGCCGGGACAAAGAAGGATTTATGTCACTACAAAAGGTGAATTTTTACATTGTGAAAAAGTAGGAAATATACCTTGTTTAGGCAATGTGAATGAGGGATTTGATAAAGAAAAAATTAAGAAACTTTATGTTGAAGACTTTATAGAAGAAGCAAAAGAGTATTGTAAAGAATGTTGGGCAGTTAATTTATGTACATTATGTTATGTTAATTGCTACGATGCTAATGGATTACATCTTTCATATCGACATAATTCATGTCGAAACGAAAGAAAGTATTTGGAAGACAATTTAAGACGATATCATGCATTAATGGAGGCAAATCCAAGCGAATTGGAACAATATAATGAAATGGAAATTCATTAACAAAGGTAAATACGTTTATATTTACATAGATGTATTTAAATTACAAAGAAAGGAGGAATCGTTATGAAGTTTGTAAATCCAATTGGAAGAACACCTGGATCAGGAGTGCAGCCGAGAGCATGCATGTGTACTGATGGATATGCAGGTTACAGAGGCAATGATGATGGTTGTGTTCATTGTGGCTGTGGCTGTGGTGGCGAAGGAGAGTATCGTACAGGTAACAGAGTAAATGCTGTTGCTACATTCCGTTCTAGTACTCTCTAAGAGGTAGTAAAAACGAAGGCGTAGTACTATATGTGCTACGCCTTCACTATATAGGAGAAAAATCATGCTAAAAAAAATAAAAAGGAATATTTTTTTGATTTATTATACGATAAGATTAATTTGTAAAATATGTAAAGCAAAATTTATTCTGGCATTTATTTTGTCTATAATAAATGGAATTCTTCCTGTTTCGTCCTTATTGGTAATGCAACAGTTGTTAAATGAAATACAAAACAAGACACAATCATATCAATATGTGGTGTATCTTTTGATTTTATATTTCGGGCTAATTATCTCGGAATCGCTTTTACAGAATTTAGCAAGCTATAATTTAAACAATTTAAACAATCATTTAGTTTATGGAATAAATTACATTCTTATGAAAAAATGTGGGGATTTATCATTGGAAATGTTAGAGAGAACAGAAACATATGATATGATAAATCGTTTAGAACAAGAAATTGGAAATAAACCATATCAGACCATGCAAGGGGTATTAGGCTTAGCATCTAATTTAGTTTCGTTATTTTCAGCCGCAATGATACTACTTTCATGGAATCCAATTCTTGTGATTATAATGATTGCTGTGTCAATATTAATGTTTATAGGACAAATTTATGTTGGTAATAAAGAATTTCTAATGAGATATGAGCGCAGTGGAAAAGAAAGAAAAGCGTGGTATTATACATATTTACTTACACATGATACAGCATTTAAAGAGGTAAAAGCATATGGATTAAAAAAATATTTGCTGGATAAATATTGTAGCTTAGTCAAAACTTTCATAAAACAAGCCAATGAAATTGAAAAAACCAGAGCTGTTTTAAATATGATTATTTCGTTTATACAAGATATAGTTTGTATAATTATAATGATTATTGCAATATATTTGGCTTACGTAGGGAAAAAAATGATAGGAACCACTATGTCATATTTAAATGCTGTGTCCATGATGCAAAATGCTACAAATAGCATTGCCTCTAATGTTTATTCTATTTATAACGCAAATTTATATATACAATTACTAAAAGATTTTTTAGAAATAAAAGAAGGGGAGAATGCGTTAGGTGGTACAAAAGTAGATAATATAAAGACAATTGAACTAAGAAACGTATCTTTCGATTATCCTCAATGTAAAATGGCACTATCTACCATTAATTTAAAAATTAAATCAAACGAACAGATTGCAATTGTAGGAAAAAATGGATCTGGGAAAAGCACTTTATTTAAAATTTTATGTGGGTTATATAAACCTACTAGTGGGAAGCTATTTGTTAATAATCTTGATTTGGAGAATATTGATGTAAAGAGTTACAGGAATTGTATATCTGTTCTTTTTCAAGATTTTTTAAAGTATGAAGGTACATTGGAAGAGAACGTTTATATAGGAGATATTAGTACAGAAGTCGATGAAAATAAAATTAAAAATTCATTGTGCAAAGCAAACGTTGATTTTTTAAAAACCGAAAGAGGATACGAACTAAAAAGAGGATTAGGAAATTGGTTTGATGAAGGAGGTCAATTATCAGGTGGTCAATGGCAGAAAATAGCGTTAGCAAGAACCTATTATAAAAATGCAGATTTATATTTGTTGGATGAGCCTAGTTCCGCATTAGATGTAACAGCAGAAACCAAAATTTTTAAGAGTTTTTTTGAGGTGAGTAAAAATAAGATAGCAATATATATAACCCATAGAGTAAAAATTGCACAGGATGCTAATAAAATAATTGTATTAGATGGGGGTAAAATAGTAGGTATAGGAACACATGCAGAGTTATTGAAAAATTGTAGTGTATATCAAGATTTATATAATCAAGAGAACCTAAAAAATAAAGGGTAATGCATGATGCCTACTCTCCTTTTGGAAATAGAGAGAAATGCTGCTGTTCTAACATTTCCCAACAATTATTTATAGGATGAATATTCGGTGGATATGCACAACTTTAAAATTAGGCGCTTGCATAAAACGGAACATATCTAATCTGAAAAGTAAGAAGCATATTCATATTATTGTGAACTTCTGTGAAAATTAACGCTCGATTGAAACAACTGAGTGTTTTCAATGTTTCCATCGGATTTAAAGTAAAATTCTGAGAGTTAATTAACTCTACGAGGAATTTATAAAATTCACTGTAAACGGCTGAAATAAACTATTTTTAGAAAATGAGAGTTAATTTTTCAGGAAGTTCACAATTATAGAAAAGATGGCAGAGATAGAAATTATGTAAAAAGTAAAAATAACTAAAAAAGTGCCGGATGTTGGATATTTCGTTCGGTATTTCTTTCTGGAATGGGAACAGTTAGAAATTTATAAATCAAGAGGAGGCATACAGATGAAGTATGTTTTTCCAGAATATAAAGAGAATGTAGTTTTGGGCGATGGAAAACTGCAGTTAAATCCAATGTCCTATCAGGTTATTTACGAAGGAAAGGAAATAGATTTAACGCCCAGGGAATTTGAAGTTCTGTATCTTTTAGCCCAAAGGCCAAATTGGGTTATTCCAAAGAAGAATATCTATTGTTCGGTCTGGGAGAGTAATTATTATGATGATCAGATTCCGTACAAAACAGTGGAACACGTAGTATGGAAGATACGAAAAAAGATGGGGCATGATATTATAGAAACATTGATCAATGTAGGGTATAGACTAAAAAAGATGTAAAGGCAGGATAGTGTGAGTAAAAGTTTTTATATTCTGATTGAATTTTTGGGAGATACGCCATATAATATTGGCAACTATAAGAAAGCGCGTACATACGTCATTTGACTAAATATCACGTTGTAACTAGAAATTGAGATAAACTCTTACAGAGCTTTTGTGGACTATCCAAAGAAAAAGGAGGCTGACTATGAACGTATATGAAGAAATAGATCAGGAAACAATGATGTTGCTTTTAGATTCCTTGTGTAAACGGACAGTGGAGGGAAAACAGATATGGGAAAATATGGAGTATAATCCTATTTCCTTTTTACAGAAAGATATTTATGAAAAAGAAGGTACCTGTATATCACAAATGTTTGAAGCAACGACAGTGTTCAATAACATTGAATATGAATTAGAGCTTTCAGAGTCAATCGAACTTCCGTCTGGCAAGGGAGATATTTTTGGAACAATTTCTTATGAAACAGAAGACGGAAAAGAGAATACGTATGATTTCTCTTTGTCTTTTGATGTAGAGAAATATGATGATGCGAATGCGGAAGAATTGCAGGGGATTTTTGGGAGCTCAATCATTGTACAGTTTACAGATGCAATAGTGGGAATATTTGAAAATTCAGATGCGGTAGCTGAGGGATTTGCTTATGCAAGATACTATCATCAAACAGGAATTGATTCGGAATGGGAAACCAATCCTCTTGTGAAACTTGGTGAGAAACTGATGCAAGAGCACGCAATGCTGGATTTTCATAAAATAGTATTGGATACAGCTTCTAGGGAGCGTTTATTGAAACGGTAAGTAACGGGTTATAATAAGATACAACCAATCAATTTTTTGTGGAAACTATTGATATTTCTTAGGGTATCGCATATAATATAATTAAGCCAAAAGGTTTCGTGTAGCGGCACGTAAAAGCTGTACTGTGCCCGGGCAGGGTAATTACTGGGACTATTTGATACTCGGAAGGGTATTACGCCCACACCAGGGAGATACGGTGAGTCCGCGCCGGGGACTCAATGATACCGGCGACATTTTAGACATTCGGAAGGATGTCGCGGCTGACAGCCAGCATAAAACCGCTTTTTAAGATTATGGGCACTGGATAACAAAAAAGTTGTCCAGTGCTGTTTTTTTATACTATAGTGATGATTGGGAAAAGATAGATGGGAAAACAACAGGATAGAGAGAAAATTGTACAGGAGATTAAAGTAGCTGCTGATCTGTATAGGAAGCATTTAGTAGGTAAAAGATTTCTATATGTATTTGAAGGCAGATATATTGAGGTGCTTTATAAAGCTGCCAATTTTAGGCACTTGACAGGTGTGGCCACGAACCTTTCAGCAAAAAAGTTTTATAGTTATGCAGCAAAAAAAATGCTTCAGGCTTCGCAGATATTTTTTACACCGCAGCACCCTTTTTCATTGTGTAAGCGTAAGATTAAGCATATCGGACAGATTGCAATGCTGGCTGGCTCAGAAGGATTTATGCTGGAAGAGATTGTCACAGACACGAGAACTTATAAGTTTGGCACAACAGATCTTAATTTTACTCTATGCTTAAATAAAGAGTATGATGATAAGGGGCAGCAAAAGGGCGATTGCTTTGTAGTAGAATCGCTGCGAGATGAAGATTGCTTTTCTAAAAGTAGAACAGCATATACAGTAACTCATATTTTTTCAGCGCCGAATGATGCGAAAAAATATACAAATTTACTGTTTTTAGATGAAAATGCAACGGTAGACGGTCTTCCAGATGAAATTAAAAACATGCTGGATCAAACTTTACTACATAAATAAAAATGGAGAGTACAGGTCTTGGCGTATAGAAAATACTGCAGGATCTTCTTACGAAAGAATTTTTTAAGATATGAGAGAAAAGAGGTGCTTTCTATATGGCTACATCAAGTATCCTTACAGAGCTTGTGATTGAAGACCCCAAAAAGGCAGAAGCATTTATTAATGCACTGGAACTGTCCAGTCAAGATCCAGTATGCAGCCCGTCTGCCCCGTTCATTCCCATATTAGATAGTGTGGAAGAGATACGGAGGTTCCTGGAAAGAAAAAACAAGTAAGCCTATGTATTGGCAAATATCTTAGATGAATAGAAGCTATTGGAGAGGAGTCGATATGTGACGTTCTCTCCTTTTTTATGCCTAATTGAAGAGATAATGCAGTGCTTTTTCGTAAATGGTGCAAAAATCGTTTTCAACTCGTTCAGATATAATAAATCTCTAAAACCAAAAAAGGAAAGAAATGGTAATGAAACTGGGAAATCTTGCCTCCATAGTCCATTACCAGGGAAAGGATTTGTAATTATAATAGAGCCTGTAATCAACGAGGAGATAAAAGAATGCAGAATGAACTTTATATTGTAGCAGATGCCATAAAAGCCTTGCGGGAATCCAGGGGACTGACTCAGGAGCAGCTTGCAGAGAAAGCAGATATTTCCGTATCACATCTGGCGAAGATTGAAACACATGCCAGACTTATGGGAATGAAAACTTATATCCGGCTGTTGGAAGCTATGGATATTCCCATAAAAGAACACTTTATACACATGGGTACAGCGAAAAAAGATATGATGTTGAAGGAAAAAATCTGGTATCTGGTACAGGATTGTGATGAAAGAGAAACTAACCTTTTGATCTATTCCATAGAGGGAATTAAGAAAGGGCTAAAGAAATATCAGCAAGACAGCAGGAAGTGAGAATACAGATAGGGAGGAAAAGGGAAATGTTATCAAGAGAAAAGGTGGAAGCAGTATTATTTAAAATGGGAATGCCTGCCAATGTAAAAGGATTTGGCTATATTGTAGACAGTGTTTTGCTTCTGGAAGAAGACAGCAAGATTAAAACGACATATCTGTATTTTAAGGTGGCCCAGCAACATGGCACGACAGGGCAGCGGGTAGAACGGGCAATCCGCCATGCGTTTGATATTGTCCGAAGCTGCAGAGGTGATTATGATGTGGTGAACCATTATATCGGTTTTATCAACTGTGCCAATTCCCCTTCCTTATCCATGCTCACAATGAAGATACGGGAGGAAGCACTGGAAGTACCGGAACCAAAACCGGAAAAGAAAGAAGAGAACGTGATTACGGGAATTACCGAAGACCGGCTTTTGGAGTTGATGCGGCAGGCATGTACGGAATTTTGGGCAGATATGATTATCCGGTTAAAAAAATAAAGAGAAATGCAGACCGAAAACAGTCTGCCAAAACACATCAGGGTTATGGTGTCTTTTGGCAGGCTGATGTTTTCAGCCGGGAAGAACCTTGAAAACTGAATATCAGTATGGTGATATTTTTTTAAAACAAACGTGTCATTTCTGACGCTAATCTATAGAAATATCTTAAAGGACACAAAACATTTCGGCACATTCTATTTTGTATGATGCAGGGTCATGAGCTGTGCGAAGATACACTTGTCCGCAGTGGCAGCAGGTAAGGCAGAAAAGAAGCGGATCAAACAAGGAATCGTAGAAGATGAAGGGAAAGTGTGAGCAGCGCCCGGACATAGGCTGTGGGTGGCAGGCAGTCTGAAAGCCGAATGATAATGATACCTTTGCATAAAACACTGCAACCAGGGTAGCGTCTGGGACATGCTGCAGCGGGAAAGGGTGCTGCAGGGTGTCAGGCGGCCAGCCGGGCCGGTCCTACATGCTCCCGTTCACACCGGGGTGAGAAAATAAAAAACATGCTGGCAGGGAAAGCCCTGCCAGTATGGTGTGTAAAATGGGTTCATTTTAGGGCTATGGGGAAACGCCGGTTTCTTTATAGCCCTGGAATGAAAACAGGAGCCAAAGAAAGAGGAGGCAGAGCAATGAATAGAGAGATGTTACAAAAACTGTTTTCAGAAGATAAAGAGATCTTTCAGGGAGGAATGTTATTCCCTGCATGGATCTGCAAAGGAAAAAAAGAGATAGAAAATAGGAACAGTCCCCAGCGGGCGGCAGTGTATCTGGATATTCCCATTCCATGTGCCGGGCTTTTGTATTATGAAAAAGAAAAAAGCCTGCATTACTGTGAACAGCAGACATACCATGTGGTTACTTTACTGGAAGGTGTAGGGTGTGGTAATTCCATAGAAAAAGAAAACTGGCAGAGGCTGGCAGTGCTTGCAGGAAAAGGCATGATTGATGTGATTGTGGTATCCGGGCTTAGCAGGTTATCCTATTGTCCGGAAGAAATTTTACAGACTATGGAACTGCTCCAGTCTTTTCAGGTGCAGATAGACTGTATCGGTTATGGGATTTTAGATTATGCCAGACTGAAACAGTATTTAATGCACACCTGGGAGAAACAGGAACAATTTGAGCAGGACTTAGATGCGTATCTGTGCAGTTGCTGTACCAGGGAAGGGATATAATGCTCTCGCGGGAAGAACTGCTGAAGATGCGGGAAATGACGTTTGAGGACATTGACCCGAAAGAGATACAAGATGTAGAGAAACTGAAGATTGATGTAAAAAAGAGCAAACCGGAGAAGGTCCGGGAAATCCTGGAGTCCGGAAAGAACCCTTATTTTCTGAAATATAAGGGGATCACCATAAAGATTGGGTTTGCTTCTACCAACCGTACCATAGAGGAAGCCATGCAAAGCCTTGTGCAGATGAAATGGTAAAGCCACGACAGGGATAGGGAAGAAAGCGGATTGTTGGCAGATTACAGGGTGGACAAACCTTCTGGACTATGGTAGGATGATGGCAAGGACCCAGTAGCCTCTATCATTTAGGGAATCGGCTGACGAATCTAAATGATAGGAGCGAATACAATGAAAAATCAAATACTTAAAAAAATCTATCGTGCGGTTGTTTACCTGCGCCTTTCTGACGAAGATGGTGATAACAGGGAAAGCGACAGCATATCAAACCAGAGGATACTAATCCATAGCTTTTTAAAGAGCCACCCTGAAATTCAGGTGGTAAAAGAATGTGTAGATGATGGATATACCGGCACAAACTTTAACCGCCCCGGTTTTCAGGAAATGCTGCGTATGCTGGAAGAGGGGGAAGCAGACTGTATTATTGTCAAAGACCTTTCCCGTTATGGAAGGGACTTTTCCGGTGTTTTACAGTATGTGGAACGTATCCTGCCGAAAATGGGTGTGCGCCTGATCCTTGTCAATGACAATTATGACAGCCTCACGCCAAATCGTGATTTCCTTACCCTGAGATTTAAAAGTTTAATCAATGACCTTTACCCTGCGGATACTTCCAAAAGTGTGCGTTCCCATTTGTATGTCAAAATGACAGCCGGGCAGTGTGTAGCGCCTTTTGCTTTTTATGGTTATCTGAAATCCGAAGAGGATAAACATAAGCTGGTCATGGACGAAGTGGCAGCTTCTGTTGTACGGGATATTTACCACATGAAAATGCAGGGCTACAGCCTGACGGATATATCCGAAGAATTAAACCGGCGTGGGATCTTGACGCCTCTTCGGTATAAGCAGGTATATTTAAAACAGAAATTAAAGACAGGGTTCCGTCTGACGGAAAAACCGGTCTGGATGCCAACTATGGTGCGTCGTATCCTTCTTGATGAACGCTACACCGGAGTGCTGATACAGGGAAAAACCACAACGCCAAACCATAAAGTAAAGGTTGTGATCCACAAAGAGGAAGCTGAGTGGATACGGTATGAAAATGCTTTTGAGCCGGTTATCAATAGACACCAATATGAAGTGGTGGGCAACCTGATGAAAATGGATACCATGAGAGGTGCAAAGGGGCTAGCGCTTCTTTCAGGCCTGGTAAAATGTGGGGACTGTAAAGAAAGCATGGTACTGAAAAGCCCAGATAAAGTCCACCACTATTATGTATGTTCGACTTCCCTTTATGAAAAGCAGTGCAGTTCCCATAGTATCAGTGAGAAAAAACTGGTAGGAGCTGTGACAGAGGCAATCCTGCATTATATTTCTGTTCTGGTGGAGCTGAAAGAGATACTGGCGTATGTAAAAACTGCCTCAATCCCAAGACAGCGGCTTTTGGAAGAAGACAAAAAACTGGAGATGCTGGAAAAGGAGAGCCAGAGGATTTTAAACATTAAAGTAAAACTGTATGACAGTTTTGCAGAAGAAATCCTGGACCGGACAGAATTTGAAACCTTCAAAGCAAAGTATGACCAGTCTTTAGAGGAAATCCGGCAGGCAATGGAGTGCCAGCAAAGGGAAATCCGAAACTTGCAGGAAACCCTTGAAAAACAGCAGGAGTGGCTGGAATATTTTCTGGAATACCGGGACCGGACGGAAGTGGACCGCTTAATGCTGGTAAACCTGGTCAAACGGATTGAGGTATATGAGCAGAAGCGCATTATCATTCATTTTTGGTTTGAAGATGAATTTGAAAAGGTATTGGGACTGCTGGAAACGGTAAATAGAGCAAAGCCGGATCAGCATGTGGAAGCCTTCCTGAAAGGAAAGGGGGCGGAAGCAAGTGCCTAAGGTAAGCAAAAGAGGACAGAAAAGACAAAGCAGCAAGCCGGAAATGAAGTATCTGAGAACCTATATTTATGTAAGGCTTTCCGAAAAGGACGGAGGGCATGGCAGAAGGGATTCCATTTATATCCAAAAACAGATCTGTGAAGACTACGCAAAGAAACACCCGGAAATGCTGGTGGTAAAAGTCTATGCGGATAATGGTGTGACAGGTACAACGTTCCAAAGGAACGCATTTGAAGAGTTGATGGAAGATGTGGCAAATAAAAAGGTTGACTGCATCATTGTAAAGGATTTTGCCCGGTTTGGAAGGGACGCCTTAGATGCTGTAGATTTGATTGATGTAATTTTCCCAACTTTAAATATCCGGTTTGTTTCCGTTATGGACGAATATGACAGTGCGAACCCGGCTTGTGTAGAAGACCGGACCACCAATATTTTGAAGCACTTTATGAATGATTATTATGCCAGGGAAGTTTCAGAGAAACTGGTACAGGCACACCGGCTGTCCAGGGAGCGGGGAGAGTTCTGGGGTTCCAGACCTCCTTATGGATACCAAAGGGCAGAGGAAAACAGCAAGAAGCTGGTGCCGGAACCAGAGGAGGCAGAAATAATCCTGCAGATTTTTTACTGGTATGTGTTTGAAGAAATGTCAAGCTATGATATAGCAAGGGAACTGAATGGCAGAAAGGTATTAGGACCGGAGGACAGCTATCAGAAAAGGAAACAGGGAAAGGAGCCGGAAAAAAGGCGGTTATGGAGATCAGACGGTATCAGGAAGATTTTACAGAACCCCGTTTACATTGGTGCTGCTGTTTATGGGAAAACAAAACAGATGCTTGCACAGAATATTCCTCTTCAGATGATACCAAAAGAGCAGTGGGAAGTGTGTGAAAATGCCTGGGAAGCAGTTGTGGAACGGGCGATTTATGAAAAAGCACAGGAAATTGCAAAGGAACGCTGGAAAGATACGTTAGATAACTGGGCTGCAAACCCAAAAGAAAAACAGGGGGCAGATGGTTCTTTTAAGGGAAGAATTTTCTGTGGACATTGCGGAAAACGCCTTGGAAGGTGCAGGAGCGGAGGCAATGAGAAACATAAATATATGGTTTATAAATGCCCTTCTTTTTCCCTTACAGATCATACGGAATGTTTCCGCACGGTGAATGAAATCTACATCAATCAGGCAGTCAAGGCAGCACTCCGCTACCAGATCCAGCTTGCTGTGGAAAGTAAGAAGACCTATGGTGCAGAGTTTTATCAAAAGCTGGAGCAGGAGGTAGCAGAAAAAATAAAAAATGCCAGACAGAAGTATGAGAAATATGGAAGAAAACTGGAAATCTTGTTTGAGCATTATGCTACCGGACTGTTGGACTGCAAGGAATATCAGGAGATTAAATCAATCTATCAGGAAGAACAGCAAGCAGCCAAGCAGAATATGAAGCAGGTACAGCTTCGTGGACAGAACCTGTTAGATCAGGTGAAGGCAAGAATGGACTGGACAGAGGAACTTCTAAAGTACCAAAGATTCCAGAAGATAGAGAAAGGGATTGCTGACCGCTTTATTGAAAAGATTACGGTATATTCCAAAGACTATGTGGAAATCGTGTTCTGGTTTGGGGATTTATTTGAAAAGGAGCTGGAAAAAGAACTGGTCAATATGGAAGGAGGTCTTCCGTATGCAGTATGATTTTATTTTTGCTTATCTGCGTCTTTCCAGAGATGATAAAGAAAAAATGGAGGAAAGCAACAGCATTAAAAATCAAAGGCTTTTGATCCAGCATTTTGTAGAAAAACAGCCGGAATTTGCAGGGGCAAAGGTTTTCTTCTTTGTAGATGATGGTTACAGCGGTACAACCTTTGACCGCCCGGAATTTAAGCGCATGATGGGGCTGATTACCAGGAGAAAACGGATCTGTATCATTGTCAAAGATTTGAGCCGCCTGGGAAGGGATACCATAGAAACACAAAACTATATCGAAAAAATATTTCCGTTCCTTGGGGTGCGTTTCATTTCAATCAATGATTTTTATGACAGCAGCCAGAAACCTTCCGAAAGAAAGGATACGGAGATTAAATTTAAGAACCTAATCAATGGGATTTATCCCCAGATTTGTTCCGACAATATCAAAAAAGTTATGAGGAAACAGGCTGAAATGGGACAATATCATGGTTCAATCCCAACATACGGATATTGCTTCCATGACGGTGTTCATACAAAACTTCATCTGGATACGGAGGCAGCTTCCGTTGTAAGGGGGATTTTCGACCAAAGGTTGGAAGGAAAGACCTATGCAGACATTGCCAGGGACCTGAATAAAAAAGAAGTTGAAACACCTACCGTATATCTTCAAAGGAAAGGCTGGGCGCCGGAAGCAAAGAAATCTGTGAAATTCTGGGACGGAAATTTAGTAAAGCTGATTTTGTTTAATCCGGTTTATGCAGGACTGACGGTAAGAGGGAAAACAGAAACCAGGGTTCCGTCAAAAAGAGAGTACCGATATATTTCAAGAGAGGATTGGATTTGCGTAAAAGGAGGACACGAAGCGATTGTAACGGAGCAGGAGCTTCAGAAGGTCCAGGACATGGTACAGAAGGACAGAAAATATCATGGGTCTACACCGTCTTCTGAGAATATTTTTGCAGGCCTGATCCGCTGCGGGCATTGTGGTCGGAAAATGCGGATACGGACAGAATACAAAGAAAAGCCGATTTATTGTAAAAGTGTTACGACAGCCCCCAATGCTTCCTGTTATCCAAAGAAATATAAGCAGAAAGAGTTGGAAGAACTGGTGCTAATTATGATAAGACAGCAGGCAGCCCTTGCAGAGGATACCATAAAGCAGTTAAAGAAAGCCAATCAGACTTTGAATATTCCGAAACTCCGGTATCGGAAAAAGCAATATGAAAAGAAGCTGGCACTTTGCAAACAGGAGAAAATGGAACTATATGAACAATATGTAGAAGAACAGATTTCTTTGAAGGATTACCTGGCACGAAAACAAACCTATATGGAGAAAATAGCAGCTTATCAGCAAAAGATACAGGAGATAGAAGCAAAAATTTTAAAGGGGGAGGAGGAAAAACAAAAGGAGAAATCAGAGGGACTGCAACTTTTTGTAAAATATAAGGGATTGGAAGAGCTGTCTTATGAAGTTCTGCATGAGCTGATTGAAGTCATAAATTTTTATGATCCGGAACATATTGAAATTGTATGGAAATACAGGGACGAATTTCTGGAAGCAGTAGAATAAGAAAGAACCGGGAGAGCTTATTGTCCTGGATTCCGGTAGAGAAAAAGATTTCATAAAAGAGGAGGAAAACGCTGCGGTGTCTTCCTCTTCTTTGTATTAGGAGAAAATTAGGCAAAGAAGATGGGGGAGGAGCCATGTATCTTGAAACATATTCTATGGAAGAACTGATGGAGCTGATAGAAGAGAAAGGGTATTGCTCTGTGGAGGCAGTAGAAATCCTGAAAGAAATGGAACAGGCAAAAAAAGAGTATGATTTTTTACTCCGGGATTGTGAGGAAAAAGCGTGGAAAACAGACCAGGTGGTAGTTGATTATTACCGGCATCTCTTAGAAGAATTACGGAAATCGTTGCCCTATGATGCTATGGGAGGGCAGTACACAATTCCGATTTTGGTGTTACAGGAGTTCCGTAAACCGGACATTGTAGAAAAAATCAGGGATTTTATTGGTTGTCAGGCTGGATTTTCCGATCATGCTCTGTTACAGGAAATACAGAAATTTATGACCGTACATCTGGACCCGCAGGGAATTATCCTCTATATGGACGTATTGGGAAACCAGCCGGCGGCAAGGAATGTTTACAAACAGGGAGGACAAATGTGGTAAAAGAAAGAGTATTGGCGGTTCTCGACATCATTATGAAAATAAGATATAGGAAGATTATTGAAAAAGTGGTACAATAAAATATAAAGAAAAATAAGCATTAAAAGTAATATAAAAACCAAAGAAAATATGATAGGTTAATAATTTAACTTAGAAATAGAATACGAATGGAGATGTTTAAAATGGGTACATTGATACGTGAAAATAAAAGGAAAATAGCACTTAGTCTTAATATGGGTTTGTTGTTAATGGGATGTTTAATGTTAACGATTGGTGCATATCCAGCCTTATATAGTGGTGGAGCAAATGAAACACGTTTATCAATAGGAGCAACATGTATTGCATTTTGGTTTATTAGTTTTCCTGCTTTATCGAGAGAAACTAAAGAGAAAAAGATAGTTACAGTAAGCATCCATGCCATTACTGCATTTTCTGTTTTAATTATATTTTCTTGGGAGATACATTATATTCTTGTTAATTGGAAAAAAGGATCTCACTTGGGAGATATAGGATTTTGCATAGGGGGCATAATCGTGTGTTCCTATTTGTGTTATATACTTATCTCGTTCATTAAAACATTTTATTTTTTAATACAGAAGGTAAGGAGATTACTGTTTCCTAATAGTACAAATCAAAATGTTTCCAGAATTGTACATCTGCTAGAAATGGCTTCTTCGTTAATAGTATCTTTAACAGCTTTTATCGGAAGTCTAACAGCTGCTTGTGTAGCAGTGCAAACATTTTTGGAACATATTTACTAGGAGAGAAAAGAAATTGGACAGATTGGTTATTATAGGAAATGGTTTTGATCGGGCACACAATTTGCCCACTTCGTATTATGATTTTAAGGAGTATTTGAGAATATATGCTCGTGAATTTTATGAAGCTATATGTAAATATATACCAGAAGAAGAATTGTGGTTTCAATTTGAAATGGCTTTAGGCGAATTAGATAAATATCAAGTGCAAGAAGAAAATGCTTCATATTATCTTGATTATGGTGACGAAAATTGGAAAGACAGTGCTAATCATGACTTTCAATTTATGGTTGAGCAGGATTTGGCATTTGCATCTTATATTCCATATTATTTTAAGAAATGGATTGAGCAAATAGATACAAACGTTTTACCTTTGGTATCAAAGCGTATAATAAATAATACGTGTAAGATTCTAAATTTTAATTATACGGATACATTAGAAAGAGCATATAAAGTACCTGCTGAGAATATTTTATACATTCATGGAAAAGCCCTGAGCAGTAAGAAACTTGTAGTGGGACATCATGATATTTCTACTTTTCAGTACGGAGCTGTTTCTCCATTTAATGCAGCGGAAGAACATGGAATATATATACAAGATGATGATGAAGATTTTAGAATAACTGAAACAAAAGAAATCATTAAAGCCTATTTTCAAAAGACATATAAAGATACGTTTGGTATTATACAAATGAATCAAAATTTTTTTGACTCTCTTATAAATATAAATGAAATATTTATATTAGGTCATTCGTTATCTTCTGTAGATATGGATTATTTTGTTGAGATTAGAAAGAGAGTATTACATTCGTGTAAATGGTATATTTCATATTTCTCAGAAAGTGATTTAGATAATATGGAATATTTTGCAAAAAGGTTAGATATTAAAAATTTTCAGCCGGTAATGCTAAGTAATTTATAATACGATTATACAGTCAGAAAAGACTAATAAAAGAAGAGGAAAACGCTGCGGTGCCTTCCTCTTCTTTTATTTAGAAGAAAATTTAGAAAAGAAGGAAGGGGAGAAGAGCCATGTATCTTGAAACATATTTTACGGAAAGACTATGAAAAAAGCTAGCATATAATGCTATGGGAGGTCAGCACACGATTCCGATTCTGGTGTTACAAGAGTTCCGTAAACGGGATATTGTAGAAAAAATCAGGAATTTTATTGGCTGCCAGGCTGGGTTTTCTGATCATGATCTGTTACAGGAAATACAGAAATTTATTACCGTACATCTGGACTCGCAGGGAATTATCCTCTATATGGACGTACTGGGGAATTTGCCGCGTGCAAGAAATAGTTACAAGTAAGGAGGACAAATGTGGTAAAAGAAAGAGTATTAGCAGTTCCAGATACAAGCATTTTTATTGCGGAGTTGCCGGAAGCAACCAGAAATATCATACGGAAAGATTTAGAGGAACATGCAAGGGAACATCATTACCGGCTGGAATGGGACCGGGAAAGTAAAGATTATGTGGCAATGAGCCGGAGATTTTGCGATATGGAAAACATTTATACGGATACATATCTGCATTTCTGCGAGACAGGGGAAGATATAGAACCCTATGAAAAAAGCCTGAAGCGGACTATTTCTATCAGGTTGTATCAAGATGAGGTAGAAGAGCTCTGTAGGAAGTCTGGAAAAGTTGGGCTATCAATCGGTGAACTATTTGAAAACTTTGTTGCAGATTTGATTTGTGGTACACATACCAATGGTTCTGATGAACGCATGTATATTGAGCAATGGTTTGACCGGTGCTATTTCAGTATTATGCCAGAGGAAACATTTTTATCTTATCTGCTTGAAATGCGGGAGATAGACAGTGTTTTGGAATGCTGGGAAATCTTGCAGGAGTTGAAGGAGCTGGAAGAGCCGGATTGTTATGATAAAGAGGAACTGGAGATACAGCAGAACACTTTGGAAGACTATTTTCAGGAATATAGAACCTATACAAGAGAAACGACAGAAGACCAGTTGGAAGCTGCTATGGAAAAGGTGCTGGAATGGAATAAAGAAAGAGAGTATTTGTTGGAGGGAAATGTCCCAGATAAGTCTTTGGGACGGTAGCCGGATTGGAGAAAGGAAGAAAACAGTGATAAGTAATGCGGAAAGAATTGTGTTAAGAAATATGTACCCACCGGGGTGTCGGGTAGAGTTGGAAGATATGGAAGCTGATCCGTATGTAAAACTGAGTCCCGGTGATTTAGGAACCGTACAGTTTGTAGATGATGCCGGACAGATTCATGTATCTTGGGATTGCGGACACAGCCTTGCTATGGTATTTGGTGTTGATCATTGCAGATGTATTATGAGAGAGGAACGTTTGCAGGAGCTATTACAAAGAGTACAGGCTATGCCATTTGAGAGTTTGGAAAAAATGGAACTGTATATTAGGGAAAAATTATCCGGGGCTTTCCCTAAAATCAGTTTTCAGGAGAAAGAAGGGCAGGAGGCTTTTGTAGATATGGGAGTTGCTGCATTTATGAAAAAAGGTCTTGGTGTGGCAATTCAATATGAAACTGACAGCCAGCAGCACATCTTTATAAAAAAGATGGAAATGCAGGGACAGGAGTTGGAAAGGAAAAATCCTTTTCCAGTACAGAAGAAGCGATAAGAATGGTTTCTTTTAATTGCAAAAATCGACAATTTTTTTTGGATATAACTTGACAGGATAGGGAAAATCCACCTTATTGAATATTATAGGAGGAATTGAAACAGCCGATGAGGGCAGCATCATCATTGATGGCGAGACCGTAGAGAACATGAATGACAAGCAGCTTTCCCTGTACAGAAGAAAGCACTTAGGATATGTGTTCCAGTCCTACAATCTGATTCCGAATCTGACGGTAAAAGAAAATATTGAAACGGGTGCGTACTTAAGCAATGATCCACTGCCGTTGGATGATATGTTAAAAACACTCGGACTCTGGGAGCATAAGGACAAAATCCCAAACCAGCTTTCCGGAGGACAGCAGCAGAGAACAGCCATCGGAAGGGCGATCATCAAAAATCCGGACATACTGCTCTGTGATGAGCCAACCGGAGCTTTGGACTATAAGACCTCGAAAGAGATTTTAAAACTCATTGAGACCGTAAATCAGAAATTTGGAAATACCGTCATCTTAGTCACACATAATGATGCGATCCGCCATATGGCAGATCAGGTCATAAAGCTGCATGACGGACAGATCCGCCACAATGATAAGAATGAGCAGAAGATTCCTGCCGTAGATTTAGACTGGTAAGGAGGGAGCTGTATGAAAAATCCATTACATAAAAGATATCTGCGGGAGTTAAAGCAGGATGCCGGAAAATATCTGGTACTGTTTTTGTTCCTGACACTGACGATTGGATTTGTATCGGGATTTCAGGTTGCTGACAGCAGTATGACCAAGGCATATGATGAGAGTTTTGAAAAATATAAAATAGAAGACGGACATTTTACACTTGCAGTCAAAGCAGATAAGGAATTAAAGAGTAAATTAAAAAAAGAACATCTGAAACTGAGTGAAATCTTTTATAAAGATGTAGAGCGTAAAAACGAACATTCCGTGCGTATTTATACCCAAAATGACGATGTCAATAAAATCTGCGTCATGGATGGAAAATTCCCAGAGAATAAAGATGAGATCATCATAGACAGGCTTTATGCGGAAAATAATGGGATCGCTATCGGAGACAAGTTTGATGTTGACGGGAAAAAGTTTACGGTCAGCGGAGTGGCAGCATTTTCTAACTACAGTGCGTTGTTTAAAAACAATACGGATATGATGTTTGATGCTAACAAGTTTACCGTTGCCATGGTAACGAAAAAGGGCTTTGAGAGGTTTTCTGATGATGAACTGCATTATTGCTATGCATACCGCTGGAATTACCGCGGATATTCGGAGCAGAAAGCATCGGATAAGTCAGACGATGTCAAAGACATTTTAAAGGAGACCGGCTTACTGACCGATTTTGTCAAGGCAAGTGATAATCAGGCGATCACCTTTACCGGTGAGGACATGGGCGGCGATTTGGTCATGATCATTACCCTGCTCTATATCGTGATGGTCGTTCTGGCATTTGTCTTTGCCGTAACGACACGCAGTACGATAGAAAAAGAAGCATCAACCATAGGAACCCTGCGGGCACTCGGCTACACACGGGGTGAACTGATCCGGCATTATCTGACCCTGCCGATCCGGGTTACGCTGATCTCAGCAGTTATCGGAAACATTTTAGGATATACCTGTATGAAAGATGTGGTCGTAGATATTTATTATCACAGCTATTCACTTCCGACTTACGAGACGATCTGGAATACGGAAGCCTTCTGGCTGACGACCGTAGTTCCATGCCTGATCGTATTTGCGATCGTGCTGTTGATCTTAGTTTCCATGATGCATCTGCCACCGTTGCAGTTTTTACGTCACGAGCTGCGGAAAAAGAAAAAGAAAGGCGTGATACATCTGCCGGAGTTTAAATTTTTTACACGTTTCCGGCTGCGTATCGTATTCCAGAATATTTCAGCATACCTGCCCCTGTTTTTAGGTGTATTTTTTGCAAGTTTCCTGCTGTTCTTTGGCATGATGATGTCACCACTGTTACAGAACTTTAAAACAGAAGTCATCCATTCAGAAATTGCAAAGTATCAGTACATTTTAAAGGCACCTGTTCAGACAGAGACAAAGGGTGCGGAAAAATATGCAGTGATGTCCTTACAGACAGAGCGGGGCGAAGAGATCACGGTCTATGGTGTGGAAGAGGATTCTACCTATTTGAAGGATGCCAAGATCCCTTCCGGAAAAAATAAAGTGCTTCTTTCCGATGGATTTTTAGAAAAATATGGTCTGAAAGAGGGAGGAAAAGTAACCTTAGAAAAGAAATATGAGGATGATTCCTACACCTTTACCGTCAGTGGTACATATGATTATCCGGCGACCTTGTCGGTATTTATGAGTATGGAGAATTTTAACCGTATCTTCGATTATGATGAGGATTATTTTAACGGATATTTTACAGATAAAAAAATAAAGGATATTGACAGCAGCATGGTTGCATCCATTATCACACAGGATGACCTGACCGTCATTGCGGACCAGTTAGAGGATTCCATGGGCGACATGATGTGGCTGATGTGCGCATTTTCCGTATTCCTCTATGTTTTAGTCATCTATCTGTTAGCAAAAATGATCGTGGAGAAAAATGAACAGTCCATTTCCATGATCAAGATCTTAGGCTACAGTGACAAAGAGGCAGGCAGTCTCTATAACCGTGCGACAGGAGTCGTATTAGTGATATCATTGCTACTCGTCATTCCAATCTGCCACTTTACAATGATGGCAATTTACTATGTGATGATGCAGCAATTTAACGGCTGGCTGACCTACTATGTTGCTCCTTGGGTCTATCCTGCGATGATTGCGATCGGCATTGTATGCTATCTGGTCGTACATATGATCCAGATGAAGCGCATACGGAGAATCCCGATGGGACGTGCATTAAAGGATATGGAGTAAGGATAGGGAACGAAGAAATAAAAGAGAAAGATATAAAAGGATTTGATCAGAATCTTCAGAAGAACAGTACATTTCTAAAAATAGAGAGGTGCTGTTTTTCTATGTGTTTTAGAACATTCGAGTGGATTTTAAAAGAAAATTCGCACCGGCGAAATCCACAATCACGGTTGCGATACATCCTGTCACATGATACAATGAGTGCAAGCGAGAAGAACGTGCTTGCACGTTCGGTGAGCATACAGACTAGTAAAGCAAAGTGAGGAGAGGAAATGACACTTCTTATTAAAAATGGGCATGTCTTAGACCCTGCAACGGAAACAGACGAGGAAATAGACATCTTCATTGAAGATGGAAAGATTACAAAAAGAGGGAAAAAATTAAAATGTAAAGCAGAGCGTGTCATAGATGCGGCAGGCAGTTATGTCATGCCGGGATTTATTGATCTGCATGTGCATTTAAGAGATCCGGGATACGAAGAAAAAGAAACGATTGCAAGCGGAGTGCGGGCAGCGGCAAAGGGCGGTTATACGACGATCTTAGCAATGCCAAACACAAAGCCGGTCGTAGATAATGCGGACGTGGTGTCATATGTGCATAAAAAAGCAGAGAGTGAGGGACTGACCAGAGTCTTACAGGTTGGAGCAGTCACAAAAGGGCAGCAGGGAGAGAAACTTGCGGATATCAAAGGCATGGTTCAGGCAGGCAGCCCGGCGATCAGTGAAGACGGCAAATCGGTCATGCGTACCGATTTATATAGAGAAGCAATGAAGATTGCAGCAGAGTGTAAGATTCCTGTGTTAGCACACTGCGAAGATATTCATTTAGTTCAGGGCGGAGTGGTAAACGCAGATGAGATTACCCAAAAACAGGGACTTGCAGGGATTACCAATTCCGTAGAGGACGTGATTATTGCGAGAGATATTATTTTAGCAAAAGAGACAGGTGCAAGACTGCATCTTTGTCACTGTTCCACAAAGGACAGCGTTACCATGGTAAAACAGGCAAAGGCAGATGGACTTCCTGTGACGGCAGAGGTCTGCCCACACCATTTTACATTGTCTACCGAGGATATGGTACCGTATGATACCAATTATAAAATGAACCCGCCACTTCGGACAAAAGCGGACGTGGAGGCATTAAGACAGGGATTAAAAGAAGATATCATGGATGTCATTGCAACAGACCATGCTCCGCATACAAAACAGGATAAAAATCAGAGTATGCAAAAAGCACCGTTTGGAATCGTGGGCATCGAAACCGTTGCGGCGCTGACTTATAGTGAGCTGGTATTAAAGGGATATCTGACACCAATGCAGATGGCGGAAAAGATGAGTTACAATCCGGCAAAAGTCATTGGAAGTGACAGAGGCAGCTTAGAAGTTGGAAAAGATGCGGATATTGTAATCTTTAATCCGAAAAAAACATATCAGATCGATAAAAATAATTTTGCATCCAAAGGAAGAAATACACCATTTGATGGACGTACCGTAACCGGTGAGGTAGAGTATACCATTTGTGGCGGTAAGATGATATATGAAAAAGAAATGACAGGAGAAAAAGCATGATCAACAAACTTATCAGTAACATTCAAAAAACCAATGCACCAATCGTTGTAGGATTAGATCCGATGTTAAACTATGTGCCGGAACATATACAGAAGAAATCATTTGCAGAATACGGAGAGACCTTAGAAGGAGCAGCAGATGCGATCTGGCAGTTCAATAAAGAGATCGTAGATGCGACCTATGACCTGATCCCGGCAGTAAAGCCACAGATTGCCATGTATGAGCAGTTTGGTGTAGAAGGACTGAAAGCATTCCAAAAAACCGTAGATTACTGTCACGAAAAAGGTCTGGTCGTAATCGGAGATGTCAAGAGAGGAGATATCGGTTCTACCTCTGCAGCCTATGCAGTCGGACATCTGGGAAAAGTACAGGTAGGAAATACCATCTGTCAGGCATTTAATGAAGATTTTGCAACGGTCAACCCATATCTGGGAACAGATGGGATCAAACCGTTTGTAGATATATGTAAGGAAGAAAAAAAGGGATTGTTCATCCTTGTTAAGACATCAAACCCATCCAGTGGGGAATTCCAGGACCGCATCATCGACGGCAGACCACTCTATGAGTGGGTAGGGGAAAAAGTTGCCGAGTGGGGTGCAGACCACATGGGAGATTCCTATAGTTACATCGGAGCAGTTGTGGGGGCAACTTATCCGGAAATGGGAAAAGTCTTAAGAAAAGTAATGCCAAAGAGCTATATTTTAGTACCGGGCTATGGAGCACAGGGAGGAAAAGGAGCAGATCTGGTACACTTCTTTAACGAGGATGGTTTAGGAGCCATTGTAAATTCTTCCAGAGGTATCATTGCAGCATATAAGCAGGAAAAATATGCAAAATTCGGAGCCGAGCATTTCGCGGAAGCATCCAGAGCAGCCGTGATCGATATGGTGGAAGACATCAGTACAGCTTTGGAGAGAGCAAAGTAAGGAGAAGGACATGTCAGAAAAGAGCAGGGAAGAAGCAATCGTGATCCGTCAGGAGGAGATCGCAGACGGAGTATTCAGCATGTGGTTAAAGACGGATGAGATTGCAAAAAATGCAAAAGCAGGACAGTTTATTTCTGTTTATTGTAAGGACGGAAGCAGAATGCTGCCAAGACCGATCAGTATTTGTGAAATAGACAAAAAAGATGGAGCATTGAGGATTGTTTACCGTGTTGCGGGCAAGGGAACAGAAGAGTTTTCGGGTATGAGAGCCGGAATGATCTTAGATATCTTAGGACCGTTAGGAAACGGTTTTCCGAAAAAATCCAAGAAAGCAATCCTGATAGGAGGAGGGATCGGAATTCCGCCAATGTTAGAATTAGCCAAAGAACTCGAATGTGAAAAACAGATCGTATTGGGATATCGGGATGAGCTTTTTTTAACAGAGGAATTTGAAAAAGCAGGAGAAATCTATCTCGCAACCGAAGATGGAAGTATGGGAACAAAAGGAACCGTTTTAGATGCGATCCGTGTCAATGAGTTAAAGGCAGATATCATCTATGCCTGTGGACCGACTCCGATGTTAAAAGCAGTGAAGGAATATGCAAAAGAAGCAGGGATCGAATGTTGGATTTCGATGGAAGAACGGATGGCATGCGGAATCGGAGCATGCCTTGCCTGCGTATGCAAGTCCAGACATAAGGACAGCCATACGAATGTGCATAACAAACGTATCTGTAAAGAAGGTCCGGTATTTTTAGCTGAGGAGGTGGAGTTGTAATGAATCTGAAAGTAGATTTAGCAGGAGTTACCTTAAATAATCCGATCATGACAGCCTCAGGCACCTTTGGCTCCGGTGAGGAATATTCAGAATTTGTGGATCTGAACCGGTTAGGAGCAGTAGTGACGAAAGGCGTTGCAAACGTTCCGTGGGAAGGAAATCCAACTCCACGGGTAGCGGAAGTCTATGGCGGAATGCTCAACGCCATCGGATTGCAGAATCCGGGCATTGATCTTTTTGTGGAAAGAGATATCCCGTTTTTAACACAGTTTGATACAAAGATCATCGTCAATGTATGCGGAAGAACCACAGAGGACTACTGCGAAGTAGTAGAACGGTTATCCGATCAGCCGGTGGATATGTTAGAGATCAACATCTCCTGCCCGAATGTCAAAGAAGGCGGGATTGCTTTTGGTCAGGACCCAAAGGCGGTAGAAGCAATTACAAAAGAGATCAAAAAGCATGCAAAACAGCCGGTGATCATGAAGCTCAGCCCGAATGTGACGGACATCACAGAGATGGCAAAAGTGGCAGAAGCCGGCGGTGCAGATGTGTTGTCCCTGATCAATACATTAACAGGAATGAAGATCAACATTCGCAACCGGAAATTTGCACTGGCAAATAAGACCGGAGGCATGTCAGGTCCGGCGGTTCATCCGATCGCAGTACGCATGGTCTATCAGGTGGCACAGGCAGTCAACCTTCCGATCATCGGAATGGGCGGTGTGCATACGGCAGAGGATGCGATTGAAATGATGCTTGCAGGAGCAACTGCCGTGGCTGTGGGAACAGCGAATTTCCAGAATCCGCGGGCAACCATGGAAATCTTAGAAGGAATCCGAAGCTATATGGCAGAATATGAGATTTCCGATATCCGGGAATTGATCGGAGCAGTATCGGAGTAGAAAATAAAAATACGGGCACTTGACGTACAGAAAACCGTACAATATAATAAAAGTACAGAAAACTGTACAACATAAAGATGTGCAAAAATCAGTGCTGCATCGAATGGAGGTGTTATCATGTTAGCGGTCAACTATACAAATTTACGGGATAATATGAAAACGTATATGGATAGGGTAACAGATGACTATGAGACAATGATCGTAACACGGAAAGATAATAAAAACGTAGTAATGCTTTCGGAGGAAACCTATAACAATTTGATGGAAAATGTATATGTGATGGGAAATAAGGCTAATTATGACTGGCTGATGGAATCCAAAGCACAGCTTGAAAAGGGAAAATCCTCTGTTCACAATTTTGCGGAGGTGTCCACGGATGAATAAAGTTTTCACCGATAACGGATGGAAAGACTATGTTTACTGGAAGACCGAGGATAGAAAGACACTGAAGAAGATCAATCGTCTGATCGAAGATATATGCAGAAATGGCAACGAAGGCATTGGAAAACCGGAACCGTTAACCGGAAATTTAGCAGGATTCTGGAGCAGACGGATCAACGATAATGACAGGCTCATATACAAAATCGATGATGAGAATATCTATGTATTAGCTTGCAGATATCATTATAGTGACACATAAAATGAATATATAAATGCTTACGAATGGCTTGAAATAAGGAGGAAACAACAGAATGGAACAATACAAACAGGAATTTATCGAATTCATGGTAGAGAGTGATGTCTTAAAGTTTGGTGAGTTCACATTAAAGAGCGGAAGAAAATCCCCGTTTTTTATGAATGCAGGAGCTTATGTCACAGGCAGCCAGCTTCGCAGACTCGGTGAATACTATGCAAAGGCAATTCATGAGCATTACGGAGATGACTTTGATGTGTTATTCGGTCCGGCATATAAGGGGATCCCGTTAAGTGTTGCGACAACGATGGCATACAGTGAATTATATGGAAAAGATATCCGCTATTGTTCAAACCGTAAGGAAGTAAAAGACCATGGAGATACAGGAATCCTGCTTGGAAGTAAAATTCAGGATGGCGATAAAGTGGTGATCATTGAAGATGTGACAACATCCGGGAAATCCATTGAAGAGACATTTCCGATCATCCGGGCACAGGGAAAGGTAGAGATCGTAGGACTTATGGTATCTTTGAACCGCATGGAGCGGGGCAAAGGTGATAAATCCGCATTAGAAGAGATCAAAGAAACTTATGGATTTGATGCAAATGCCATTGTCAGCATGGCAGATGTGGTAGAACATCTCCATAATCGTCCATGTCAGGGAAAAATTGTCATTGACGATACATTAAAAACAGCAATTGACCAATACTATCAGGAGTATGGTGTAAAATAATTGGAGGAATGATTATGAACGAAAAAGCATATAAGACAATGAGCCGTAGTGGAGCAGGAGCACTGACCGTTGGGATCATTATGATGGTGGCAGGCTTAGTCTGCGGTATTATTGCAGTGGTAAGCGGGGCACGTTTGTTACATGACAAAAAAGAAATTATGTTTTAGATGGATTCTGTTCGGAGGATATCTGCTGCTTTTGAGTTACTTCCTGTTTTTTGCGGAAATCATGGGAAGAACCAATCTGACCAGAACCTATCATTACAATCTGGTTCCATTTTTGGAAATCAAGCGTTTTATTATCTATCGGAAGAAGCTGGGAATGACAGCAGTAGTAGTAAATCTGCTCGGAAATGTCGCGGCGTTTCTTCCGTTTGGCTTTTTTCTGCCATTCCTTAGTCAGAAAAACAGGAGTTTTGCATATGTGACACTCATCAGCTTTGAGTTCAGTCTTTTGATCGAGTGTATACAGCTGGTGTCTAAGGTGGGCAGTTTCGATGTGGATGATATGATTTTAAATACGCTGGGAGGAAGTCTCGGTTATCTTTGTTTTTGGGTTGCAAGGAAGTGGAAGAAGAGAAGAAATGAGAAAAAAGAAGAATAACAGAAGTTATAAATTTACAGAGAAGAAAAAATCCGTTCGCGGCATGATCGCCTGTGTCGGAGCAGTGATCTCCCTGCTCATATTAGCAGGAATGCTGATACAGGCAGTCACAAGTGCAGGAAACGGTGGTGCATTTTTAGGAAGTGCAGGTGTTGTTGCACTGTTTGTCGGTGTTGCATCTTTTATAGAGGCCGTACAGGCAGTGCAGGAAAAAGACACCTTCCGCTCCATTCCATATACGGCAGTCGGATTGTCGGCGGTTGCGACAGTGCTGTGGTTAGCACTTTACATGTTAGGAATTTTGTTATAAAGGAGAAGACGAAATGGATAACAAACGGCTGAAAAAGCAGATGGATTTCATTTTAGAGATGGATAAAATGAAATCCATCATGAGACAGACATATCTTGCAAATGGAGAGCGCAAGGAAAATGATGCGGAACATTCCTGGCATCTGGCTTTGATGTGCGGGATCCTTGCGGAATATTCCAATGAGCCGATCGATGTGTTAAAAACAATGAAAATGGTATTGTTACACGATGCCATAGAGATTGATGCCGGTGACACTTATGCATATGATGTGGCAGGCAACCAGACAAAAAAAGAGCGGGAGCAAAAGGCGGCAGACCGGATATTTCCGATACTCCCGGAAGATATGGCGAAAGAGTACCGGAACCTTTGGGAAGAATTTGAAGAGAGCAAAACCCCGGAGGCAAAATTTGCCCATGTGCTTGACAATGCACAGCCAATGCTTTTAAATGATGCATCCGAAGGCAAATCGTGGAGAGAACACGGCGTGAAAAAATCCCAGATCATGAAAAGGAATGCGAGAACACATGAGGGCTCCGAGGCAATCTGGGAGTATCAGAAGGAAATTATTGAACAGAATATAAAAAAAGGCAATATCATAGATGATATGTAAGGAGATATGTAGGAAGATATATGGATCAGGAATTACAAAGAGAACGATATGAATTAGTGACGGGACGCATCCGGGAGATTGCAAAAGAAGAGAGCGTACCTGCCCGCTATCAGGAGTATTTTCAAAAGACAGCATTATTTTTAGAAAAAGTAGATGAAACACTGCAAAAAAAGCAGCAGGGACTGTTAGATGCAGAGTCAGAGGAAGAGGCAAAAAAGAGAAACAAAGAGTTTTATCAGGATATTTTAGGAAAAAATTATGACACCAGTTACGCTAACCCTTCCTATGCAGTGGAAAAGCTGGGAGAGGAATTTGGCGGAGTCTTAAGTTTTCTCTATACAGAACTTCGTGCCTGCATTGGCTATGCCTATGAGGGAAGAGCAGAGGACATTACGATTTTCGGCGAGCTGTTTGTAGAGGTCTATGGAATCTTTGCGGCAGCACAGGATGAAGTAGTGGATAAAAGAGAAGTGATGCAGACTATTTACTATTTCTACCATGATTACAGTGAAACAATGGTGGAACGTAATATTTTAGAGATGATAGATCCGTCACTGGACTTTTTTACGGATATCGTGATGCATGCGGATCTGTCCGATACCCGTTATCTCTATCGTTATGGCGAGTATATCAGTGATTGCGAACTGGAGATCGCACGTTTTCTGAACAGTATGGAGGAAGAAAAAATACAGTCCATGGCAGACACCTATACCGAGGGTTACAGGCTCGGTTTTGTAAATCTCGGTGTAGATCTGTCTAAAAAGAAAACCGTGCAGATCCATTATCCGATCGGATTTGAACGCATGGTACGGGCAGCAGTGAAAAATTTTGAAAAAATGGGGTTACAGCCGACCATTTCAAGAGATCCGGTGTTATCATTGTTTAACCGCGGACATGGAAAACGCAATGCTTATGTAAAGGCAGTCAACAAACAGTATGAGTATGACCACAAGGACGATAAGGCATACTATTTTGACAAAGCATTCGTAGAGCGTCGTTTAGAAGTGCTTAGAAGTTCCTTTGAAAGCCGCAAAGAATTAGCAGGAGTCCATGCAGGTCCGGCGGTGATCGAGATCTTTGGAGAAGAGCCTTTTGAGCCGGTGAGCAAGCCGGAAAATGCACATTATAATGAAAAACAGCAGCAGTTGAATGTCTATTATATGAGCATGGCAGGACAGATCACAAACGAGTATATCAAAGGCGATGAACGGAGTTTTACGATCATCGCATATCCGATCCCGACGATCGGAGAGCAGTTCCGTGAGATCTTTGATGAGACCGTAAAGATCAATACTTTAGATTACAAACTCTATCAGTCGATACAGCAAAAGATCATTGATGTGTTAGATACCGGTGAGCGGGTGCATATCAAAGGAAGAGGTCAGAATAAAACAGATCTGACCGTAGAACTTTATAAATTGCAAGATCCGGATAAGCAGACGATTTTTGAAAACTGTGTGGCAGATGTCAACATTCCGGTAGGGGAAGTCTTTACCTCCCCGGTCTTAAAAGGTACCAACGGAAAACTGCATGTTTCACAGGTGTATTTAAACGAGCTTAACTTTTTGGATTTAGAGATGGATTTTTCTGACGGAAAGATTGTGAATTATACCTGTAAGAATTTTGAGAACGAAGAGGAAAACCGCAAATATATTCATGAAAATGTATTGAAGCACCATGATACGCTTCCAATGGGAGAGTTTGCGATTGGTACAAACACCACAGCATACTGTATGGCGAGAAAGTACGATATAGCGGCAAAACTGCCGATTTTGATCGCAGAAAAGACAGGACCTCATTTTGCGGTAGGCGATACCTGTTATTCCCATGCGGAGGACAATGCAGTCTTTAATCCGGATGGAAAAGAGATTGTTGCAAGAGATAATGAGGTTTCCCTGCAGCGAAAAGAGGATATGAGTAAAGCATATCTGAACTGTCATACGGATATTACGATCCCGTATGATGAATTAGGTGCGATCACCGTGATCCGTGCCGATGGAAGCACAGAGGACATTATTCGGGATGGAAGATTTGTAGTGCCGGGAAGTGAGGCATTAAATCAGCCACTCGATGAAATGTAAAATACAGATTTAACAAACAGGAGGAAGAAAAAATGGCAACAGTAGGAATAGTAATGGGAAGCGATTCAGACATGCCTGTTATGGCAAAGGCAGCAGAGATGCTTGACAGATTCGGGATTGATTATGAGATGAAGATCATTTCTGCACATCGTGAACCGGACATTTTCTTTGAATGGGCAAAGGGCGCAAAAGAGCGTGGAACCAAGGTGATCATCGCAGGAGCCGGAAAAGCAGCACATCTTCCAGGAATGTGTGCAGCTCTGTTTCCAATGCCGGTCATCGGAATCCCAATGAAAACGTCCGATTTAGGAGGAGTAGATTCCTTATATTCTATCGTACAGATGCCAAGTGGTATTCCGGTTGCAACAGTAGCGATCAATGGCGGACAGAATGCCGGAATCCTTGCAGCAAAGATCCTTGCAACTTCTGATGCAGCACTGCTTGAGAAGTTAGAAGCATACAGTGAAGAAATGAAAGATCAGGTAGTAGAAAAAGATAACAGATTACAGGAGACAGGTTATCAGGCATATTAATGGAAATGATTTCATCCGATAATGAGAAAAACTGTTCACTAATCATCTTGTTATTTTTTTAACAATCCGTTATAATAAATCTGCATTAGAAATACTAGCGAGAAAGGAAAGGATAACAGTATGCAGGAATTCAGTCAATGGGATGGTTTTGAAGGAAGACGCTGGAAAGAGGGCGTAAATGTCAGAGATTTTATCCAGAACAACTATACACCATATGAAGGTGATGAGTCTTTCTTAGAAGGAGCCACCGAGGCAACAGACAAGTTATGGGGCAGATTACAGGAGTTACAGAAGGAAGAGCGTAAAAAAGGCGGCGTTCTCGATATGGAGACCGAAGTAGTATCTTCCTTAACCGCTTATGGTCCTGGTTACATTGATGAAGGATTAAAAGATTTAGAGCAGGTAGTCGGTTTACAGACCGATAAACCGTTAAAACGTGCTTTTATGCCATATGGCGGAATCAAGATGGCAGAGCAGTCCTGCCGTATGTATGGCTATGAGCCAAGTGAAAAATTACATGAAATTTTTACAAAATACCATAAAACACATAACGATGCAGTGTTTGATATCTACACACCGGAGATGAAGCGTGCACGTCACAGCCACATTTTAACAGGACTTCCTGATACATACGGCCGTGGAAGGATCGTAGGCGATTACCGTCGTGTTGCACTTTACGGTATTGACTTTTTAATAGAGTCTAAGAAAAAAGACTTTGCAAAAACAGAGCGTCATGGAATGAGAAGAAAAGATTTCCAGATCCGTGAGGAGATTGCAGAGCAGATCCGTGCATTAAACGGCATGAAAGAAATGGCACAGATCTACGGATTTGATATTTCCGTACCGGCAAAAAATGCAAAAGAAGCTGTACAGTGGCTTTATTTTGGATATCTTGCAGCCATTAAGACACAGAACGGTGCAGCAATGAGCGTAGGCCGTATCTCCACATTCTTAGATATTTATATCGAAAGAGATATCAAAGCAGGAATCTTAACAGAGAGCGAAGCACAGGAACTGATCGACCATATGACCATGAAATTCCGTATGGTAAAATTCGCAAGAATCGAGTCCTATAATCAGTTATTTTCCGGTGACCCGGTATGGGCAACCTTAGAGGTTGGAGGAATCGGCATCGACGGACGTTCCCAGGTAACAAAGACCGATTACCGTTTCTTACATACATTAGAGAACATGGGACCTTCTCCGGAGCCAAACCTGACAGTACTTTATTCTTCCCGTCTGCCGGAGAACTTTAAGAAATATGCAGCTCATATTTCCGTAGAGACAAGTTCTATCCAGTATGAGAATGACGATGTAATGCGTCCGATCTGGGGAGATGATTATTCTATCTGCTGCTGCGTATCTGCAACAGAGACAGGAAAAGAGATCCAGTTTTTCGGAGCAAGAGCAAACCTTGCAAAATGCTTACTTTATGCGATCAATGGCGGAGTAGATGAGAAGAACAAAGATCAGGTAGGACCGAAGTACCGTCCGATCACTTCTGAATACTTAGACTATGAAGAAGTAATGGAAAAATACGATGCAATGATGGACTGGTTGGCAAAACTCTATGTAGAGACCTTAAACATGATCCACTATATGCATGATAAATATTACTATGAAGCAGCAGAGTTAGCATTGATCGATACCGAAGTACGCCGTACCTTTGCAACCGGTATTGCAGGATTCTCCCATGTTGTAGACTCCTTAAGTGCGATCAAATATGCAAAAGTAAAAACTATCCGCGATGAGGACGGACTGGTAGTAGACTTTGAGACAACCGGAGATTTCCCGAAATATGGAAACGATGATGAACGTGCCGATGAGATTGCCGTATGGCTTTTAGAGACCTTTATGAGAAAATTAGAAAAGGTTCACACCTACCGCGATTCCGAGGCTACGACATCCATTCTGACTATTACATCAAACGTGGTATATGGAAAAGCAACCGGAGCAATGCCGGACGGAAGAAAAGCATGGACACCGTTATCACCGGGAGCAAACCCATCTTACGGTGCAGAGACGAACGGATTATTAGCATCTTTGAACTCCGTGGCAAAACTGCCATATGAAGATGCGTTAGACGGAATTTCCAATACACAGACCATGAACCCGGATGCTTTAGGACACAGCCCGGAAGAACGTGTAGAAAATCTGACACATGTTTTAGACGGATACTTTGACCAGGGCGCACACCACTTAAATGTCAATGTATTTGGAAAAGAAAAGTTAATCGATGCAATGGAGCATCCGGAAAAAGAAGAGTATGCAAACTTTACGATTCGTGTATCCGGCTATGCAGTAAAATTCATCGACCTGACAAAAGAGCAGCAGATGGATGTTATTTCAAGAACCTGCCACGAAAGTTTATAATCTATGAGTCAAGAACAGAATATCGGATACGTCCATTCACTTGAGAGCTTCGGCTCTGTGGATGGACCGGGTGTCCGTTACATTATTTTTCTAAGCGGTTGTGCCATGCGGTGTCAGTTCTGCCACAATCCCGATACTTGGGAGAAAAATGCAGGAACGCCGACCAGTGCCGAAGAGTTATTGGACAAAGCATGGAGATACCGCAGCTACTGGGGAGAAAAAGGCGGGATTACCGTAAGTGGTGGAGAACCGCTCTTACAGATTGATTTTTTAAATGAGTTATTCCGAAAAGCAAAAGAGCGGGGAATTCATACCGCATTAGATACCAGTGGCAATCCGTTCACGGAACAAGAGCCTTATTTTTCCAAATGGAAGGAACTGATGAAGAATACGGATTTGGTATTATTGGATATCAAACATATCGATGAAGAACAGCATCGGATTCTGACCGGACAGAGTAACCGGAATATTTTACGCATGGCACAGCTCTTATCCGAAATGAAAAAACCAATGTGGATTCGTCATGTCCTTGTGCCGGAGCGAAATGATAAAGATGAATATCTGTTTCGTTTAGCGGAATTTATCAGGGAATTGCAGAGTGTGGAACGGGTAGAAGTTCTGCCGTATCATACCATGGGAATTTTTAAATGGGAAAATCTTGGACTTGATTATCCGTTAGAAGGTGTCTGTCCGCCGAGTGCGGAAAGAGTAGCCAATGCAAAAAGAATTCTGGAAGATTGCATAACAATGAAAAAATAATCATATTTTCATCGTGCTTTTCTTATGATTTCCATTATGCTGCACGCACCGCTGCAAATGCATTGGAGATTCCTTTATGATGATGCTGGCATTTAATATCATGCAGTAATACGATAGGGTATAGCACAAAAAATGAAACCGTTGACTAATCATGAAGTCTTCGGTTTCATTTTTTATTGTGTAAGAGAAATTACATTGCAATTTTCAATAATATACAATTTTTTTAAAATGGGATTCCTTCCATTTTCCGTAAATAAAGTAATTTATGCATTTAATCTTAGGATAATTTTTTTGCGTCTTTTTGAAAATTGTCTTATAACTATCCTTTTGTGTGGATGAAGGCAAATCAAATGTTGGAATAATGGAGGTGTTTTTTGCTTTTTTTTGTGTATCGTAAAGAATACCCGAATTTTTCCCATAAACCCAGGAAGGAGTAAAATCCCAGTCCTTGTAATAGGACATTGGCAGAACAACATCAATATACGACTTAAATTTTCCAACATCCTGCCCACATTCTGTGAACTCTGGAGGGAGAATAAATACACCCAGTAAAATGTCTTTTTTAGTTTGCCGGACACTACGAGAAGCCTGTTTGACATAAGATGCAAGCTGTGAAGTTCTCCAGCTATTCCACTGTCTGCGTTTGGCATTATTGGTTGAAAACGAAATGGTTATCGGATCATAGCCATATTTCTTTTTAAAAGCATTTCTGGTAGACTTGCTCAAATCCATTTTGTAATCATCAAAGCGAAGCCAGTCTAAAATAATACCGTCAACATCATATTTTTTAGCGATTTCCTTTAAGATGGAAATCTCATATTTTTGGATTTTCTTATTTAAAGGATTTACAAAATATTCACCATTTTGGTTGTAAGCCACAGTTTTTTTTCCAACCAGAGTTTTCATCTGTGCATTGGGATACTTTTTTAATGCTGCACGGTCATGAAACTGAGGAACCCACGCATAGACTTTGATAGATTTTTTATGAGCTTCTTTAATCATAGATTTTAAAACATCGAAATTCCTGTAGCCTTTGGCGATGGGTGCAACCTTACTCTTATAATAAACATAACCGGACGGTACTTCATCATCCTCATCCTGCTTTACATTTAAGTAGATGACAGATATTTTATATTTAGAAGCCAGCTGAACGAATTTTTTAACATCTGATTCAGTCTTGAAATTTGTGGCTGTCCGAACAGTAATCTGTGTTTGGCGAGGAGTGGAAGATACAGATTTTGCAGGTGTAGCAGACACAGGTAACAGTGTCTGGCTGCTACATAACAACAATATACATAAAAAAGTCATCCATTTTTTCATGAAATATCTCTCTTTCGTTGCCTATAATAAAGAAATTTCGTGTGCAGTGGCTTCCTGTACAACTTCTTCCGGCCACATTGAACTCTGTACTTCGCCAATATGGGCTTTTCTTAAAAAGAACATACAGATACGGGACTGACCGATACCTCCACCGATGGTATATGGAAGTTTTTCTTCAATAATGGCTTTCTGGAAAGGCAGTTCTGCACGTTCCGGGCAGCCGGCTTTTTCTAACTGTGAGAGCAGTGCATCCTTATCCACACGGATTCCCATGGAAGAAAGTTCCAGTGCAATATCAAGAACCGGATAGTAAACGACAATATCTGCATTCAGACTCCAGTCATCATAGTCCGGAGCACGTCCGTCATGGCGTTCGCCATTTTCTAAAACATCTCCGATCTGCATGATGCAGACAGCACCCTTGGCCTTTGCAATATAATACTCACGTTCCTTTGGAGAAGATACATCCGGGAATACATCTTCTAATTCCTGTGTGGTGATAAAAAAGATATCCTTTGGAAGGATTTCCTGAATGTAATCATACTTGATGGACATATATTTTTCCGTTTTACGCAAAACCTTATATACGGTGCGGACGGTTTCTTTCAGTGTCTCGATATTACGGTCTTCCTTAGTGATGATCTTTTCCCAATCCCACTGGTCCACAAAAATAGAGTGGATATTGTCGGTCTCTTCATCACGACGGATGGCGTTCATGTCCGTATAGAGTCCTTCACCAACGGAAAAACCGTATTTATCTAACGCATAACGTTTCCATTTTGCAAGGGAGTGGACGATTTCAGCAATTTTTCCATCCTGTTCTTTGATGTCAAAAGCCACCGGGCGTTCCACACCGTTTAAGTTGTCATTTAATCCCGAATCCGGGTCAACAAACAGTGGAGCAGAAACTCTTGTTAAATTCAGACGTTCTGCTAACAGTTCCTGAAAGCAGTCCTTAACCGTTTTAATGGCAACCTGTGTATCATGGAGATTCAGGTCGGGTTTGTAATCTTTTGGAATAATTAAGTGATCCATATGTATCCTCGATTCTGTCAGTTTGATTTTGTTACGGATCGATCATGTCGATCATGCGGGCATGTTGATCCGTTTGCCATTATTATACCATATAGACTTCGTTTTTCAATAAAAGGTTGGGGAATAGATTTTATTCTATCAAAAGTTCCAATTGTAAGTATAAAAAGCGAATGATATAATTAAACTTAATAGGAAAGAATATTTTGGAAAAGGTAAAAATATAGAATTTCAACGGAAGCTTCCAAGTAATCATGAGAAATTTTTAAAGGACATTATTGCTTTTTCTAACAGTACAGGGGGACAAGTGATGTTAGGAATATGGCTTACCTGATCCGTTATTTGAAGAATTTGGAGATGGATTTAAGGTCACAATCTTTAGAAAAGTAAGCAATGCTTTTGAAAAATATCAGCCATTGTTAAAAGAAGCAAATGCGACAGATGTTTTTGTGAACAATATTGAGAAGGTATTTAAGCATTGTGGAACAGATACGATATTTGGGCAGCTAATGTGATGGAATGGCTGGGATGTTCAAAGTCTAAGGCTACAAATGTAATGAATGTTTTAAAGGAAGCAAAAGTCATAGAAAAGGTTACCGGCTTAGGTGCCGGAAAATATAGGTTTTTAAAATTGTAGATTTATGGAGCTAAAATGATAATAAATGAGAATTGCCCATGCAAAAGAAAAAAGTGTGAACGTCATGGGAAATGTGACGAATGCAGGAAACATCATGCAGAGTCTGAACGTCAGAGACCTGTTTATTGTGAAAAAAAGAAAAAGGAATGACGAATGAAGACTCCGGTTTTTGAAAGTTTTCAAAAAAATACTTGCAAAATAACTAAGACTATGCTAACATACAGGCAACAAAAAAAGCGATGAAAGAGACTCTTATCTTCAGACGTCGACAGGAATACAGCGTCACCGACTGAGAGCGCTGTTTGAAAGAGGAGACAAAGGGAACACTCCGGAGCAGACTGGTTGAACAGAATTTTGCAGGAAAAGGAATGAGAACTTGCAAAATACAGAGTAGGTCAGTACGTCTGATATGCGTTAAATATCAAGAGTGGAAAAGTTGTGATTGCCATGATTTTTCAATGCGGGTGGTACCGCGGGAATATAGAAGAATGAGATCCCGCCCCGGAACAGTGAAATGTTCCGGGGCGTTTTTTTATTTCTAATTTTTATTATTTCTAAATTCATAAAAATGAATCAGTAAAAAATGATATTTTTTCACAAAGTCATATTTCCGTCCCGCACCTATCCTTCAGAGGAAAACATTTCCGACTGAAACATGAAGAAAAGGAGAGTACAAACATGATGGAATTTTTAACAGGAGTAAAAGAACAGGAAACTTTAGAACTGACAACCCTCTTAGCAGGAGATTACGAAGGACAGAGTGTAAAGCTCAACGGTGCCGTTCATACCATTCGTGATATGGGTGAGGTCGCCTTTGTGATCCTGCGAAAAAGAGAAGGACTGATCCAGTGTGTATTTGAGGAAGGCGTAACCAAGTTTGAACTGAAAGATTTAAAAGAGGCGGCAACCGTAGAAGTAGAGGGAGTGGTAGCAAAAGAAGATCGTGCTCCAAACGGCATCGAGATCCGTTTAAGAGAGATCCGTATCTTGTCAGAGCCGAGTGCTCCAATGCCACTTGCGATCTCAAAATGGAAACTGAATACATCCTTAGAGGCAAAGCTAAACAACCGTGCCGTATCTCTTAGAAATGTCAGGGAGCGGGCAAAGTTCAAGATCCAGGAGGGCTTAGTCAGAGGTTTTCGGGAATTTTTATACGAAGAGGGCTTTACCGAGATCCATACACCAAAGATTGGTGCAAAAGGAGCAGAGGGTGGAGCAAACCTGTTTCGTTTTGAATATTTCCACAGACCTGCCGTATTAGAGCAGAGTCCACAGTTCTACAAACAGATGATGGTTGGTGTATTTGACCGTGTATTCGAGACTGCTCCGGTATTCAGAGCAGAAAAGCACAACACTAAAAGACATTTGAACGAATATACCTCCTTAGATTTTGAGATGGGATATATCGACGGATTTGAAGACATCATGGCAATGGAAACAGGATTTTTGCAGTATGCAATGAAACTGTTAGAAAAAGATTATGCAAAAGAGTTGAAAATGTTAGGTGTAACGCTTCCGAACGTGGAAAAGATACCGGTGGTTCGTTTTGACGAGGCAAAGAAAATGGTGTCAGAAAAATATGACCGCAGGATCAAAAACCCATATGATTTAGAGCCGGAAGAAGAGCATCTGATCGGAACTCTGTTTAAAGAAGAATATGATGCGGATTTTGTGTTTGTTACACATTATCCAAGCAAAAAACGTCCATTTTATGCAATGGATGATCCACAGGATACCACATTTACACTGAGCTTTGACTTATTGTTCCGTGGCCTTGAAATTACAACCGGCGGTCAGAGAATCCATGATTACCGGATGTTGACAGAAAAAATTGCAGCAAGAGGAATGACAGAGGAAGGAATGGAGGACTACCTGAGTGCATTCAAATACGGAATGCCGCCGCATGGAGGTCTTGGAATCGGATTAGAGAGACTGACAATGCAGTTGATCGGCGAGGACAATGTCAGAGAGACCACACTGTTCCCAAGAGATTTAAGCAGATTAGAACCTTAGGAAAACAAGGAGAAGAAAAATGGCAAATATAATTTCAGATGAAACCATTGAATACGTTGGTATTCTTGCAAAATTAGAGCTTTCCGAAGAAGAAAAAGAGCAGGCAAAAGCCGATATGGGAAAAATGCTCGATTATATTGATAAATTAAATGAATTAGACACCTCCGGCGTAGAGCCGATGTCCCATGTATTCCCGGTCAATAACGTATTCCGCGAGGATGTTGTAACCAATGGAGACGGACATGATGATACACTTGCAAACGCACCTTGTGCTAAAGATGATGGATTTAAGGTGCCAAAGACGATCGGTTAAAGGAGGAATACAATGAGTCTGATGAGTCTGACAGCCGTAGAGCTGGGAAAAAAGATAAAAGCAGGGGAAGTAACGGTAAAAGAAGCCGTAGAAGCAGCCTTTGCACAGATAGAAAAAGTAGAGGGCGATGTGCATAGCTTTGTCACCCTGACCAAAGAGCAGGCATTGAAAGATGCCGGGGAGATCCAGAAAAAAATAGATGCAGGAGAGTTGACCGGACCGCTTGCGGGCGTACCGGTGGCATTGAAAGACAACCTTTGTACCAAAGGAGTTCTGACAACCTGCAGTTCCAAGATATTAAATAACTTTGTACCAACCTATACCGCACAGGCAGTAGAAAATCTGCAAAAAGCAGGCGCGGTCATCATAGGCAAGACCAATATGGATGAGTTTGCAATGGGAAGCACGACAGAGACATCCGCTTATGGAGTTACGAAAAACCCATGGAATTTAGAACATGTGCCGGGCGGTTCTTCCGGCGGTTCCTGTGCAGCCGTGGCAGCAGAAGAGTGCAGTTATGCGTTAGGTTCCGATACCGGTGGTTCCATCCGCCAGCCAAGTTCATTTTGCGGAGTGACCGGCTTAAAACCAACCTATGGAACGGTATCCCGTTACGGACTGATCGCCTATGGTTCTTCCTTAGATCAGATCGGACCGGTGGCAAAAGACGTGACCGACTGTGCCACCATTTTAGAAGCAATTACTTCCTATGATAAGAAGGATTCCACATCCATAGAACGAAAAGATACAGATTTTACATCTGCATTAGTGGATGATGTAAAAGGAATGAAGATCGGAATCCCAAAAGATTATTTTGGCGAGGGCTTGAACGAAGAAGTGAAAGCAGCAGTTTTAGCAGCAGCAAAGACATTAGAGGAAAAAGGAGCCATTGTCGAGGAATTTGATCTAAGCCTTGTAGAGTATGCGATCCCTGCTTATTATGTCATAGCCAGTGCCGAGGCAAGTTCGAACTTAGCCCGTTTTGACGGTGTAAAATACGGCTACCGTACAAAAGAATATGAAGGACTTCATAACATGTACAAAAAGACACGTTCCGAAGGATTTGGAGCAGAAGCAAAACGCCGTATCATGTTAGGCTCTTTCGTATTAAGTTCCGGCTATTATGATGCATATTATTTAAAGGCACTCCGGACAAAAGCACTGATCAAGCAGGCATTTGATAAAGCCTTTGAAAAATACGACGTGATCTTAGGACCGGCAGCACCGACAACAGCACCGAAGTTAGGTTCTTCCTTAGAAGACCCGATCAAAATGTATTTAGGAGATATTTATACGATATCCGTCAACTTAGCAGGACTTCCGGGAATGACACTTCCATGCGGGATCGATTCGAAGGGACTGCCGATCGGATTGCAGTTGATCGGAGATTGTTTTGAAGAAAAAAATATCATTCGTGCAGCATATAGTTTTGAACAGACCAGAGCATATCACAAAAGCCCGTTAGCAGAATAGGAGGAGGAGAAAATGAGCAAACAATATGAAACCGTGATCGGATTGGAAGTTCATGTGGAACTTGCGACCAAGACAAAAATTTTCTGCTCCTGCTCCACAGCGTTTGGAGGAGCACCGAATACACATACCTGCCCGGTCTGCACCGGAATGCCGGGATCTTTACCGGTTTTAAACAAACAGGTCGTAGAGTATGCCGTGGCAGTCGGACTTGCAACCAATTGTACGATTACCCAGTATTGCAAATTTGACAGAAAGAATTATTTTTATCCGGACAATCCACAGAACTACCAGATTTCCCAGCTCTATCTGCCGATCTGCAGGAATGGAAGCGTAGAGATCGAGACCGCAGGCGGAAAGAAAAGTATCGGCATCCATGAGATCCACATGGAAGAAGATGCCGGAAAACTGGTACATGACGAGTGGGAAGACTGCTCAATCGTAGATTATAACCGTTCCGGTGTACCACTGATCGAGATCGTATCAGAACCGGATATGCGTTCTGCAGAAGAAGTCATTGCATACTTAGAGAAGTTAAGACTGATCATCCAGTATCTGGGTGCTTCAGACTGCAAATTAAATGAAGGTTCGATGCGTGCCGATGTCAACCTGTCAGTCAGAGAGGTGGGAGCAACAGAATTTGGAACGCGTACCGAGATGAAAAACCTGAACTCATTCAAAGCAATTGCCCGTGCCATCGAAGGCGAGCGTGCAAGACAGATCGAACTGTTAGAAGAAGGCAAACAGGTCATTCAGGAGACCAGACGCTGGGATGACAACAAAGAGTATTCCTATGCGATGAGAAGCAAAGAGGATGCACAGGATTACCGTTATTTCCCGGAGCCGGATTTAGTACCGATCGTCATCAGTGACGAGTGGTTAGCGGAGATCAAGGCAAAAGAGCCGGAACTTCGTACCGCAAAATTAGAGCGTTACAAAAAAGAATATGAGCTGCCGGATTATGATGCACAGATCATTACCGGTTCAAAGCATATGGCAGATATTTTTGAAGAGACCACAGCCATCTGTAAGAAGCCGAAAAAAGTCTCAAACTGGCTGATGGGCGAAACACTCCGTCTGTTAAAAGAACATGAAAAAGAGCCGGAGGACATCGCTTTTTCTGCTGAAAACTTGGCAAAATTAATCGAGCTTGTCGATGGCGGAGTCATCAACGGCAATGTGGCAAAAGAAGTATTTGAGCAGATTTTCGATCGTAATATTGACCCGGAAAAATATGTGGAAGAAAAAGGCTTAAAGACCGTAAACGACGAAGGTGCATTGCGAGAGACGATCGAGCAGATCGTTGCAGACAATCCGAAATCTGTAGAAGATTACCATAACGGAAAGGAAAAAGCCATCGGATTCTTAGTCGGTCAGACGATGAAAGCCATGAAGGGAAAAGCAGATCCTGGAATGGTCAATAAGATATTGAAAGAAATTTTATAAATTCGGCATTTTCTCCAAATTATCAATTGAGATTGCAAATGGAATGTCTTATAATGGGGGCAGTTATAGATAAGATAGATGATAGGAGAATAACATGTCAGATCAGGATAAAGATTTAGAACAGGAAATCATAGAAAAAGAACAGACAGACGATGCCCCGGATACGAACAAAGACGAGAAGGATGGCTACGAAGATATCTGCTATATCTGCCGCCGGCCGGAGAGCAAAGCGGGCAAAATGATCAAAATCCCAAATAATATCTGTATTTGTCGGGATTGTATGCAAAAGACCTTTGACAGCATGAGCGGTTCCGGGTTTAATCTTGGAGATTTCAATCCGGCAAATATGGGATTTGGGAACATGCCCAATATCAGCATGATCAATCTTTCTGATTTACAGGGTATGCTTCCAAAAAGCCAGCAGATCAAGAAGAAAAAACCAAAAGAAAAGAAAGAAAAGCCGGCACTCGATATCCATGCGATCCCGGCACCTCATAAGATCAAGGCAAGTCTGGATGAGTACATTGTAGGACAGGACTATGCAAAAAAGGTTATGTCCGTTGCCGTATACAACCACTACAAGAGAGTGGCATCCGAGGCAAATGATGATATTGAAATTGAAAAATCCAATATGCTGATGGTAGGTCCGACCGGTTCTGGTAAGACTTATATGGTCAGAACGTTAGCAAAGCTGTTAGATGTGCCGTTGGCAATTACGGATGCAACTTCCCTGACAGAAGCCGGTTATATCGGTGATGACATCGAGAGTGTAGTTTCCAAACTTTTAGCGGCAGCCGATAATGACATAGAAAAGGCAGAGCGTGGGATCATCTTTATCGATGAGATCGATAAGATTGCCAAAAAGCGGAACACCAATCAGAGAGATGTCAGCGGCGAGAGCGTCCAGCAGGGAATGTTAAAGCTGTTAGAGGGTGCTGATGTAGAGGTTCCAGTGGGAGCCAGCAGTAAAAATGCCATGGTGCCGATGGTAACTGTCAACACCAGAAATATTTTGTTTATCTGTGGCGGAGCATTTCCGGACTTGGACAATATTATCAAAGAGCGGCTGAATCAGGAATCCTCTATGGGATTTAAAGCGGCATTAAAAGACCAGTACGATGAGGATGAGAACATTTTACAGAAGGTAACGGTAGAGGATATCCGTACTTTTGGAATGATACCGGAATTCATTGGTCGTCTGCCAATCCTTTTTTCTTTAGAGGCATTGACAGAAGATATGTTAGTGCGGATTTTAAAAGAGCCGCGCAACGCCATTTTAAAACAGTATCAGAAGCTGTTAGAGATGGATGAGGTCAAGTTAGAATTTGAAGATGAGGCACTCCATGCGATTGCAAAAAAAGCAAAGGAGAAGAAAGTCGGAGCGAGAGCGCTTCGTGCCATCATTGAAGAATTCATGCTAGACATCATGTATGAGATTCCAAAGGATGACAACATTGGAAAAGTAATTATCACAAAAGAATATATCGAGAAAACAGGCGGACCTGTTATTATGATGCGTGGATGCCCGGAATTGGAAGAAAAGAGTGTGATCTAGTGGCATAACTTTCTATTTTCGGCATAAAATGCAATAAATAGAAGCATCAGGTGAAAAATGGATTGTACAGAGGCCGTTTACTCGGAAGATTATTTTGACTTCATAAATACATTGTCAAGGGAAGTGAACATGCGAAACGGAGATGAAATCTTGTGTTCCCAGCCACTTGACAATGGTTTTGAAGCCCTTTTTTATCCCAGGGAAGTTGTAGAGAATGGGGATTTTAATATTGCAAGACTGACTTATATCGGAGTGCCAAAATGCTATGCACTGATGGATACCTCTGCGCTTGAAGGAACCGGAATACTTACCATGCAGAATTTTCCGACCCTTCCATTAAAAGGGAACGGAGTGCTGATGGGATTTATCGATACCGGGATTGACTATCAAAATCCGGTATTTCAATCGGAAAACGGAACTACCAGGATATTAAGGATCTGGGATCAGACTGTGCGGACCGGGACACAGCCGGAAGGATTTCTATATGGAAGTGAGTATACGGCAGAGGATATCAATTATGCAATTCGTTCAGAAGATTCCTATTCGATTGTGCCAAGCCGTGACACAAATGGACATGGCACTTTTTTAGCAGGTGTTGCGGCGGGTTCGGAAATCCAACGGCGGGATTTTATCGGAGCGGCACCCCTTGCTGATATTGCAGTAGTCAAATTAAAAGAAGCAAAGCAGTATTTAAGAGATTTTTACCACATCAAAGAGGGTGCCGTGGCATATCAGGAAAATGACATTATGGCAGGAATCGCCTATTTGCACAATCTGGCATATACACTGAGTAAACCACTGGTGCTCTGTCTGGGACTTGGAACAAACAGTGGCGGGCATGGGGGGACTTCGGCATTGTCGATGCTGCTCTCTTATGTGGCGGCAAAACGGATGCGGGCAGTGGTCGTTGCAGCAGGAAATGAGGCAAATGCAAGGCGGCACTATCTGGGAAACTTAGCACCGTTGCAGGAATACGAGGATGTGGAGATCAGTGTAGGAGACAATATCGGAGGATTTACCGCCGAGCTTTTAACAAATTCACCGGAAGTTGTATCGGTAGCCGTGCAGTCACCGACCGGAGAAAGTCAACCACTGATCCCGGCAAGGCAGGGAAGTAGCGAGGAATACCGTTTTTTGTTAGAGGGAACAACAGTCAGTATCAGCTATAGTCTGGGAGAGTTTACCAGAGAAAGGGAACTGATTTTTTTGCGGTTTACGAATCCGAGCAAGGGAATCTGGAGACTGCGGGTATACCCGGAAAATTATGTGACAAGCAGATACCATATCTGGCTTCCGGTCACGGAATTTGTACAGGGGGACATCTTTTTCTTAAGGTCAAATCCCGAAACTACCATTACCGGACCGGCAAGTGCCTATGCGCCAATCAGTGTGGGCGGGTTTAATGCATCAGACGATAGTCTTTACTTAGATTCCGGCAGAGGATATAATATTGATAATCAGGTCAAACCGGATTTTTTAGCACCGGCGGTAGAAGTCTTTGGTCCTGACCTGACTGGGAATTTTACAAGGCGTACCGGTACGAGTGCGGCAGCCGCCGTTACGGCAGGGGCAGCGGCACAGTTGTTAGAATGGGGAGTCGTGCGTGGGAATTCCAGTGACATGAATAATGCATTGATCAAAAATTATCTTTTGGTCGGAACGGATAAAACGCCGGGAAGGGTCTATCCGAACCCGGAAGAAGGCTACGGACGGCTGAATGTATACAAGGCATTTACAAATATGAGGAGAACGACATGAACTATTTATTAGGAAGTACAGCGGCATTTTTATGTGATTATGCTGCAAAGGAAAAAGTAGAAAAAACATATGATGAAAAGAAGCAAAAAGAACTCTTTCGTGGAAAAGTTCAGATTGAAAAATATCACAATAAAGGGGCAGCACTCAATGCCCTGGAAAAAAGACCGGGACTTATGAAAAAGCTGCATGCCGGAGCATGGTTTAGCGCAGCAGGCTATCTGACCTGTCTGAACAAACATCGCGATCATGCAGGGATGAAAGCAGGCACGGGACTGTTATTAGCAGGAGGACTCAATAATCTTCTTGACCGCTACCGGAGAGGTTATGTGGTCGATTACATACGTCTGAAGACCTCTGATAAACGCCTGAACAAACTGGTTTTTAACCTGTCGGATATCTATGTCCTTGTTGGAGCAGTGATACTATTTATTACTTCAAGACTTCATAAGGATGAACAGTAGTAAGATAAAGAACAATAAAACAAAAAGAAGCTGTCACCCGGATGATCTGATCTCAGATTACCCGGTGTTCAGCTTCTTTTTGCTTCATAGCCATTACCCAATACCTAACTTTTATCATAATAAAAAATAAAAAATCTGATTCTATCTGTTTATTATCGAAAATAGAAAAAGGTACGTTGAAAAGACTAATTTAAAACGGTTACGTTGACTGCCTGAGGACCTTTAGCACCTTCTGTAATATCAAACTCTACAGATGCGCCTTCCTCTAAGGATTTGAATCCCTCCATGTTCAGACCGGAGAAATGTACGAATACATCATTTCCCTGCTCATCGGAGATGAATCCGTAACCTTTTTGGTTGTTAAACCATTTTACTGTACCTTTGTTCATTGAAAGTACCTCCAAATAAATAATATCAGTGTGCACTCTGCAACACTAAACTAACCATATCATAGGTCCTCCGAAAAGTAAAGGGAATGTTCCTTAAAAAACTGCCGGATATAGGAATCCCACTCAAATTCTAAGGATTTATCGGTGGAAAAAGTACGATAGGAGACACCGGTAGAAGCAGTCAGTTCCCCATGCATAAATCTCAGATTTAATAAAAAGCCACTGATCGCATCCGAAGGGTCCGGTGGAAGCTGTGTCCTTTCGTAAAAATCCAAAGGAGATAAAAACAGAGTAAATTTAAAAAAGACAGGAGTTTTTTTCCCTTTGATCAGATCAAACAGTACCGGACGCTGCATCGAAAAAGGCAGATAAGTATGTCCGAACAGTCCTTCTTCCCTCAGTTCATCTTCGGAATAAGAGTCACTCAGAATGTGGCCATCGAAGTCATAGGTAATGCGTGTCTGCAAAGTTCCCTCCATAAATTCAAAGGGATCAAATATTTCCGAACGCAAAAATTTAGTCATAAAACTGCCGATATCTGCAATCTGCACTGCAATCATGTAAAAATCCTCCTGTGTTATGTACGCTAAAACGCATTATGCATATTATTATAACGCAACGATATGACGAAAAAAAGAACTTTTTTCATAAATATGATCAGGGTGTCAAAATATAAAATAAAGATAAAATACCGGATAGATTGGTAGAAAAAAGAAAGAGAATATAGTACAATGTGAAGCAAATGATGGGAGGTCATAGAAATGAACACAACAGCAGAGCAACTGTTCCATTTAATAGAGAAAGGAGGCTCGCCGTATCAGGTTGTGGAAGAGGCAGAAAAAAGACTGAAAGAAGCAGGATTTGAAAAATTAGAGTTTCACACGGCATGGGGATTAACCGGTGGAAAAAGTTATTATATGATCCACCATGGCACAACGCTGATCGCATTTACGATCCCTAAAACGCTGTATTACAGAGAAAGTTTTCGCATGGCAGCGGCACATACGGATTTTCCGTGTCTGCGGATCAAGCCAAATCCGGAAATGGAGATGTCCGGCTATCAGCAGTTGAATGTCGAGGTGTACGGTGGAGCAATCTTAAATACCTGGTTAGACCGTCCGCTTGGAATTGCAGGAAAAGTGGCACTTGCAAGTGACGAGGTATTTGCGCCGCGGATTGTGCATTTTTCCTCGGAATACCCGGTTGCGGTCATACCGAATATCGCGATCCATATGAATCCGGCATTAAATAAAGGAGTAGAGCTGAATAAACAAAAGGATATGATACCGATCGTCGGTGTCGCCGGAGAAGAAATGCAGCAAAAAGATTTCTTCTATGAATATTTAGCAAAAGAATTACAGGTATCAAAAGAGGAAATTTTAGATTTTGACCTGTATCTATATAATACAGAAATGCCGGAAACCGTTGGCATGGACAAAGAACTGATCTCTGCCCCAAGACTGGATAACCTGACTTCCGTACAGGCATTGTTAGACGGAATCATAACAGGTGGGCGTGAGGACGGCATCAATCTGATCGCATTATTTGACCATGAAGAGATTGGAAGCAGAACAAAACAGGGAGCAGGCTCTATGCTGCTTCGTGATGTGGTGGAAAAAATACAGATTTCACTTGGCAGAGATGCATGTCAGGTAAAAGAGGCACTTTACCAGAGTATGCTGTTGTCCGTGGATGTGGCACATGCCATGCATCCAAATCAGAACCAGAAAGCAGATGTGACGAATCAGCCGGTATTGAACCGGGGATTTTGTATCAAAGAATCCGGCAATCAGTCCTACGCAACAGATTGTGAAGTGGTTGCGATTGTGGAACAGATCTGTAAAAAGGAAGGGATTGCTTATCAGAAATATGCAAACCGTTCCGATATTGCAGGAGGAAGTACGCTTGGAGCCATTGCAGGAAGCCTGATGCCGGTACAGACCGTAGATATCGGAGTTCCAATCCTTGCAATGCATTCTGCAAGGGAGTTGATGGGAGCAGATGATATGGCAGCTTTGAGCCGTTTTGTAGGTAGTTATTTTTCAATCTGAGAATACAGGAGGTAAAGCGTGGAGCTGTGGAAAAAATGCAGGATAGGTATTCTGTTTTTAGCAATGCTCTGTCTGATAACGGGATGCAGTCCGGTTGACTGGAAAACAGCAGCGGATACCATCACAGAGCAGGCATCCAAAGAGATCAAAAAGCCGGAAGAAGTAGAGAGTATTTCGACAGAAGCCTATGCATATCAGACACTGGATGAAAAGACGAAGAAAGTCTATGATGAGGTACTGGATGCAATTTTAAAAAATAAAGAAAGTGTGGCAGTATCGACAACCGAACAGGAAGTTTTAGACAATGCCTATAATGCGGTAAATGCAGACTACGGCGGTCTGTTTTGGGTATCCGGCTATATGTATACCCAGCATAGCAGAGGGGATAATATCATAGGTATGGATTTTTCACCAAGCTACACGATGGAGCAGAGTGAGCGGGAAGAGATCCAGGCGCAGATCGACAGCCGCGTGGAGGAACTGCTTACCGGCATTCCAACGGAGGCTTCCGATTATGAAAAAGTAAAGTATGTGTTTGAAACGCTGATCGAACAGGTGGATTACAATCCGGATGCAGAGAATAATCAGAATATCATCAGCGTATTTTTAAATGGGGAAACGGTCTGTCAGGGATATGCCTGTGCAACGCAGTATCTGTTACGTCTGTTGAATATCCAATGTGCGATCGTGACAGGAAAAGCTGACGGAGATGCGCATGCGTGGAATCTGGTACGGATGGACGGAGATTATTACTATCTGGATACCACCTGGGGCAATTCCCGTTATTATGGCAAAGACCGTTCCGCAGAAAAGTATGTAAATTACAATTATTTGGGAATTACCAGTGAGGAGATCAGCACTTCCCATCAGGCAGATACCATCTATACGCTGCCGGAATGTACGGCAACAGCGGACAATTATTATGTACATGAGGGGCTTTACTTTGACCAATGGGACCCGGATGCGATTGGAGAAAAATATGCTGCGGCATGGGAGAACGGACAAAAGAAGGTGTCAGTGAAGTTTGCGACACCGGAGCTTTATGAGCAGGCAGTACAGTTTTTTATCCATGATGAAAAAATTTCAAATTACTGCGACGGAATCACTACAATGTACTATATCGAGAATAAGGAACAGAAAATTTTAAGTATATCTTTTTAAAAATTTTTAAAATATAGAAATAACTCTTTTCAAACGTATTGGTTTGTGCTAATATAATGTAGTATTAAAAACTACATGTTATAGAAAAAGAAAAAAGATAATATATTTTTTAATAACAAATGTGAGCAATAGAAAAAGAGAAATGAGGATGTTTTTATGAGCTATAAAATTGTAGTAGACAGTTGTGGAGAATTAAAGCCGGAGCAGAAGAGTGACATTCATTTTGCGTCAGCGTCCTTAGAGCTGGATGTGGACGATTATCATGTTGTGGATGATGAGAGTTTTGACCAGAAGGAATTTTTAAGAAGAGTGAAGGAGAGTCCGAACTGCCCGAAATCTACCTGTCCTTCCCCGGAGCGCTATATGACAGCGTTTGAAGGAGAGGCACAGAACGTCTATGCAGTCACGCTTTCTTCCCGGTTAAGCGGTTCCTATAACAGTGCCGAACTTGGTAAGAAGCTCTATTTAGAAGAAAATGAGAATAAGAATATCCATGTATTTGATTCGAAATCAGCCTCGATCGGAGAGACACTGATTGCCATGAAGATTCAGGAATGTGAGGAAGCAGGCATGGAGTTTCAGGATGTGGTCAAAGAAGTTGACCGGTACATCGAGACACAGCATACATTTTTTGTATTAGAGACCTTAGATACGCTGCGTAAAAACGGACGTCTGAGCAATCTGAAAGCGCTTGTGGCAGGAGCATTGAACATCAAGCCGGTCATGGGTTCGACTCCGGAGGGGGCAATCTGTCAGCTTTCTCAGGCTCGCGGAATGAATAAAGCATTAGAAAAAATGGTGCAGGAGGTTGTTGCAAAGACAAAGAACTGTGAAGAAAAAATCCTTGCGATTGCCCACTGCAACTGCCCGCAGAGAGCCGCACTGGTCAAAGAAAAGTTAGAAAAAGCGGCAAACTTTAAAGATATTTTTGTACTGGATACAGCAGGAGTCAGCTCCCTGTATGCCAATGACGGCGGCGTGATCATTGCCTGCTAGTGAAAGATCATGCGGTAAAAATAAATAAACAGGAGTATAGGATTTAATCAATGGAAGAGAATACAAAGAATACGAAAAACACGAAAAAAATAGTGTTAGGCGTCGTATTGTTTGCAGTTGTGATAGCAGTCTTATTCGGATGCTGGAAAGTATTCGGAGCAAAGACCACACAGGGTGCAAAGAGTTATACACTGACCGTACAGGATGATCAAGGAGACAAAAAAGTCTATGAAGGCTATACCGATGCGGAGTATGTCAGAGGCGCATTGGAGGAGTTAGAAAAGACGGAAGATTTTACCTTAGAAGGCAGTGAATCCGATTATGGGCTCTATATTGAAAAAGTAAACGGATTAGAAGCAGATTACAACAAGGACGGTGCTTACTGGGCATTGTATATGAATGGCGAATATGCGCAGAACGGTATTGATACACAGCCAGTCCGGAATAAAGACGAGATCACACTGTCTTATGAAAAAAATGCTGCAGAATAAATCTTCCTGGTCATTGACAGTACGCGATGTCGCTTACATCGGAATGATGATCGCAACTTTAGAAGCGGCAAAACTATCCCTGTCATTTATCCCGAATGTGGAACTGGTTACATTCCTTTTGATACTCTATACCTTAGCATTTGGCAAAAAAGTGCTCTATGCAGCTTTTGCCTTTGTCGGTGTGGAATGTCTGATCTGGGGAATGGGAATATGGGTCATCATGTATTTATACATCTGGCCCTTGCTTTGCGTATTGACACTATTTTTAAAAAAACAAAGATCAGTATGGTTCTGGGCAGTTTTTTCCGGCATCTATGGTCTGATGTTTGGCGGATTGTGCAGTCTGGTATATTTGGGATTTGGTGGAATAAAGACGGCATTTGCATGGTGGATTGCCGGAATCCCCTATGATATCTTGCATGGGATTTCTAATTTTGTACTGATGCTGATCTTATACCGGCCGATCCGGAAAGTATTAGACAGATTCATTTAGGAGGAAAAAACGTGAAAAAGCAACAAAAGAAAAAGCCGGTGAAATACATTATTCTGATCCTGCTCCTTGCAGTCATAGCCGTAGCAGGAGTATGGACGGCTTTTCATATCAAAGAAGGACGAAAAGAGACGACTACGGTCATCAGTAAGACAACCTTAGAAAAAGTATTGGATATCAGTGAGTTATCGACAGGTAAGGCAGTTTATCATGGGATCGCACATGTGTATGATCTGAAAAATGATGAGCGCGTGCTATACCATGTGGCATATGATGCGACGGTAAAAGCAGGCATTGATACCGATAAGATCAAGATCAAAATAGAGAAAGAAGCAAAAAAAGTAACCGTTATCCTGCCGGAGGTTCAGATTCAGGACATCGATGTGGACATGGGAACGTTAGATTATATGTTTGAGAGCAAACGAAGTCAGACAGAAAGTGTGTCCAAAGATGCATATCAGGCAGCCATTGCGGATGTGACCAAAGAATGTAAGGACAATGAGGAGATCAAAGATCTGGCAAAAGAGAATGCAAAAAATGTTGTCAAAGGAGTTTTAGGAACACTGTTAGCACAGCAGGAAGAAGCATATACGTTAGAAGTAAAATAAGGAGAAGGACAGATGAAGAAGCGGATCAGTATTTACATATGTGTCATGATGCTGGCATTTTCCTTTGCGGGATGCACTTCTGAGCAGAGCGAAAAGAAACCGGAGATCGAATTACAGCAGATCAAATCCATTGGAGAATTTGCGGTATTAGAATGTTATTATCACAATGTCGCAAAATCAGATACTATGAAAAAGGTGTTGTGGTGGAATACGGACAGGCGGCTCTGGATAGAGTATACAGGAATCGTAAAAGCAGGCGTTGATATAGATAAAATCGATATGAAAGTGGATGGAAATACACTTACCATATCCCTTCCAAAGGCGGAGATCTTAAGTTGCAAGGTCGATAAAGATTCTCTGACCGAGGATTCCTATGTCGTAGAAAAACATGGGTTAGGAGCCGGAAAGATCACGGCAGACATACAGACCAAGACGATCAGGACGGCACAGGAGAACCTGAAAAAAGCAGCCAAAGAAGATAACGAGCTGCTTTCACAGGCAGAAGAGAGAGCTAAGAACCTGATCACGGATTATGTCAACCGGATGGGAGAGGCAACCGGCGAAACCTACGAGATAAAATGGAAGTAAGCTCTTAAGAGTATTTTAATAAATCATCAAGTCCTACCGGGCCTGCAAGCACTTCTCTTGCGACAAAGAGAGTACGGTCCGGTTTGGTGGAGAGTGTCCATTTCACTAAAGACAATTCCCGATGAACCAATTCGATACAGGTAATGCAGCGGGGATGTACACAGCTTCCGGTATTAAAGTACAGGCTGTCTTTAGAACCTAATACGGGACGGTGGGTATGCCCGGTGATCAGGATTTTTTTGTGGAGTTTGGTCCATTCCTGCAGTCTTTGTTCGGTTTTGTTTTTCACCTTATAATTTTTAGCAGCACTTGTCGGGTCGAGTACGCCGAATTGTTCTAACGGTTTCCAGAGATAACGCACCAGAAAACAGGAGAGCCGCCAGAGCGTGGAATTAAAAAAATCTGCCTGGTGTCCGTGTGTCAGATACAGTTCCTGTCCGGTGACACAGTCTTTCAAACGAAGACCCTCGTGAAAGCAACAGTCCGAAAACGGATGAAAATCCTTCTTGGCAATATCGTGATTTCCAAACAGCATGAACAGGCGGTGTTCTTCATAAAAGAGAGAAAGCAGCCAGAAGACATTGCTGTGGATATTCTGAATAGCGGAAAAACTTCTGTTTTCCCACAATTCATCCCCATCCCCCAGTTCAATATAACAAAAAGAATGTTGATAATAGTAATTTAAAGCAGCAAAATAGAGATGCTGGTTTTTTAAAAAATTGTCATTAGAAGTACCGATGCCGCGGTGGCAGTCACTAAAGAGGACATACCGCCCGTTCTCCGAAAGTGGGAGAACAGGGGCATCGGAAAAGGCATGGTCAATACGGGATAGATAACTCATAGCTGCCTCCGGATCTTACGATTACTTTTATGAAGTTGAAGTGTCTTATGAAAAGCAAAAGGAAGACTTTCACAGAGAAACAATATGCGGTCTAAGGCAGTGTCAAATGGTCTGGTATACCACAGAAACAGACGGCATAAGAGGCGGTTCTGCCACTGGATCCATCTGCGGTAGCATTTTTGCAGGCAGGAAAAAGAACAGTTTTTGCAGTCTGAAAACGTAAAGCAGATCTTCAGACCACAGATACAGACATCATAACCTTCTTTTTCAAGGGCATCCCGGAAAGCATATGCCATACAAAGGTCCGGAAAAGTAATGGAGGTCTCCATCGTCAAATCCTCCGGATCAGAAAAGACACCCGGACAAAAAGCAGTCAGCCACCAGTGGATACCGGAAAGTGCAGCCACGGTCGTATCGTTTTGTTTTAAGACAAGGGACATCGGAAGAAGCTCCTCATCCGATACGGCATGGAACAGTTCCGCGGAACGCTCTGCCGGTCTTAAAATGCGGTCAGAACAATAGACGCCGATCTCGCAGCCGGTGTGAAGTCCGTACTGACCTTTCCAGAACTCGATGAGCCAGGTGCGGCCGTCATAGTCAAAATAGACCGGGAGAGCATTAAAGACCATATGAAAATGTGAAGCACTCTTATCATAGAGGGCAGCGTATCCAAAGCGTCTCTGCCATGCTTCTAAGGAAGAAGAAAAGAAATCGCTTTTTGGAATATAGGTATACCCAAAAGGAAACACAAGGTTTTCTATGATCTGCAGTTTTTGCGGACAGCTCATCTTACAGATTTTTTCAGCCTTTGCCTTTCTGAAAAGCAAACTCAGGACAAAAAGCAGCACACAGAGCAGAAGAATCATACCAATATATAAATACATATGAAAATCCTTAAAAGTTTTTTATATCATATGCAGGGCGTTGTATGTCGGGAACAGAATGTGGTATGCTTAAAAAAAACAGGAAGGAAGATTCTTTATGTATATAGGAAATCATTTGTCCTCGGCAAAAGGTTATGAGGCAATGGGAAAGCAGGCAGTCCGATTAGGCGGTGAAACCTTTGCTTTTTTTACCAGAAATCCAAGAGGTGGAAAGGCAAAAGAGATTAAGCCTGAGGATGTGGAAAAATTTTTAGAAATTGCAAAAGAGCAGCACTTTGGAAAGATTGTGGCACACGCACCCTATACGATGAATGCCTGTGCAGCCAAAGAAGACATTCGGGAACTGGCACATACGATGTTTACCGATGATTTAAAGCGCATGGAGTATACACCGGGAAACTATTACAATTTTCATCCGGGTTCCCATGTCGGACAGGGAACGGAGACAGGGATCACATTGATCGCAGAACTGCTCAATCAGGTGTTACATCCGGAGCAGACGACGACCGTCTTATTAGAGACCATGGCAGGCAAAGGAAGTGAAGTCGGAAGAAACTTTGAGGAATTACAGGCAATTATAGAACGGGTGGATTTAAAGGAAAAGATCGGAGTCTGTCTCGATACCTGCCATGTCTGGGATGCCGGTTACGATATCGTGGAACATCTCGATGAAGTGTTAAAGGAATTTGACCGTATCATCGGATTAGAGAGATTAAAAGCCATACATTTAAATGACAGTATGAATCCGTTAGGAAGCCACAAGGACCGTCATGCAAGATTAGGAGAAGGGCAGATCGGACCAGAAGCATTGCAGAGGATCGTATGTCATGAAAAGCTGCAGGGACTTCCGTTCATCTTAGAGACACCGAATGACGATGAGGGCTATGCGGCAGAGATTGCAATGGTAAAATCCTGGCGGGAAGGCCTGAAATAACAGTCTGCAATAGAAATCTGAAAGAAAAGTCTAAAACAGTGCAGAAACACTAAACTATTGAAAGAAATGTACGATATATAATATAAGAAAGCAGCATAAGTGGGCGGAGCCGGCTTAGCAGGAACAATCAAAACGCAGCAAAACCACGGAGGGATGGATATGAGTACAATTAACAGTGTAACAGCAGCGGCGTATACAACAACAGCTTATGAGAGCAAAGCAGTTGCAAAAAAAGAGAATACAGAGGCAACGACAGAAAAATCCTATGGCAAAGATGTAGGAGTAGTCTATGAGAAAAGTTCAAAGACCGTAGAAAATGCAGGAACTTATAAAAAGACAAGCGGAAAGACAAATACCGCACTGATCGAAAAGATGAAAGCAGATACAGCAAACAGAACCAACCAGCTTCGCAGCATGGTAGAGCAGATGATGACGAAGCAGGGCAAGAAGATCGGACAGGCAGACGATATCTGGTCATTCTTAGCAAGCGGTAAATATAATGTATCTCCTGAGGTAAGAGCCCAGGCACAAAAAGATATTGCAGACGATGGTTACTGGGGCGTAGAGCAGACCTCTGACCGTATCGTGGAATTTGCAAAAGCATTATCCGGCGGTGATTCAGAAAAAGCAGACGAAATGATCGCAGCATTCAAAAAAGGTTTTGATCAGGCAACCAAAGCATGGGGCAAATCCTTACCGGATATCTCCGGCAGAACCTATGATGCTGTTATGAAAAAATTCGATGCATGGAAAAACGGTACAGAGACAGCTAAGACAGAAACAGAAGAATAATGATCAAAATTTATCATCAAAGACATCCTAACAGGGAGGTCAGATGACAGGAAAGCGGAGTAATCTCTTACGGAAAAGGCGAAGGGGTTCTCCGCTTTTTTTACTCTACAGATTAGGGTGTCAAAAGGCGGTTTCAGGTTTTTGTATTGACAATTGCACAAAGCCGAGTCTGTTTTGTGCAAGTTGCAAACTACTAAGTTGTGAGCCGCTTTTTGACACCCGGATCTCGGCAGGAAATGTCACTTGACATTTTTAAAATATCACGTTAGAGTATATTGTATACAAAGTGCAGGAGAAAAACATGGATGAGTTAAATTTAAAAGCATTGGCAAAAATTAATATTGGACTTGACGTATTGAGAAAGCGTGAGGACGGATATCACGAGGTTCGCATGATCATGCAGACGATTCACTTATTTGACCGTCTTCATATCAAAAAGACAAAAGAGCCGGGGATTCAGATTTCCTCGAATCTGTATTACCTTCCGGTCAATGAGAACAATTTAATTCATAAGGCGGCAGCTCTTTTGATGGATGAGTTTTCAATCACAGAGGGTGTAGAGTTCCGTTTAGAGAAGCATATTCCGGTTGCGGCAGGCATGGCAGGAGGCAGTACCGATGCTGCAGCAGCATTATATGGAATGAACCAAATGTTTGATTTAGGACTTAATATGGAGCAGTTAAAAGAACGTGGTGTAAAGATCGGAGCAGACGTGCCATATTGTCTGATGCGTGGAACCGCTTTAGCAGAGGGAATCGGAGAGAAGTTAACAGCACTTCCGCCGATGCCAAAATGTCCGGTTTTAGTAGCGAAGCCATCGGTTGCGGTTTCTACAAAATTCGTATATGAGAATCTGCATTTAGAGAATGATCCGCCACATCCTGACATTGACCGTTTATTAGAAGATATCCGTAAGAAGGATTTACAGAGCACGGCGCAGGATATGGGAAATATCTTAGAGACAGTAACCGTTGCATATTATCCTGAGATTGCCAGTTTAAAAGAGATCATGAAAGAGCATGGGGCACTCAACGCACTGATGAGTGGCAGCGGTCCGACGGTATTTGGACTGTTTGAAGATGAAAAGACAGCGAAGAGAGCGTATCGTGCAGTAAAAGAGAGCGGGCTGGCAAAGCAGCTCTATCTGACAACGATTTATAATAACAGAAAGTAGGGGGATTTATGACAGACAATTTAAAATTAAATGTGGATGCATATCTGCCACTGCGTGATGTAGTATTTCATACACTGCGGGAGGCAATCCTGAAAGGAGAGTTAAAACCGGGGGAGCGTTTGATGGAATTGCAGCTTGCATCTAAATTAGGAGTATCGAGAACACCGATCCGTGAAGCAATCCGAATGTTAGAGCAGGAAGGGTTGGCAGTGACGATCCCGCGCAGAGGTGCGGAAGTAGCACGGATGACCGAAAAAGACATGAAAGATGTTTTGCAGATCCGTGAGGTCTTAGATGAATTAGCAGTCCGGCTTGCCTGTGATAATATCACAAAAGAAGAGATCAAAGAATTAGAAAAGCAGATGCTGCAGTTTGAAAACAGCACCAAGCAGGGGGATATCAAAAAAATCGCGGAAGCCGACGTGGCGTTTCACGATACGATTTACCATGCGGCAGGCAATGCAAAGTTAGTAACGATGTTAGATAATATGCGTGAGCAGATTTACCGGTATCGTGTGGAATATCTAAAAGATGAAAATGCATATCCGACACTGATACAGGAGCATCGAAAGATACTGGAGTTATTAGACAAACACGAAAAAGAAAAAGTCATCGAAGTCATGAAAGTACATGTGGAAAAACAGGCAAAAGTAGTGAAACAGATCATCCGCGATCAGGAATAGGCGGGAAATCAGATAAGAATCATCCGTTATGGTATAAAATGGCTGGAATATGAAGATATTAAAAGAGATAAGTGCAGCTTATCTCTTTTTTGCTTTATAGGAAACACCGTTATAGGATTCGGAGGAATTACCATGAACATGGATGAACAAAATAGAAAATACCGTCCTGATGAAGAGAAGCATCCGGTAACCGGAAATCTGCAAAAGGACAGTGCAGTGCTGTTTGATCTCTTTGAAGGATGTAGTGATCTGAAATATAATGAGATACATTTAGGGACAGAGCATAATATTTCCTGTATCGTGGCTTTTATCGAGACAACGGTGGAAAACATGCTGTTAGATGAGACGGTACTTGGAAAAATGCTCAATATGCTGTGTACGATGGAGAAAGAAGAGGTCTATCTTTCTTTAGAACAGAACAGCTTTGGCGTGTCGGATATGGCATATTTTGAGAATATGGAGGACGCCATTAATGGGATGTTATCCGGTGCCGCATTGCTTTTGATCGATGGATTTGCACGGGCGATCAAGGTTTCGGATAAAGGTTATCCGGGAATAGGAGTGTCAGAGACCGATTCGGAAAAAGTTGCCCGTGGTTCGAACGAAGGTTTTGCGAATTCCATAAAAACAAATACTGCACTGATCCGAAAAAGGATCCGTTCGCCACAGCTAAAAGTCAAGGAGAAAAAAGCGGGAGTCAGAAGCAATACGAATATCAGTCTGCTCTACATGGAGGGGATCGCACCGGACATTGTGTTAGCAGAGATTGAAAAGCGGTTAGAGGGATTTGAGATTGACGGCGTGATGGACAGCGGAGTGATCGAACAGCTTTCAGAGGAACGGTGGCTGTCGCCGTTTCCACAGTTCCAGACAACCTTACGGCCGGATCGTGCGGCGATGTGTCTGTTAGAAGGAAGAGTGATCCTGCTCTGTGACAATTCTCCGGTGGCATTGATCCTGCCTACGGATTACAACTCATTTATTCAGACCAGTGATGACTATTACAACCGGTTTGAAATTGCCTCTTTAGGACGGATCATCCGTTATCTGGCATCTTTTTTTGCAATGACACTGCCGGGACTGTATCTGGCGGTGACCAATTTCCATACGCAGATCTTGCCGACTACGTTGATCTTATCCTTTGCGGCGGCAAGACAGGGCGTACCGTTTCCTTCCGTGGTAGAAGTGATCCTGATGGAACTGTCTTTTGAGCTGTTGCGGGAGGCGGGCATCCGTCTGCCGGGAGCAATGGGAAATACGATCGGGATCGTAGGTGGATTGATCATCGGACAGGCAGCAGTGGAAGCGAATATTGTAAGCCCGGTCGTGGTGATCGTCATTGCCTTTACGGCACTCTGTTCCTTTGCAATACCAAACGAGGAATTTGCCGCAGCCTTCCGTATTCTCAAATTCTTTTTTATCGGAATGTGTGCGTGGTTAGGCTTCTTTGGATTTTTGATAGCACTTCTTGCTGTATTTTTACATTTGGCAAGTCTGAAAAGTTTTGGTATTCCGTATCTGATGCCATTTGCGGGAGCAGATCTGACTAATTATCAGGATGAGCGGGATTCCCTGTTTCGGATGCCGCTATTTTATCTGAAGAAAAGACCGATTTTTGCGAGCAGACGGAATAAGACGCGTCTGCGCTGGAAGGAGTAAGATGTTTGCAGACAATGGAAAAATATCATTACGTCAGATAAAGCGGCTGCTCATTTTTAATATCTTTGGCATGGCATCCCTGCTGCTGCCGGATATCCTTGCAGGAAGGAGTGGGGTGGACGGAGCAGTTGCGATCCTGTGTGGCATATTTTGCACGTTTTTACTGCTGTGGCTTCTGGGCGGTAATTTTAAGCAGATGCGGGGAGATTATTTTTCCTATTTAAAAGAAGCATTTGGGGAAAAAGGAACGGAATTTTGTGAAATCTTTTATTTCTTTTACAGTATCAGTATCGCGGGTTTTGCAGCATATACGATCTGCCATCTGATCTTAAAAAATCTGTTGCAGCAGGAATCCTTTGAGGTCATTTTGCTCCTGCTCCTTTTACTGGGAGCATATGGGATTTATGGAGGGATTGAAAGCCGCGGAAGAGTCTATGAGATCATATACTGGACGCTGGCGGTCCTGCTGCTGATCATGCTGGCATTTTCTGTAGGAAGTGTGGATACGGATAAGTGGATGCCGTTTTTGTATGACAGTGGAATGGATTTTTTAGGCAGTACCTATCTGGTATTTGGAATCTTTTCCTGGATCATTTTTTTGCTGTTTTTAAGACCTCACTGTGCAGAACCGGAAAAATTGGGAAATACGGCGGCAAGGGCAGTTCTTGTGACCGGTGGACTGCTTTTTTTCATCTATCTGCTTCTGATGGGGATTTTTGGAACAAAGGCACTGGCGGGAACGCAGTTCTCAGTTGTGGCACTTATGAGCATGGTAGAATTGCCGGGTAGATTTTTAGAGCGGTTAGACGTATTGATGGTGGGGATATGGTTCTTTGCGCTGTATGCTTTGATGGATCATATGATCTTTCACAGTGTGAATATTTTTATGCATACATTTTCTTTAAAAAATAAAAAATATCCGTCCATTCTGATCTTAATTCTGGTCTATGCCATTGCAAGAGGATGTTGGGAGTCCCTGTTCTTTTTACAGCTTTTAAAACAGTTGTTTTATCTTGCAGCAGTCCCAATTTCTATTGGGATTTCGATTCTGGCATACATTCTGGTAAAACGCAAAAGGAGGAAGGAGCATGCATAAAAAAAGAAAAATGTTTTTCATGCTTATGGTCTTATCCCTGCTGCTTTGCGGCTGTGGCGACCATGAACTGGAGAACCGCAGTTTTCCGTTAGCGGTCGGTTTAGAAAGTGAGAAACAGGGATGCCGCGTGGTCTTTAACTTTCCGGTGCTTTCGGAGGTTGCAAATGAAAATGCCGACGGTAGTTATACGGCAGTGGCTTCTAAAAAGGGCAGGGATTTTTTTACTATACAGAAAAATTACGAAAAAAACAGCTCTAAGAGTATCGACTTTTCTCATAACAAAGCACTGATCTTAAGTGAAGAATTTTTAAAGGACGAAGAAAAACTGCAGAAGTTCTTAGAATATGCAAAGACGCAGGAACTGATGGCAAGGAACACGTATCTGTTTGTGACTGACCTGAAAATGGAACATTTATTTGGACTGGATCAGAACTTAGAAAAGCCGTTGGGAACTTATTTAGAGGAGCTTTTAGAGAGTGATGAGGACTATAAGGATAAGCGGATCATGACACTTGGACGGCTCTATGACGAGCGGCAGAATCAGATGGAAACACTGTATATTCCGGTTTTGGGAGAAAAAGATAAAGAGCCGGAGGTGACAGGATTTTATGTGTTAAGAAATGGAAAAGCAAAAGAGAGAGTGTCATCGGAACTTGCCATGGAAAGTATGCTGTTACAGGGAAAACTCAAAGGATTTTCCTATCAGGATGCAGCAGGCTGTGAGTGGAGGATCACAAAGATCCATCCGTCTTATGAGTTTGAAAAAAATATAGAGCATCCGATCATAAAGATACATCTTGCCTGTACGGCTTCTTTGGAAAATGCAACCTTAACAGACTGGAAGCATGAAGAGACATTAGAACGAACGTTAGAAGAGGAATTGCAGAACCGGTTAAATACGGATGCAAAAGCGGCATTGGAAAAAGGGATTGACATCAGCAACAGTTATAAAAAACTTGGAAATTCCTATCGGAAAGGCTATGTCTATTATGAAGAACGAAGAGAGGAATATGAGAAAAATCTTCAGATCAAAGTGGAGACAGAGGTATCGGTGGTAAATTTAAAATAAAACAGGTTTAGGATTTCTTTTTTTCGGGAAAGATGTATCTGACAAACAGATCCGGGGTCAAAAGACAGTGATCGGACAGGATCCCTGTGATAAGAGTCAGAAAGAAGGAATAATAATGAATAAAAACTGGAAAAAAGGAATCTTTTTCCTGCTATTATTTTTAGCAGTGATGCCGATGATACATATGTATAGAGAACAGAGAATGCAAAAGGAGATCGCAGAGAAAATTTTGCGTTTTCATGTGATCGCTAACAGTGACAGCAGAGAAGATCAGGAATTGAAATTAAAAGTCCGTGATGCAGTCGGGCTTTATATGAAAGATCAGATGAAAGAAGTCACGAACCGAAAAGAAGCAGAAGAGACAGCGAATGCCAATTTAAAAAAGATAGAAAAAGTGGCTGAAGATGTCATAGCCAAAGAAGGAAGATCATATACTGTAAATGCTTTTATCGGACCGGTGGATTTTCCGTTCAAAACCTATGGAGCATATTCTTTCCCGGCAGGAACTTATGAGGCGGTCGAAGTGGTTATCGGAGAAGGAGCCGGAAAAAACTGGTGGTGTGTGATGTATCCGAATATGTGCTTTCAGGGGAGCATGTATGAGGTGATCGATGAGAAAGCCGAAACATCTTTGCAGGAAGTGTTGACACAGGAAGAATATGACTCTATTATAGAGGACAGCGACTATAAGATACAGTTTAAATATTTGTCATTTCTCAATCATTATCTGTAATGCTTATGTTTGCTGACTTGAATATTTTATGGAAAACAGTTAAAATGAAAAGAGTAGAAAGATTTTGAGAGGAATAGAACATGACGGAACATTGTGACTTGAACCATGCTCCGATTGGCGTGTTTGATTCCGGTGTCGGCGGTCTGACGGTGGCACGGGAGATCATGCGTCAGATACCGGATGAGAGAATTGTATATTTTGGAGATACAGCACGCGTACCGTATGGAAGTAAGTCACCGAATACCATTATCCGATATTCCAGACAGATCATCCGTTTTTTACGGACAAAAAATGTCAAGGCAATTGTAGTTGCCTGCAATACGGCGAGTGCGTTTGCATTAGAGACGATCAAACCGGAGTTAGACATTCCGATTATCGGTGTTGTAAAGCCGGGGGCTAAGGTTGCGGCGCAGACAACACAAAATGGAAAGATCGGAGTCATCGGAACAGAGGGTACGATCCGCAGTGAGATTTATACAAAAACCATACATAGAGAAAATAAGGATGCACAGGTTATGGGCAGGGCATGCCCTTTATTCGTTCCTTTAGTAGAAGAGGGATGGATCAAAGACCCGGTAACCGTTGCCGTGGCAGAACGTTATCTGCAGCCGTTTAAGGAGTCAGATATTGATACACTGATCCTAGGTTGTACCCATTATCCGCTGCTGCGTTCAACCGTAAGGGAGATCATGGGAGAAGGCGTGAATCTGGTCAATCCGGCTTATGAGACAGCCGTGGAATTACGACGGCTTTTATCCGAGCAGGGAATTGCAAATGATGGAAAAACAAAGGATGGGGAGGAAAAATACCAGTTCTATGTCAGCGATGCGGCAGAGAAGTTTATGCAGTTTGCCAATTCTATTCTGCCATATGACATTGAGCAGACACAGCTCATTCCGATAGAGGAGTATTGATATGACAAAAGACGTAATTGTAACCATCAGCGGATTACAGTTCGCACAGGAGACAGAAACAGAGCCGGTCGAGATCGTAACAGCCGGAAGTTATTATAAGAAAAACGGAAAGCACTATATCATCTATGATGAAGTCATGGAGGGATTTGAGGGAAGCACGAAAAATATCATCAAGCTGACCGAGGATTCTTTGGATGTCACGAAAAAAGGTGTGACGAATGTCCATATGGTGTTTGAAGAAAATAAGAAAAATATCACTTATTACAATACGCCGTTTGGAAACCTGTTTATCGGCATTGATGCGGAAAAAATACAGGTAGAGGAGTCAGAAGAGAATATTAACGTAAACGTGGCATACGCGTTAGAAGCCAATTATGAGCATTTAGCAGATTGCCGGATACAGATGAATATTAAATCGAAAGATGCAAGGGATTTTAAACTACAGGCATAGGAGGAACAGATATGAAAGTACGCAAAGCGATTATACCGGCAGCAGGATTAGGAACACGTTTTCTGCCGGCAACCAAGGCACAGCCGAAAGAGATGCTTCCCATCGTGGATAAGCCGACCATCCAGTATATTATTGAAGAGGCAGTAGCATCCGGTATTGAAGATATTATCATTATCTCAGGAAGAGGCAAGCAGACCATTGAGAACCATTTTGACCGCTCTATCGAGTTAGAGATGGAATTAGAAAAGACCGGAAAGACAGACTATTTAAAAATGGTACGCGAGATCGCAGATATGGCAAATGTACATTATATCCGCCAGAAACAGCCAAGAGGACTTGGACATGCCGTATTAGTAGCAAAACAGTTTATTGGAGATGAACCGTTTGCCGTATTACTCGGCGATGATATCGTAGTATCGAAAACACCATGCTTAGGTCAGATGATCGAGCAGTTTGAGGAATGTCAGTCGAGTATTTTAGGCGTTCAGACGGTACCGGAAGAAGTTGTAAATAAATATGGAATTATTGATGGAGAGCGGGTTTCAGATCGTATGTACCGTGTACATGATATGGTAGAAAAACCGGACCCTGAACATGCACCTTCCCATGTTGCCGTATTAGGACGTTATATCATCACACCGGAGATCTTCCCATTATTAGAGACACAGGGAGCAGGAAAAGGTGGCGAGATTCAGCTTACCGATGCATTAAAACGTCTTGCAAAACAGCAGGAAGTCTATGCATATGACTTCAAGGGACACCGCTATGATGTGGGCAGCAAGATTGGATTCTTACAGGCAAATATTGAATTTGCACTTCGCAATCCGGAAGTTTCCGGAGAGTTGAAAGAATATTTAGACCAGCTTCATGGAAATATGGATGCAATGTTAGATTACGAGTAAAGAGAAACAGATAAAAAAGGAGCTACCACACTGCTGATTTCAATCAGCTGGTGTGGTAGCTCCTTTTTAGCATGTCCTATTTTTTGAAGAATTTCTTTTTCTTCTTCTCATCTTTATTTTCGATTGGACCGCGGAGTCCTTTTACCTCGGTAATATAAAGACCACTGACCACTGCTTTGACTTCTTTTTTCACAGGAATACTGTCATAGATAGAAGCATCACAGATCAATGTCATAACTTTTGGACCAATTTTTGCCTTTACGATAGGCAGTTTGGAACGACGAAGCATTTTTGGAGACTGTTCAATGACAACTGCCGGAAGACCGGAATCCTTCAATCTCATCTTTTTCTTGTCTATGATCAACATTGATACTGTCTGTGCAGTAGCGGCTAACTGTTCATTCTGCTCTTCCTGTCTCTTCTGTGCTTTCTTTCCTACGAAATACAGTGCGATGACGGCAGCTAACATAGCCACGGCGATAACAATTAGTACAACTGTTAATGGGCTCACGATATAGACCTCCTTATCATCAGACTTGATTTTCATTGTATCATTGATTTATAGAAAAAGCAATATGTGAAATCTTTATTAATTTATCGGAAAGAATCTTTTCAATCCCCACAAAGTGTGGTATCGTAAATACTTGTGAAGTTCTAAAATATCGTAAGGAAAGGTAGAGACTATGAGAAAAAAAATGATAGCACTTTTTCTGTGCATTTCTACAGTGGCGGCTTTATCCGGATGTGGTAGCAGCAAAAGCAGTACAAGTACAGGAAATGTGGACAGCGCAGAAAAACTGGTAAAACTTGGGGATTATAAGAATATTGAAGTGGAAGTAGATAAGAGCTATGAAATCTCTGATAACAGTGTACAGGAGACCATTGAGAATTATTTCTTAACTGCCCCGATCTATACGGAAAATAAGGAAAAAGACACCGTTGCAGATGGTGATGTTGCAAATATTGATTATGAAGGAACCAAAGACGGAGAGGCTTTTGACGGCGGTTCCGCAAAAGGTTACAATTTAAAGATCGGTTCCGGTACATTTATTGACGGATTTGAGTCCGGTCTGATCGGTAAAAAAGTCGGTGAAACCGTAGATCTGAACCTGACATTCCCGGAAGATTGCGGCAGTGAGGACTTAGCAGGAAAAGATGTTGTCTTTAAAGTAACGATCAACTCCATTCAGGATGAGAGTTATCCGACTTATGATACATTGAACGATGAATATGTCAAAGACAATTACAACGATTATTACGGAGTATCTACAGTTGAAGAGTTAAAGAAATATGTATCCGATTCTTTAGAGAACAATAACAATTCAGCAGTAGGAGATGCTTTAACGGATAAGTTAAAAGAGATCAGTAAGATCAGTGATATTCCGGATTCTCTGACCAAAGAGCGTACCAAAGAATTAAAGAGCTATTATAAAGGAATGGCAAAATATCAGGATCAGGAATTTGCAGATTTCTTACAGAACACCTATGGAATGTCAGAGGATGATTTTAACAAGCAGCTCAAAGAACTGATGCCGGACTATATCAAGAGCGATTTAGTATGGGAAGCAGTTGCTGCAAAAGAAGGGATCAAAGCCAGCGGTGAGGATTATGACAAATTCGTAGACAAGATGATGAGCACCCTGAAATTTGATAAAAAGGATGATCTGTTTGACGTCTATCCGGAAACTATGGTAAAACGTATGTATATTGAGCAGGAAGCCAAAGATAAATTGATCAAACAGGCAAAAGTAAAATATGTAGAGACTACTTCCGAGGACACTACAGAACAGACACAGTCTGATGGAAGTGAAGATACAGGTAATACAGACAATACTTCTGAAAATGCAGAAGTAAAGGATACCATTGATACAACGACAGGAAAGTAAGAAATAGAACAGAGGGATTAGAGATGGAATTGGTAAATATACGCGAATTATATCGGAACCAGGAAGAATATCTGGATAAGACAGTGACGATCGGCGGCTGGGTGCGAAGCATCCGAAGCTCTAAGAATTTTGGGTTTATTGTTGTAAATGACGGAACTTTTTTTGAGCCATTACAGATTGTATATGCAGATGGCTTAGAAAATTTTGCAGAGGTAGAAAAATTAAATGTCGGTGCGGCAATCATCGTTACCGGAAAATTAGTAGCGACCCCACAGGCAAAACAGCCATTTGAGATCCAGGCAGAGGAGGTTGCCATTGAAGGTCAGTCTTCACCGGATTACCCACTGCAGAAAAAACGCCACAGTTTTGAGTATTTAAGAACAATTTCTCATCTGCGAGCAAGAACCAATACGTTTGAGGCAGTTTTCCGTGTACGTTCTTTAACCGCATATGCGATCCATAAGTTTTTCCAGGAGAGAGACTTTGTATATGTTCACACTCCATTGATCACGGGAAGTGACTGTGAAGGTGCAGGCGAGATGTTTAAAGTTACCACATTGGATTTAGACAATGTGCCGACAAACGAGGACGGTACCGTAGATTATACAAAGGATTTCTTTAATAAGCCGACCAATTTGACGGTAAGCGGACAGTTGAACGGTGAGACATATGCGATGGCATTTAAAAACATCTATACATTCGGACCGACTTTCCGTGCAGAGAACTCCAACACGACCCGTCATGCAGCAGAGTTCTGGATGATCGAGCCGGAGATCGCATTTGCAGATTTAAAGGATGATATGATCTTAGCAGAGAGCATGTTAAAATATGTGATCCGTTATGTGTTAGAGCATGCACCGGAAGAGATGAATTTCTTCAACAGTTTTGTGGATAAGGGACTGTTAGACCGCCTGAACCATGTGTTAAATTCTGATTTTGGACATGTGACCTATACAGAGGCGATCGAGATTTTAGAGAAGAACAACGACAAGTTTGAATATAAGGTATCCTGGGGCTGTGACTTACAGACAGAGCATGAGCGTTATCTGACAGAGGAAGTGTTCAAACGTCCGGTCTTTGTAACCGATTATCCGAAGGAGATCAAAGCATTCTATATGAAGTTAAACGAGGATGGCAAGACAGTGGCAGCAATGGACTGCTTAGTACCTGGCATTGGTGAGATCATCGGTGGAAGCCAGAGAGAAGATGATTACGACAAACTGCTTGCACGGATCAAAGAGCTTGGTTTAAACGAAGAAGACTACGGATTCTATTTAGATCTGCGTAAATACGGAAGCACCCGTCATGCAGGATTCGGCCTTGGATTTGAACGTTGTGTCATGTACCTGACCGGAATGGGTAATATCCGTGACGTCATTCCGTTCCCAAGAACTGTTAATAATTGTGAGTTGTAAAAAATAGAAATAGGATCTTTAGGAGAAGATATCTGCTGCAGGGCAGGTATCTTCTTTTTGGTTTTTCATATAATCAAATTCCTGCATCCGGTCGATACATATGATATAGATAGAAACATGAGAAAGCATATCATAAAAAATATTACAAAGAACACGACAGTTCAAAAACACAGACAAGGATGTGATCATATGAAGATCGGTGAAGCAAGAAAGACTTATTCCGCACCACTGCGTGAATTTTGGGAAGAGAAAAAGTCTTTAGCAAAACAGAAAAAAGCATTAGATGAAAAAATAAAGGCAACCCCAAGTGGAAAAGAGGAATTTGCCAAAGAGGCGGTAACCTTAGACCTGTCATATCGTGCTGTTTCAGAAAAATATGAAGAGTACAGCAAGACCATGGAACAGATCATGGCACAGCATACAGCACTATTTAATGCAGAGGTTTCTAAGCAGCAGGGCGAGGCCATGGAAGAATATTCAGAGGATATGATAAAGATCATGGAAGTGGCACGAAGGATCATGAAGGGTGCAAAAGTACCAGCCTCCGATGAGAAAAAACTGATGGAATACAGCATGGAACTGTATATGGCAGCAAAGAATATGGCAGTGCTGAACGAAAATAAGAAGAAAGAAGAGTATGATTCCCTTTGGGATGATGAAAAAAAAGAAGAAAATCCGGACCCGGATGAAGTGGCAAACGATGCAGAATACGGTGGTGGTACCCCGGAGATCATGGAGGTATCCGATGTCGTTGCCTCAGCAACAGAGGGGATAGAAGGATAACCGGGAAAAATTTCTTACAATATTTTATAAGAAAAACAAAACTTACCACATAGATTAATTAGCCACGCTAATAAAACCAATAATAAAATACTATTGGCTTTTTTAGCGTTTTTTTTGTACAATAAGGACAGTGACATAAAACCGCGATCGTGCGGAAGATACAGTGATACAGAATCAGGATATTCAGGAGGAAAAAAGATGGATTACAAGAATGCCGGTGTAGATATTGAAGCAGGTTACAGATCAGTGGAATTGATGAAAAAACATGTGCAGGAGACCATGAGAAAAGAAGTATTGACAAATCTTGGCGGTTTCTCCGGTGCGTTTTCAATGGAAGCATTTAAAAATATGGAAAAACCAACTTTAGTATCAGGGACAGATGGAGTTGGAACAAAATTAAAGCTGGCGTTTATTATGGACAAGCATGACAGTGTAGGAATTGACTGTGTGGCAATGTGTGTCAATGACATCGCATGTGCCGGTGGTGAGCCACTGTTTTTCCTTGATTATATTGCATGTGGAAAGAATTATCCGGAAAAGATCGCATCGATCGTAAGCGGTGTGGCAGAAGGATGCAAGCAGTCAAATGCTGCATTGATCGGTGGCGAGACCGCAGAGATGCCGGGATTTTATCCGGAAGATGAGTATGATTTAGCAGGATTTGCAGTAGGAATCGTAGATGAAAAAGATATTATTACAGGTAAAGATGTCAAAGCGGGTGATGTGTTGATCGGAATGGCATCCTCCGGTGTACACTCCAATGGATTTTCACTGGTACGCAAGGTGTTCTCCATGGATAAAAAGACCTTAGATACCTATCATGAGGAGTTAGGAACGACGCTTGGTGAAGCATTGATCGCTCCGACAAAAATTTATGTCAAAGCACTTCGCAGCATCAAGGATGCAGGCGTGCGCATCAAAGCATGCAGCCATATCACAGGTGGCGGTTTTTATGAGAATATTCCAAGAATGTTACCGGAAGGAAAGTGTGCAGTTGTAGAAAAGGACAGCTACGAAATTCCGGCAATCTTTAAAATGCTTGCAAGAGAAGGGGAGATTGCAGAGCAGATGATGTACAATACATACAATATGGGACTTGGCATGATCTTAGCAGTGGATCCGGCAGATGTAGATAAGACCATGGAAGCAGTCAAAGCAGCAGGAGAGACTCCGTATGTCGTAGGAAAAATCGAGGACGGAGAAAAAGGAGTTACTTTATGCTAAAAATAGCGGTACTGGTGTCTGGAGGAGGAACAAATCTTCAGGCGATCATAGATAAAATAGCAGAAGGCGTGATCACAAATACCGAGATTGCAGTGGTCATCAGCAATAATAAAAATGCTTACGCATTAGAGAGAGCGAAACAGGCAGGCATTGAGGCAGTCTGTGTTTCTCCGAAAGATTACGAAAACCGTGAGCAGTTCAATCAGGAATTTTTAAAAACATTAGACAGCTATCAGGTGGATTTAGTGGTACTCGCGGGCTTTTTAGTAGTCATCCCGCCTGCAATGATACAAAAATATGAGAACCGCATCATCAATATCCATCCATCTTTGATCCCGTCTTTTTGCGGAACCGGTTATTATGGTTTAAAGGTGCATGAGGGTGCGTTAGCAAGAGGAGTCAAAGTCACCGGAGCAACCGTGCATTTTGTGGATGAAGGAACTGATACCGGCCCGATCATCCTGCAAAAAGCAGTAGAGGTTCAAAACGGAGACACACCGGAAATCCTGCAGCGGCGTGTGATGGAACAGGCAGAATGGGAGATTTTACCGAGGGCGATCCATCTGATCGCAAACGGAAAAGTAACTGTAAAAGACAAAAAAGCAGTTGTAGAAGAATAGATACAGGAGGAAACAACATGAAGGTATTGATCGTAGGAAGTGGCGGACGTGAACATGCAATCGCATATTCCTGTGCAAAAAGCGCAAGAGTTGATAAGATATATTGTGCTCCGGGCAATGCCGGAATCGGTCAGATCGCAGAATGTGTACCGATCGGAGCAATGGAATTTGAAAAATTAGCAGCATTTGCAAAAGAGAAAGAGATTGACTTTACCATTATCGGAATGGATGATCCGTTAGTCGGCGGAGTGGTAGATGTATTTGAAGCAGAGGGATTAAAAGTCTTTGGCCCTCGTAAAAACGCAGCTATCTTAGAAGGCAGCAAGGCTTTTTCAAAAGACCTGATGAAAAAATACAATATCCCGACAGCAGGATATGAGAACTTTGACGATGCGGATAAAGCACTGGCTTATTTAGAGACCGCAAAAATGCCGATCGTATTAAAGGCAGATGGATTAGCTCTTGGAAAGGGAGTGTTGATCTGTAATACCTTAGAAGAGGCAAAAGCCGGAGTCAAAGAGATCATGTTAGATAAGAAATTCGGTGATGCCGGAAATCATATGGTTATTGAGGAGTTTATGACAGGACGTGAGGTTTCCGTACTTTCCTTTGTGGATGGAAAGACCATCAAGATCATGTCTTCTGCACAGGATCACAAGCGTGCACAGGATGGAGACAAAGGACTCAACACCGGAGGAATGGGAACATTTTCACCAAGTCCGTTCTATACCAAAGAAGTGGATGAATTTTGTAAAAAATATGTTTATCAGGCAACCGTGGATGCCATGGCGGCAGAGGGAAGGCCATTTGTCGGAGTTATTTTCTTCGGACTGATGCTGACAGAGGACGGACCAAAGGTGTTAGAATATAATGCACGTTTTGGTGACCCGGAGGCACAGGTAGTACTGCCTCGCATGAAAAATGACATCATTGATGTGATGGAGGCATGTGTGGATGGCAGACTTGATGAGATCGATCTGCAGTTTGAAGATAATGCGGCAGTCTGTGTGGTATTAGCTTCTGACGGTTATCCGGTATCTTATGAAAAAGGAAAAGAGATCTCCGGTTTAGAGCGATTTGAAAAAGAAGAAGGATACTACTGTTTCCATGCCGGAACTGCATGGAAAGACGGAAAGATCGTAACCAACGGCGGACGTGTCTTAGGTGTAACCGCAAAAGGTGCAGACTTAAAAGAAGCACGCGCAAATGCATATAAAGCAACGGAATGGGTAGAATTTTCCAATAAATATATGCGTCATGATATTGGAAAGGCAATTGACGAAGCATAGGGATGTGGTTTGGATATGAAACGAGGAATCATTTTTGACATGGACGGAACGCTCTGGGATGCGTCCGAAGAAGTGGCACATTCCTGGCAGGAAGCCATCCAAGCATCGACGATCACGGATAAGGTTCTGACAAAGGAAGACTTTATGCGTGTCATGGGAAAACCGATGGACGAGCTGATCGAGGCACTGTTCCCGGAGCTTTCGAAAGCGGAACAGAACCAGCTTTTAGAAGACTGTTGTAAAGTGGAAAATGCCTATTTACGGGAAAAGGGAGCGAAACTGTATCCGGGCATTGAACAGATGCTTGCCGATCTGAAAAAAGAATATTTTTTAGCAATTGTAAGTAACTGTCAGTGTGGTTATATCGAAGCCTTTTTAGAGCATTATGGATTTGGAAAGTACATCGATGACATACAGTGTTTTGGCATGAATGAGGTTCCAAAAGGAGAGAATATCCGTCTTGTGGCAGAGAGAAACCATTTAGAGGATGCGGTCTATGTCGGAGACATCCAGGGAGATTATGATGCGAGTAAGGCGGCGGGAGTAAAGTTTATCCACGCAGCGTACGGCTTTGGCGAAATAGAAGACGAAGTGCCGCGGATCGAAAAGCCTTTGGAATTAAAAGAAGTTATACAAAAAATCTGGTCATAGTGATTGAGCAGAGTCCCCATATATCAGAAAAAGAAATCTGGTATATGGGGACTTTTTTGTTTTGATACAACCAAGTCCGTTTTTTTGGACACCTTATATCATAAAATAATCTCAAGACGAAGGGGAGAACAAAAGAAGGCAGACGAAAGGAGATGTATTTTATGAAAGGATATGTTGTATCAGACGGTTACATGGGATATGTGAATGGAAAATATATGTTATTTGCAGATGAGGAAGATTATCGCGATTACATCGAAGATTAACAGGAGAGAAGCCATGAAAAAATATGAGATCATAGCGGTGGATTTTGATGGAACGCTGTGCAGCGATTGTTATCCGGATATCGGAAAGCCCAACCTACCATTGATAGAACTGTTAAAGGCATTAAAAAGAGAGGGCTGCCGGATCATTCTCTGGACCTGCAGGTGTGGCAGGGAATTAGAGCAGGCAGTACAGTGGTGCGAAGAGTTCGGACTGGAATTTGACAAAGTCAACCGGAATACAGATGAGATTTTAGAAAAATACGGAAGCGATTCGAGAAAGATTTACGCAGACGTATACATTGACGATAAGGCATGCTTTCCGTGGGAAGTCATGGCATACAAAAAGGAGGAATAAGAGATGACAGCAGGGATCATAGATTACAAATATAAAAAAGAAAAACAGGGGGTAGATTTAGAGACACTTTTTGTGACGGCACTTACCGCATTTACAGGAGGGATCGGGATCATTGCAGTGTTTGCGGTATTGACCGGTGCAGATATCTGCCAATGGAGTAAAAAGGGAATGGTTGGTACTTATTTGCTGCTTAGTGTATTGATTTGGGGAATCCTGCTTTTGCGGGAAATCAGGACACAAAAGCGTCACGATATTTAGGTTGACAGAAATCTACATAATTTCCTATAATAAGGATGTTCTAAAATAGAAAAAAAATCAGATATGAGATTTTATATGGAGGCATATACTTATGAGTAGGATCAGAAAAAAGAAATGGCTTGGAATAGGACTGGCAGTAGTGATGGGATTGTCTATTGCGGCATCAGATATGGGAATTATGACCGCTTTTGCAACAGGCAATAAAACAACTACAACGACAACAGCCAATACAACGGCAAACAATGCAAGATTTACCGTAAATGGAGCAGATTTAGTGGTTACGGAAAATCTGAATCCAAATAAATATCCAAAAGATTTTACAGAGACAAAGGTAGAATGTCAGGGAAGACAGTATAAAGGATTGAAATTCAGCAAAGCAGATATCAAACTGATCTGTCTGTTGAATCAGAAGACAGGAGCAGCGGCATATCATATCTATAACGATGCAGACCAGAGTGTATATCCGTTTATCCGAATTGAAAATGGGAATGATTATATCATTGCAATGCCACAGAGCATGATGGATGGTGCACAGGCTCCGGAGAGCTATGCCGAGACCTCTATGGAATTTGAAAAAGGAACGATACAGGTTTATCAGCAGGACGGTGCAGACACCTGCCTGATCTATGCTATGAACAGTGAAGGTCAAAAGGGATGGTATGAGTATCAGACTACAGATAAGACATATCAGGCATATGAAGTACAGAGTAGTCAGGAAGAGACACCGACAGATGGAGAAGAGCAGCAGGTAACCGATACTTCTTCGGAGAGTCAGGATAATTCTCAGAGTACGCAGTATGAAGAATTAAAGCAGGAAATGAAAAGCATGAAGACAAAATACTGTATGATCATTGCCGTATTGATCATTATCATTGCAGTATTGGTGATTCTTTTGATCAATACCCTGTTAAAAGGACCTAGAAACCCAAGAGACGAGTATGACGAAGAAGAACCGGACGAGGATTTCTTTGATGAGGATTTAGATCAGGAACCGGAGGAAGATTTCTTTGACGAGGATACAGACGAAGAGTCTGACGAATACTATTTTGATGAGGAGCCGGACGAGGAACCGCAAAAGGAATATCCAAAGGCACCAAAGAATGAACCGCAGGAAAAACCGGTAAAGAAAAAATACGAAAGTGATATAGAGATCATAGATTTAAATGACTTATAAAAGAGAGGCATAGTATGCAGAAACCATATACAAAAAAAGCAGAAAAGGTATTAGAGATCGCAAAAAAAGCATCCAGATCCATGCATCACAGCTATATCGGAACAGAGCACCTGTTAATAGGACTCCTGGGCGAAGGAAGCGGAGCAGCAGCGAAGGTTTTAAGTTCTGCCGGTGTAGATGAAGAGCGGATATTAGAATTGATCGAGAACCTGATCGCGCCATCCGGAAACGTGATCACAGCAGATGCAGGAGGCTATTCTCCAAGAACCATAAGAGTGCTTGAGAACGCAGCAAAAGAGGCAGAGCGTTTTAAAAATGAAAAAGTAGGAACAGAGCATCTGTTAATTGCATTGATCAAAGAAGCCGACTGTGCAGCAGTTCGTCTTTTAAATACCTTAGGAGTAAATCTGCAAAGACTCTATGTAGAGACCTTGACGGCAATGGGAGAGGATGTCAGTCTCCATAAGGATGAATTTCAGAATGGAAAATTAGCAAAGAAGAAGAATTTAGAAGCAACACCAACCTTAAACCAGTATTCGAGAGATTTGACACAGCTTGCCAAAGAAGGTGGATTAGATCCGGTGATCGGACGGGAAGAAGAGATGCAGCGTGTCATTCAGATCCTGAGCAGAAGAAGCAAGAACAATCCGTGTCTGATCGGAGAGCCGGGCGTAGGAAAGACAGCGGTAGTAGAAGGTCTTGCACAGAATATCGTATCCGGAATGGTGCCGGACAGTGTATTGAACAAACGTGTGGTAACCTTAGACCTGTCAGGTATGGTTGCCGGTTCTAAATATCGTGGAGAATTTGAAGAACGGATCAAAAAAGTTCTTGCAGAAGTAAAAAAAGCAGGAAATATACTGTTGTTCATCGATGAGCTGCATACCATCATAGGAGCCGGTGGAGCAGAAGGGGCCATAGATGCATCGAATATATTAAAACCGTCGTTAGCAAGAGGCGAGATACAGTTGATCGGAGCAACAACGATCGAAGAGTATCGAAAATATATCGAAAAAGATGCGGCATTAGAACGGCGTTTTCAGCCGGTTACGGTGGAAGAACCGGATGAAGAGCAGGCAGTGGCAATATTAACCGGACTGCGCCCGCAGTATGAAGCACATCATCATGTAAAGATTACCGATGAGGGAATCCGTGCAGCCGTACAGATGTCAGAGCGCTACATCAATGACCGGAATCTGCCGGATAAAGCCATTGATCTCATGGATGAGGCGGCTTCCAGAGTGCGGCTTGGAAGCTTTAAGACACCAAAACAGATGAAAGAAACAGAGCAGCGTATCCGTGAACTGGATATCATTTTAGAAGAAGCAGTCCGCGGACTTCGTTTAGGAGATGCAAAAGCAGCCCGTGAAGAAAAAGAAGAACTCTTAAAAAGGCATGCAAAGCAGATAAAAAAATATCATAAAGATGCCGAGAAGAAAGAGCCGTTAGTCAACGAAAACGAAATTGCAGAGGTAGTGTCCTCCTGGACAAAAATCCCTGTGAAAAAATTAACGGCAGATGAAAGTGCAAAACTTGCAAAATTAGAGAAAACACTGCACAAAAGAGTTATAGGACAGGAAGAGGCGGTAAGTGCTGTGGCAAAAGCAGTCCGCCGTGGAAGAGTAGGATTAAAAGACCCGAATCGTCCGATCGGTTCCTTCCTGTTTTTAGGACCGACAGGAGTTGGAAAGACCGAGATATCCAAAGCACTGGCAGAAGCAGTTTTTGGAAACGAGCAGGCAATGATCCGTGTAGATATGTCCGAATATATGGAAAAGCACAGTGTCTCTAAAATGGTAGGCTCTCCTCCGGGATATGTCGGATATGACGAAGGAGGACAGCTGAGTGAAAAAGTACGCAGAAACCCATATTCGGTCGTATTGTTTGATGAGATAGAAAAGGCCCATCCGGATGTATTCAATATTTTATTACAGGTCTTAGACGATGGACACATCACGGATGCCCAGGGAAGAAAAGTAGATTTTAAAAATACCATCATTATCATGACCTCCAATGCAGGAGCACAGTCGATCGTTTCGCCAAAACACTTGGGTTTTGGTTCGCAGGATGATGAAAAACAGAATTACGAATATATGAAGCAGGGTGTTATGGAAGAGGTCAGAAGGATCTTCAAGCCGGAATTTTTAAATCGTATTGATGAGACCATTGTATTCCATGCCCTTACGAAAGAAGACATGAAGCAGATCGTTACACTGTTAGCGAAGACATTAGTGGAGCGCTGCAGGACACAGATGGAGATCGAGCTGCATATCCGTGATTCCGTCAAAGCCTATATTGTTGAAACAGCATATGACCCGAAATACGGAGCACGTCCGTTGCGCCGGATGATCCAGAGTAAGATCGAAGATGCACTTGCAGAAGAGATTTTAGCAGGCAGGATCAAAAGAGGCGACCGGGTAGAGGTCGGACTAAAGAAAAAAGAAATTGTATTTGAAGTGCCAAAAAGCAAAGAAGTACAACCATAATGTTTCAAAAGTAGTATCGTAAAATTTACAAAATTACTAGCCACACAGACTGAAATATTATATAATGATCATATAAGCAGTTCACTTACAGGAGGAGAAGAAAGAAATGGGAGCAATCAGCGAATTGATTCGCACAGAAAAAGACGGAACCATCAGTTTTGGTGATTATACTTTGGATAAAAAGGCAAAGCTGGACAACTTTGAGCATGACGGTGATTTATACAAAGTAAAGACCTTTCATGAGATCACCAAATTAGAACGAAACGGAATGTTTGTATATGAATCTGTACCGGGAACGGCAGTAACCGAGCTTTCTGTGACAGATAACGGAGTCAGTTTTTCAGTAGAAGGACCGGAGGATGCGCAGATTACTCTGGAATTAGAAGAAAATGCAGAATATGAGATATTCATTGACGGCAGCAACATGGGAAAAATGAAGACGAATTTAGGCGGAAAGTTAAGCCTGAGCGTAGAGTTAGATGTAGTCAGCCAGGTAGCTGTCAAAGTGGAAAAATGTTAAAAGAAACGTCAGAAGACCCGAGAATTCGGGTCTTTTTCGCTCTATAGGAAAGGAGTAGTATGGCAAAAGGAAAAACATCCGTATACTTTTGTCAGTCCTGTGGATATGAGTCCTCAAAGTGGATGGGGCAGTGTCCGGGCTGCAAAGAATGGAATACATTTGTAGAAGAAGTCATAGATAAAAAACAGACAGAAAAAGTAAGAAAGCAGGCATCTGCTGCAAAGGTCAGCCACATTTCAGATATCTCCGTGGAAGAGCAGAGCCGTATGGGAACGGGATTTTTAGAACTTGACCGTGTCTTAGGAGGCGGGATCGTTCCGGGTTCTTTAGTTTTAGTCGGAGGAGATCCGGGAATCGGAAAATCTACACTGCTGTTGCAGGTCTGCCGGAATCTTTCGGTGGGCAAAGAAAAAATACTCTATATTTCGGGAGAGGAATCGTTGCAGCAGATAAAATTAAGGGCGGAACGTATGGGAGAATTCGGAACATCTCTTGCAATTCTTTGTGAAACCAATTTAGATATCATTCAGGAAGTCATCCGTCAGGAAAAACCAAAAGTTGTCATCATAGATTCGATACAGACTATGTACAATGAAAATGTATCCTCCGCACCGGGAAGTGTCTCGCAGGTGCGTGAATCCACATCGGTGCTGATGCAGATTGCAAAAGGGATGAATATTTCGATTTTTATCGTCGGTCATGTAACAAAAGAAGGAGTGGTTGCAGGGCCTAGGGTTTTAGAACATATGGTAGATACGGTGCTTTATTTTGAAGGAGACCGGTATGCGGCATATCGGATCTTGCGGGGAGTTAAGAACCGTTTTGGCTCCACAAATGAGATCGGAGTATTTGAAATGCGGGATATCGGTTTAGTAGAGGTGGAGAATCCGTCAGAATATATGCTGAGCGGAAAACCCAAAGGAGCGTCAGGCTCTGTGGTAGCCTGTTCCGTGGAAGGAAGCCGACCGATCCTTTTAGAGATACAGGCACTTGTCTGCAGAAGCAATCTTGGAATCCCAAGAAGGACAGCAGCCGGAACCGATATCAACAGAGTCAATCTGCTGATGGCAGTATTAGAAAAAAGGCTGGGACTCAGTATGTCATCCTGTGATGCTTATATCAATATTGCAGGCGGAATCCGTATGAATGAGCCGGCAGTGGATTTAGGGATTGTACTTGCCATGATATCCAGCTACAAAGACTGTGCGATACCGGAAGATGTGATCTGTTTTGGCGAAGTGGGATTAAGTGGTGAAGTCCGTGCGGTAAACATGGCAAAGCAGCGTGTCGCAGAGGCGAAAAAACTGGGATTTTCCACCTGTATTCTTCCAAAAGTGTCGTTAAAAGGACTTGAAGACATGAAAGGAATCCGGTTGATCGGTGTGGAGAATGTGCAGGAAGCAATGAGAAACATCTTACAGTAATCAGAAAGAATTAGAATAAAAACAGGAGAAAAAATATGGACAGACAGGAAATATTAAAAAAAGTGGACCATACACTGTTAGCACAGACGGCCACATGGGAAGAAATCAAAGAAATTTGTGACGATGCGATAAAATATCAGACCGCATCGATATGTATTCCGCCATCCTATGTAAAAGAGGCAAAAGCATATGTACAGGATCAGATGGCAGTCTGTACGGTTATTGGCTTTCCAAATGGATATAATACTACTGCGGTAAAAAAAGCAGAGACAGAGGATGCATTGAAAAATGGTGCGGATGAAATCGATATGGTCATCAACATCGGCTGGGTCAAAGACAAAAAGTTTGCACAGATCGAAGAAGAGATCAGAACGTTAAAAAAAGCATGTGGAACAAAAATTTTAAAAGTCATTATCGAAACATGCCTTCTGACCGAAGAGGAAAAAATACAACTGTGTGAAATCGTTACAGTATCGGGAGCAGACTATATCAAGACTTCTACCGGCTTTTCAACAGCAGGAGCAACACCCGTCGATATAGCGCTTTTTGCAAAGCATGTCGGCAAGGACATAAAGATCAAGGCAGCCGGTGGGATATCTTCTTTTGAGGATGCAGAAGAATTTGTCCGCCTTGGGGCAGATCGTCTTGGCACCAGCAGATTAGTAAAGATTCAGAAAGAAAGTTAGAAGTCAACTGATTTTACCGTACCGAAGAAAAAAAGGAGGGTAAGATCATGAAACATCGATATATAAAACAAAAAATAAAAGGGACACTCATATTCCTTATGGCGGTCAGCTTAAGCGCCTGTGGTGTCAAAGAAGAAAAAAACAGGCAGCAGGCAGAGGAGAATTCCGCAGATGAAAGTATCAGTAAGGACGGAACCTACGAGATCGCCTTTATAAGCGGTGAAGGTGAATTGGATGATTCCGGCTTTCATGAGAGCAGCTGGGAGGGCATCGCAGAGTATGCGGATGAGAACCGGATCACCTATAGCTATTACCGGCCGGCAAATGATACAAGGCAGGCACGGGAGGAAGCAGTGCGGACTGCCGCCAAAAAGGGAGCAAAGATCATTATTTCACAGGGATATCCCTTTGAAGAGGTGATTGCCCATATGCAGAATGAGTATCCGAAAATACAATTTTTAATGTTGGATGCAAAACCGCGTAAATCAGGACAAAAGGCGGAACTTGCATCCAATGTGCATTGTATTCTGTTTCGGGAAGAAGAAGCGGGATACCTTGCCGGTTATGCAGCCGTTTGCGAAGGCTATACCAGGTTAGGTTTTCTTGGAGGAAAAGAGATCGCACCCGTCCAGCGATATGGAAGTGGCTTTATACAGGGGGCAGAATATGCTGCTATGGAAATGGAACGGGAAATTACATTAAAATATCAGTATACAGACACATTTTTACCGTCCGATGAAGTGCAGCAGAAAAGTAAGGAATGGTACGAAGATGGAGTACAGGTGATCTTTGCCTGTAATGGGGGCGCATCTGTTTCCGTGATGCAGACAGCAGAAGAATTGGATGGGAAAGTAATCGGAGTAGATGCCGATCAGTCAGCGGTATCACCAACTGTTCTGACGTCTGCCGGAAAAAACTTAAAAGGAGCTGTGACCGAAGCGCTGGATACACTTTATGAAAACGGAGGCGTATGGTCAGGCAAGCAGGCAGGAAAAACGATCACACTGGGAGCAAAAGAAGAAGGTGTCGGTCTGCCACAGGAAGAAGAAGCGTGGCGTTTTGAAAATTTTACGCAGAGAGATTACCGGAAAATCTATCGTGGACTCAAACGAGAGGAACAGGAGATCTTATCAGGGAATGCAACCATGCCAAAGACGGAGAGAGTGCATCTGGAGCTTCCAGAATAGATGAATTTGTAGAAAAAAGATGAAAAATTGAAAAAAATAGAAAAAAATCAAAAAAGTGCTTGACATATGACGATACATGGTGCTATTATAAAGTTCCACCGCGCAAGAGCGTGGTGCTGAGAAATAAAAAAATGAAAAAACCTGTTGACAAACGCAGAAAGCTGTGATAGGATATAGAAGTTGTCGCGTAAGACAGCAGGACAGAGGACCTTGATAACTGAACAGTGAAATAACCTTGAAAGATTCAGAGAGAATAATTCAAAGAACAGCATCGAAAGATGCAC